>NZ_CP029193.1:0-300000 GCF_008642355.1 Streptomyces venezuelae
TAAGCAGCCTCGATCTTCGCCAGGTTGGCCTTTAAAGGGCGGCATTCACCTGTCAGCTGAGCGTAGAAAGTGCGGTCGGTGACCCTCAGGCCTGGCGTCGCACGCAGCCTAGCGGGCGGAGCCTGCGCGAGTTAGATATCTCAACCGGGCCACCTGGGCGCATTGTTGTGTGTTTGGGGTGGCGATGGATTCGGTGCTGGTCGGTTGCCGTGCTACAGCCCCACTGCCCTTGCTTCCTCGGGTCGCGAATGGGTCTGTACCGCACTGTCCTGGCCTGGATGAGTGACCTTGATGCTCCGGTGCCGGATGCGGTGCTTCCGGGGGGTCGTGGGGATGATGTGGCGCGTGAGCGATACTTCCCGTCGTAGTCTCCTTGGCGCCTTTGGGGCGCTTACTGTCTCGGCTGCCGTTTCCCCGGCCGCTGTCGCCTCTTCTGCAGGGCGTGCCGCTGCGTCCTCGCCCGCTGCTGCGTGGCTTGCGCTTGCGTCGGGGGGTGTTGCCGGTGCTGCTTCCACGTCTGGGCCGCGCTCCTCGATGACCTTCACGGGGGCGCCGTACGACACGGCGGCCTTCGCGCGTTCCTTTCTCGGGGAACTGGAGGCGACGGTGCTGCCGGGCACGCCGGTGCGTACGGAGGTGCGGCACGGGGAGCAGCGGGTTGCAGTGCTGACCAAGGGGGCGCGTACCGTTTTGGTGGCCGGGCCTGAGAGAACGTTCTCGGAGAACAAGCAGTCTTTTGCTGATGTGTTCGACCGGCTGGTCCCTGATCCGGCGTTGCCGCCCGCCAAGCGGTTGAAGCCTGGTTGGGGTTCTTCGCGGGCCGGTGGGTCGTGGAGTGTGTTCGGGGGGACGGCCGGTGATGTTGACTTCGGTGTTCATTCCAGGGGTGCGGCGACGATGGTCCTCAAGGACACGGAGGAGGGCCGCTACGCCACGTTGACCGACGACGGGATATCTGACGTCGACGTCATGTGTGAGGCCTCCTTCGACAAGGTGCCGGTGGGCAATGCCTGTTCTGTTGCTCTGCTTTTCGGGTATCGCAGTGGGAGCGCGCACTGTCGGGCTCGGCTCTCCTTCACCACGAAGGGTGAGGTTGATCTGCGTGTGGAGAAGGTGGCGGACGGCAGGACGGTGGTGCTGGCCGAGGCGGGGCCGCTTGCCACGGGGGTGCGGGCCGGTGATGTGTGGAAGATTCGGGTGCGGCGTACGGGGGCCAGGGCGCTGATCACGGCGTGGCCTGCGGCTGGTGTGGAGCCCGGGGAGCCCACTGCGGAGGTCGAGGTCGCGGAGGTGGGGCGTCGTGGGCGGGTGGGGGTTCGTGGGTTTGCCTCCTCGGGATGTACGAATCTGCCGGTCACCTTGACCGTGCGTCGTTTCGCGGTGGCCGACGCCACTTGGGCGGCGCCGCCTTCGGTCACGCATCGCGACTGGGTGCGGCTTTTGGATGCGCCGTTCGACGGTGAGTGGACGCCGGCTGTGGAGGCCGTGGTGCGTGGCTGGGCCGGTTCGATGGCTCCGGATGTGTTCTCGTACGCGATGATGTTTCTGCCCGGTGCCCCGCATGTTCGGGGTGCGGATGTGCGGGTGGGGGGTGCGGACGTGCTGGGTGAGGCGGGGTATGGGGAGCCCGACAGTCAGGGGCTGCTGCCCGTCGGCGCGGATTTCCACGACTACATGCAGCAGCCGTGGGCCTTCCCCGATGAGACCCGGAAGCCGGAGGTCAACCAGCATCGGCACCTGGACTGTTCGGGGTATGTGCGGATGGTCTATGGCTTTCACATGGGTGTAGGCATGGTGGCGGTGAAGGATCCGGCGAGGAAGGCGCTGCCGCGCAAGTCCGGTGCGATGGTGGATTTCGCGCCCGGTGTGCGTGTCGCTCAGCGGGTGGGCGGTGGTGGTTCGGGGGTGGATCTGGGGCAGTTGCAGCCGGGTGATCTGGTTCTGTTCGATGTCCATGACGTGGCGGGTGATCCGGATGATCCGGAGTCGTACGACGTCGATCACGTGGGTGTTTACCTCGGCCTCGATCAGGAGGGCAAGCGGCGTTTTCTCTCCAGCCGCAAGAGTGCCGACGGGCCGACCATGGCAGACGTCTCGGGTGCGTCGGTTCTGGATGGGGCTGGGATCTATGCGGACTCCCTGCATACCGTTCATCGCATCTGAGGGGGTCTCTGCCTGGGAGGGAGTTTCTGCCTGGGAGGGAGTTTCTGCCTGGGAGGGCGGGCGGGGGTGGTCGCTGGTGCGGGTTCGCTGCGGGGGCGGGTCAGTGGCGGGCTTGGAGGAGGTAGGTGGCGGTCAGGGAGACTGCCGGGTCCTCGTCGTGCGACAGGTGGTCGAGGGCTTGGGTGGCTGTCGTTCCCGGGATGTCGGCGAGGGCTTGGGTGAGGCGTCCGCGTGCGGGGGGTCGGGTGGTGGGGTGGGTGAGGTGGTCGACGAGGTGGGTGGTGATCCGGTCGGCCGTCGCGGTGTCGTCGCTCGCCAGTTTGCTCAGGGTGTCGGCTGCGTCGGTGTCGTTTCGTCCCGTGACGATCATGTCGATGAGTGTGGGGATCGCTGTGCTCTCTGCGCGTGTGCCAAGGGCCAGGGCCGCTTGTGCGCGGACGTCGGGGTCGGGGTCGGTGAGGGCGTCGCGCAGGTGTGGGGTGGTCTCGTCCTCGGGCATTTTGGCGAGTGCCTGGACGGCGCGTCTGCGTACCGCGGGCAGGGGTGAGTCGAGGGCTTTGGCCAGGAGGGCCGGGGCGTCGTCGGGTGCTTGTGCGAGGGCCCAGCGCAGGGTGCCTGCGACGTTCGGTTGTGTTTCGCTCAGTGCTGCTTCGACCAGGGCCTCCACCGGTAGGGGGGTTCCATGGGCGGTGGAGAGGGCCGCGCGCTGGCGGGTGGCGGGGTTGTGCGATCCCAGGGCCTGGAGGAGGGCGACGACTGTGAGGACGTCTTGCCAGTCGGTGGGGTCGGCTGCGTCGATGCGGCGCAGGCGGGTGAGCAGTTCGGTTTCGGTGGTGATGCGTTCGTGGGTCTGGCGGATGAGGTCGCCGACGAGTGCCGCGGGGGTGAAGTCGGGGTCGTCGAGGGCGCGTCCGATGTCGCGCAGGGACAGGCCCAGGGAGCGCAGGCTTTCGATGTGGAAGATCCGCTGGATGTCTTTCGCGGAGTATTCGCGGTAGCCGGAGTCGGTTCGCTGGGACGGCTGGACCAGGCCGAGGGATTCGTAGTGTCTGAGCATGCGGGCGCTCACGCCGGACTGTTTTGCCACCTCACCGATCAGCACGGGGTCCATTGTCCGTCCTGTGGGGTGCCCTGGCCGTCGTATGGGGTGTTGCTGTGCCCGTCGTGTGGGGTGCCTTGGGTGTCGTGCGGGGTGCCGGTGAGGGCTACGGTGCGTTTGGCTTCCTCGATCGCCAGGGTGAATCCGGCGTCGGGGTCGTGCAGCAGCTGCCGGGTGGCGAGGGCGTGGGCCCGTACGTGGGGGTCTTGGGCGTTGGTCGCCTCGTGGAGGATCGGTTCGATGGGTGTGCCGAGTGCGACCAGTGCCTGGCTGAGGCTCAGCTGGGTCTCCCGTTCGCCGCGTCCGAGCTGGGTCGCCAGGGTGGCGGCCAGGGCGGTTTCTTCGTCTTGCGGTACGAGGACGACCGCGGCGCGCCAGGCGCTGCGTGCGACTTCGTCGTCGGTGTCGGTCAGCAGGTCGGGTGTGATGGCCGGCCAGGCGTGCGGGTCTGCGATCTTGGAGAGGGTGTGCAGGGCCTGGCTGCGTGCCTGGGTGCGCTCGGAGCGGACTTCTTGGAGCAGTCTGGGCAGTGTCAGGGCTGCGGGGTGGCGGGTGAGTGCCCAGGTGAGCATGTCGCGGACGTAGAACTCGGGTTCGGTGGCGCTTCGTTCGATGAGGTGGTCGACGTAGCGCGGGTCGGGGGTGGTGCCGGTGGCCAGGGCGGCGCGCAGGCGTATGGAGGGGTTGGTGTCCTGCAGTGCCTGGAGTGTCTGCTGGGTTTGCTGGGGCTGGGGGGATCGGGTCGGGTCGGGGGTCTGGGGTGTCGTGGTCATTGGTCCGCCTCTCTCTGGGAGGCAGTGGACACCTTGTCACTGTGACAAGGTCAAGCGGGGGCTGTGGCCTGGTCGGTTTGGGGGGTGGTGTGGTCCGTGCGGTAGCACTCCGGGGACCGTTCGGGTGGAGAGGGGGTGCTGTGCCGTTACCCGGGGGTGCTGCCGCGGCAAGTGACATGGCGACAGCACCTGCATATTCCAGGAGGAATATTCTTATGCGCGTTCGTTCGACCATCCTCGCCGCCGCCCTCACCGTGTCCGCTCTGGCCCTCGGGGCGGGTTCGGCCGTCGCCGACGACGACCGCTACGCCCCGCACGACGGGCTGGGCTACCACCACAAGGGGTTCGCCGGTACGTACGACAGCGTCGGCGGCCCGCTCGGCATCGTCTGGGCCCAGGCGGCGGGCTACAGCCACGAGGGCATGGGCCACGAGCCCGGCGCCCAGCGCTGACGTACACACTCGGGATCCGCACAGGCGCGGTGGTGAGGCGGGCTCAGCCCTCCTGGCCACCGCGTTCTGTCATGGGCGGCCGGGGATCACACGGATGAGCGATTGCCTGCCGATGGCCTCGCTCGTTGAGTGATCGCTGATCTTGTGTAGCGGCTGGGCCGCGGCAGGACGGCGTGGATCTCCGGAGCATTCGGCTCCGGTGCGAGAAGAGGAGAACGTTGTGCGTCGGATGAGTATGGCCCTGACCCTGGCCGTGGCTGCTGCCGGGCTCGGTGCGTCGGCAGCGACCGCCCAGGCGGCATCTTCGCCTGAGCAGGGCCCGCCGTTCCCTTACCAGGACTGCCTCAAGGCGACCAAGGACAAGGGCGAGAGCCCCGCTCAAAGCCGTTGGCACTGTGACCAGTTGGTCGAGAAGGGATGGGTCCGGCCGGCGAACAGCTGACCTGCCCTTCCTCGGGGGGCGTCTTCGCCGGCGCCCCCCTGGGCCCGCAGGCCCTCGGCGTCTCAGGCGGGCAGTTTCGTGTCGATGATGAAGCTGATCTCGACGAGCTGGCCGGGGAAGGTCAGTTCGGTGACGCCCAGGGCCGTGGCGGCAGGGCGGTGGTCGCCGAAGTAGCCCAGGTTGCCCTCCATCGTCGCCGCGGTGTGCTGGTGCAGGTTCACCAGGTACAGGGTCTGGGAGACGATCTGGTTGCGGGTGGCGTCGTAGTGGGCCAGGACCTTGTCCATGTTGGCGTGGGTCTGCTTGAGCTGGGCGGTGAAGTCGCCCGGGTGGAGGAGCTCGCCCGCCTCGCCGAACGCGAGCTGTCCCGAGACGTGGACGAGGTCGCCGGATCTGATCGCCTGTACGTAGCCGAAGTCGCTCTCGGCGGGCACGTCGTGGTTGAAGATGTCAGGGGTGGTGGTCATGGTGGCCGTCCTTCCGGTTCGCTCTCTTGTGGTTACTTGGGAACTGTAGGAGAGTGTGGGCTGACCTGGAAGAACGCACTTTTTAGTGACTGGGGAACCTGATGGTGACCAAGCAGCTCCTCGCGGGTCTGCCTGAGGACGCCGATCTGCGGCGCTCGGACTCCCTGGCGCGGGAGATCTTCTCCGACGTCGCCAACAAGTGGGCGCTCCTGATCATCGAGGCGCTCGGTGAACGCACCCTGCGCTTCGGCGAGTTGCGCGACGAGGTCGAGGGCGTCAGTCACAAGATGCTCACCCAGAACCTGCGCATGCTGGAGCGCAACGGTCTGGTGGACCGCACGGTGCACCCCACCGTTCCGCCGCGGGTCGAGTACACCCTCACCGGGCCGGGCCGGGACCTGCGCGGCGCGGTCGACGCCATCTGCGGCTGGACCCACCAGCACCTCTCCCACATCGAGCGTGCGCGCGGCCGTTTCGGAGGCTGAGGGGCCCTTGGCGGGGCGGCCGTGCTCCCCCGTGGCACGGCCGCCCCACCGGTCTGAGGCCGGCCCCCGGAAAGGGGGGGGCCGGGGAGCGCCGGTCGCCGGGCGGCCGGAAGGGCCGGGGCGGGCTGCCCCGTGGTGGTAAGGGTGGCGCATTGCGGTGAGCGAGGTCGACGTGTTTTGGGCTAGCCCGAATAACGACATCTTGATCAGGCTTCGCGCATGCCGCTGCGTCTCCACTTCACCGCCGCCGATCTGGCCCGTACCCGGCTGGCCGAGGGGCTCCGGCCGATGCTGGAGCTGGACATCGCGGTGCGGCTGCTGCAGGACGGCGCCCACGAGGTGAGGTTCGGGGCCTGGCGGCGGCAGTCGCTGCGGCGGCTGGAGCCCGGGGTGCGGCGGCTGTTCGATCTGATTCCGCCGACCGGCTGGACCGTCGGGTTCCTGGACCATGTGGGGGCCACCGGCATCGAGGAGGCGGTTCAGCGGGTGCGTGCCACGCCCGCCGCCCGGGTGACCGAGGACATGGAGAGGTGGGCGGGGCGCGCGCGGGGGCGGGCGGTGCCGGGGTGGACGCGGGCGCTGGGGGGTGACGGGCGGCTGCTCGGCGAGCTCGCCGATGCCGTTGCCCTGGCGCACCGGGAGGTGATCGCGCCCTATCAGGCGCAGATGGACGTGCTCGCCCGTACGGATCAGGTGCTGCGGGGCCGTCAGGTGGCGTACGGCGGGCTCGACTTGCTGCTGTCGGGGCTCAACCCGCGCTGTATCCGGTGGGATTCGCCGGTGCTGGAGCTGACGACGGCATCGGGGTTCACCGGGGACATTCATCTTGCGGGCCGCGGGCTGCTGTTGATTCCGTCGGTGTTCGGTGCGGTGTATCCGGCTTTCGATGAAACGGCTGAGCCTCAGCCGTGGCTGACCTATCCCGTCGGTGTACGTGACACGGACCTATTTCCGGCGCCGGTGGTGACCGCCCGGGCACTGAGTTCGGTCCCCGATTCCCTGACGGCGCTGCTGGGGCATACGCGTGCCGTGGTGCTGTGGACCATTGCCGAGCATCCGGGCTGTACGACCGGTGAACTCGCCCGTCGTGCGGGGATCTCGCCGGCGAGCGCGAGCCAGCATGCCACCGTGCTGCGCACCGCCGGTCTCTCGCGCACCGTGCGGCACCGCAATACCGCTTTGCACACCGCTACTTACGCAGGGACCCATTTGCTCGGTACCGCGGGGTGAGGGTGGTGCCTGCGTGGCTGAATGTGGAGGTCGGCCGGGCGGGAGCGGGGTGTTGGGGCGGGCGCGGGCGCGGGTGGGGGGTGCGGGAGGAGTGCGGGGGCCGGGCGGTGGGCGGGTGGCTGGGGGTGTGCGGTGGGGGCGGGGCGGTTCCGGGGGTGTCGGGGCTGGTCCCGGGCGGCTCGAGGGGTGGTGGGGGCGCGGGTGGGGGGTGTGGGTGAGGTGGCTTGTGTCGGTCCGGTCCGGTGATCGCTGGTGGATTCTGTTGCCGGGGAACTTCTCCGGAAAAAACGGGCATAACGCAATTGCATGAAATCCCGGGAGAGTTCTCTGTTCGTGGCGGAATCTCATGATACTCTCGCCGCGTTATGCGCTTCGGTCCGGGGGAGGAGAAGCAGCGTGATGATCGGAATGCCAGGGGAGGCAGCCCCTGGGGGGGAACTTCCTAAAGATCAGTTCTGCCGGCCCGTCGGGCCAGGCCACTCGACCGAAGTCTCTGCTTCAATCATCAGGATTCCGATCACCTTGCTCCGGGACGCGGATTCTCCTCGTCTCGCCGGTGTCGACCAGGATCATGTGCGCACTCTGGCGGCCTGTACCGATAAACTTCCGCCGATCATCGTGCATCGCTCGACGATGAAGGTCATCGACGGAATGCACCGGCTGCACGTGGCGCGGCTGAACGGCGAGGAAACCATTGAGGTCCGCTACTTCGAGGGATCGAACAGGGAAGCGTTCCTCTTAGCCGTGGAACTGAACCTGAAGCACGGCCTGGCGCTGGCTCTCTCCGACCGCAAGAAGTCGGCGATGAAGATCCTGGAGAGTTTCCCCGAGTGGTCGGACCGGGCCGTGGCCATGAAGACCGGCCTTTCCGGCAAGACCGTCGGGGTGCTGCGCCGCAAATTCGCGGGACAGATCGCCCAGGCGCCGATGAGAGTCGGGCGTGACGGCCGCGTACGGCCGCTGAATTCCCACAAAGACCGCCGTCAGAGTTCCCACATTCTGCCCGCGGAAGCGGACATCGTCCCGCGGGAGGGCGCCGAGAGCGACGGGATGCCCGCGCCGGCCGCCCGGGAGGCGCAGAAACGGTTGCGCAGCGCGGTGGAGGGGCCGCCCGCCGGCGCGGAGGCCCGCGGCCGGACGCCGCACGGCCCCGAGGCGGCGCTCCCGCTCCTGGACCCCCTCGCCCAGCTCGAGTCGCTCAAGCGGGACCCCGCCCTGAAGTACAGCAACGACGGCCGGGAGATGATCCGCTGGCTCGAGGCCCGCATCATCCGCAAGAGCGACCCCGGCCTGGTCCTGCAGGCCCCCGCCCACCAGGCGAGGAAGATCGCCGCCCTGGCCCGGGCATGCGCGGCGCAGTGGAACTGCATCGCCACGCGCATGGAGCTGCTGTGCGACGACTGCTCCACGGCGTCCAACTGAGGCACCCGGCCGGGTATGCGGCCGGGAGGTCCAACTGAGGAAATTCCGCAGTCGGCCCCCGCGAAAGCCGGCCCCCGCGAACCAGGGCGGGGGCGGGTGGTGTGGGCGGCATCCCTTCGCGAAGAACGTCCGCTGCGCAAAGAGGTGCGGATGCCGCCGACGGCACCGCGTGTGGGCCCGCTCAGCTCGCGTAGCGGTCGAACGTGGAGGACGGCCGCGGGCCCGCGATCACGTCCAGTCGCGGGTCGACCGCGAGAATCGCCTGATGAAGCCGCTGCAACTGCGGCGACGGCTCCACCCCCAGATCCTCGATCAGCCGGGCCCGCAGCCGCTGGTAGACATCCAGGGCCGAGGCCTGGCGTCCCGAGCGGTACAGCGCCACCATCGCCTGCGAGTGCAGGCCCTCGTGCCGGGGGTGGCGGGCGATCAGGTCGCTCAGCTCGGCCAGGAACTCGCAGTGCCGGCCCAGGCGCAGCTCGGCGTCGATGCGCCGCTCCAGGGTGACCAGGCGGCTCTCCTCCAGGCGGGTGGCCTCGATCTCCAGTACGCAGCCCATGCGCACGTCGACCAGCGCGGACCCGTCCCACAGGTCCAGGGCCCGCCCGAAGAGGGTGGCCGCCGCGCGGTCGTCGCCGCTGTCGAAGGCGCGCTGGCCGCCGGCCACCAGGCGCTCGTACTCGTGGACGTCGACCTGTTCGGGCGGGATCTGCAGGAGATAGCCGCCGTACCGGGTCACCAGGACGTCCTTGGCGCTGCCCGCCGCGTCCGGCCCCATGGCCGTGCCCAGGCGCCGGCGCAGCTGGAGGATGTAGGTCTGCAGGGTCGTCATGGCGCTGGCGGGCAGGTCGACCCCCCAGATCTCCTCCATGAGCGTCGAGATCGGCACGACCCTTCTCGGGTAGAGGGCCAAAAGCGCCAGGATCTGCCGGGGCTTGCTTGCGGTTGGCACAACATTCACACCGTTAACATCGGCACCAAGCGGGCCGAGGACCTTTACCCTCACAGATTCCTCCTAGAATCCGGCGGCTTCGCGTTTGCGAGCCGGCACCGAATCTGATCTGCAGCGCATGTCGCATGGCAGACTCCACAGCCTCTCTCTGCTGACCGATCCGTCAGGTGCGCCGGCCGCCGGAGCGGCCCCGGATCTGCAGATACTCCATCGCTTTTCAGGTATCCCTCTGATGTCACTTTCGCCGTTGTCCACCGATAACTCATGGGCCAGCGGAATTGTGTCGACTGATTGCCGGATGCGGCAAGTGCTTCCCTCGGCGCCCGGGGCGGCCCGTGCCCGATGAAGCGGAGGTGATACCTCCGCCGTTCTTCCGTACATGAGGTCTCCCCTGCCGCGCGCACGTGTAATAAGGTCTGCGAGATTGTGATCTGTCACGCTGCGCCGGACGGACCGATGTCCGACACGGCGCCATGTCCGCATTCACGCATTCCCCAGGCCGTGGACCTTCCGGCGGGGTTCTGATAAACGCGCGAGAGCGGCGAGAGCGGGCCGGGCCGCGCAATGCGCGCCCCTCTCCCATTTCCCGGATGATCCAGAGGCGGAGAAGTGCGGGCGGCTCGGGGCTCCGCCGGGACGCGAGTCCTGGTTGAGCACGCCTCCTGACCCCGTGGGGAGTGTGGGGGCGCACCGCCCGGCGGCGGTCGCCCTCCCGGTAGGCCCTCCGCGACAAGGAGCCCGCGCCCATGCCCACAGGACCCCTGGTTCAGCACACCGAGGTGTGCCTGGTCGGCGCCGGCCCGCGCGGGTTCTCCGTGCTGGAGCGGATCTGCGCGCAGGAACGCAAGTCCCCGCTGTGGGACCGGGTGAGCGTGCACGTCGTGGATCCCGGGCCGCCCGGCGCGGGCCGGGTGTGGCGGCCCGCGCAATCGCCGCACCTGCTGATGAACACCGTCGCCTCGCAGGTCACCGTCTACACCGACGACAGCGTCTGCATCCGCGGCCCGCTGGAGGAGGGGCCCAGCCTCTACGAGTGGGCGCGGGCTCTTGGCCGGGGCGCGCTGGCGCCCGGCCCCGCCACCCCCTGCGAGCCGGAGGTGCTGGCCGAGGCGCGGGCGCTGGGCCCTGACAGCTACCCCACCCGCGCCCTGTACGGGCGGTATCTGGCCTGGGCGTTCGCGCAGGTCGTGGCCGGTGCGCCGGAGCATGTGGTGATCCGCGTGCACCGGGTGCGGGCGGTGGCCCTCACCGAGGACGAGGACGCGGGGGCGACGGTGCGCGGGGCGGGGGCGCAGACGGTGGTGCTGGAGGACGGTACGCGGCTTTCGGGGCTGTCCGCGGTGGTGCTCGCCCAGGGGCACGTGCCCGTGCGGCCGGGCGAACAGGAGGCCGAGCTGGGCCGGTTCGCCGACCGGCACGGTCTGTTCTACGTCGCGCCGGCCAACCCCGCCGATGTGGACCTCTCCCCCATCGCGCCGGGCCAGGACGTGCTGCTGCGCGGTCTTGGCCTGAACTTCTTCGACTACATGTCGCTGCTCACCCAGGGCAGGGGCGGCCGGTTCGAGCGCTCCGGCCGGCGCCTGGTCTACCGGCCCTCGGGGCGCGAGCCGCGGCTGCACGCCGGGTCGCGGCGCGGCATCCCGTACCACTCCCGCGGCGACAACGAGAAAGGCGCCCACGGCCGTTACCGGCCGCGGCTGCTGACCGCCGGGCACGTCGCGGCGCTGCGCGCGCCGGGCCGCGGCCCGCTGTGCTTCGGCCGCGACCTGTGGCCGCTGATCTCCAAGGAGGTGCAGTGCGTGTACTACGAGGCGCTGCTGGCCGCCCGCGACGAGGCGCCGGCGGCGGTGGCCCGTTTCGCGGCCGCCTTCCTGGCCGCGGCGCCGGGGCGGGCCGAGGAGGAGGTCCTTGCGGCCGCGGGGATCGGTGAGGGGTCGCGCTGGGACTGGGAGGCGCTCGCCCGCCCCTACGGCTCTCGTGTCTTCGCGGACGCGGCGCAGTTCGCGTCCTGGCTGCGGAGTCATCTGGAGCGGGATGTGGCGCAGGCGCGGCGGGGCAATGTGCGCGGGCCGCTGAAGGCCGCTCTGGACGTGCTGCGCGACCTGCGCAACGAGATCCGTCTGGCCGTGGACCACGGCGGGCTGAGCGGTCACTCGCACCGCACCGAGCTGGAGGGCTGGTACACGCCGCTGAACGCCTATCTGTCCATCGGGCCGCCCGCCGGGCGGGTGGAGGAGATGCTCGCGCTGATGGAGGCCGGGGTGCTGGAGGTGTCGCTGCCCGGCATCCGCGTCACCGCCGCCGAGGGTCGTGAGGGTGAAGGGGCGGGCTTTGTGGGGACTTCGGCGCTGGTGCCCGGGGTCCGGGTGCGCGCCGGTGCGCTGATCGAGGCCCGGCTGCCCGAGATGGACCTGCGCCGCACGGACGATCCGCTGCTGCGCCGCCTCCTCGCCTCGGGACAGTGCCGGCCCTACCGCATCCAGGACCATGAGACGGGCGGGCTTGCCGTCACCCGCTCCTTCCACCTGCTGGATGCCGGCGGGACGGCGCACCGGCGGCGTTTCGCCTACGGGGTGCCCACGGAGTCGGTGCACTGGGTGACGGCCGCGGGCATCCGGCCCGGCGTCGGGTCGGTGACGCTGGAGGACTCCGACGCGATCGCGGGGGCGGTGCTCGCGCTGCCCGCCCCGGCCCGCACGGCGGCAGGCGGTCCCGGGTCCGGCGGGAACAGGGCGAAACACCCCGGGCGCCCCGGGCACCCTGGGCACGAGGAGGTGCGGCCGTGACGAGGGCTTCCGGTGAAGCGGCGGCGGCCGCTGCCCCGGCGCAGCCGGATGCCGGGCTGCTGTCGCCGGTGCGGGTGGGCACCGCTGTCGAGGCCGCGGTCGGTGACGGGGCCTGGCTGCAGGCCCTGCTGGACGCGGAGGCGGCGCTCGCCCGGGCGCAGGCGCGCACCGGCACGGTGCCCGCCGCGGCCGCCGAGGTGATCACCGCGGCCGCCCGCGCCGAGCACTTCGACGTGCGCGAGGTGGCGCTGGCCGCCCGCTCGACGGCCAACCCGGTGGTCGGCCTGGTGGCCGCGCTGACCCGCGTGGTCGCCCAGAAGGCGCCGGAGGCGGCCGAGTACGTGCACCGCGGCTCCACCAGCCAGGACGTCTTCGACACCGGCGCGATGCTGGTGGCCGCACGCGCCCTGCACTTGATCGTCGCGGATCTGCGGGAGACGGCCGCGTCCCTGGCCGCGCTGGCCGGCGCCCACCGCGACACGGTGATGGCCGGGCGGACCCTGGCCCTGCACGCCGTGCCCACCACGTTCGGGCTCAAGGCGGCCGGCTGGCGCCACCTGGTCCTCGAGGCCGTCGCACGCCTGGAGCGGGTCGCAAAGGAGTCGCTGGTCATCTCGCTGGGCGGGGCGGCCGGCACGCTGGCCGGCTACCTGCAGTACGCCGAGCAGGCCCCGCAGCACGCCGGGCAGACCCCGGCCGAAGCGGGGGAAGCGATGGAGCTCCTGGCCGATGCGTTCGCCGCCGAGACCGGGCTGGCCCGGCCGGTGCTGCCCTGGCACGCCCTGCGCACCCCGGTCACCGACCTGGGGGCGGCCCTGGCGCACACCGCGGGCGCCCTGGGCAAGATGGCGGCGGACGTGCAGGTCCTGGCCCGCACCGAGATCGGCGAGGTCGCCGAGCCCGCCCCCGCAGGGCGCGGCGCCTCCTCGGCGATGCCCCACAAACGCAATCCCGTCCTGGCCACCCTGATCCGCTCGGCCGCCGTCCAGGTGCCCGCGCTCGCCGCGGTCCTGGCGCAGTGTCTGCCCACCGAGGACGAGCGCTCGGCGGGGCTGTGGCACGCCGAGTGGCAGCCGCTGCGCGAGTGCCTGCGGCTGACCGGCGGCGCCGCCCGGGCGGCCGCCGAACTCGCCGCCGGACTGGTGGTGCGCCCCGAACGGATGCGCGCCAACCTCGGCCTGACGGCCGGTCAGGTGGTCTCGGAGCGGCTGGCGGCACACTTGGCGCCCCGGCTCGGCAGGAGCGCGGCCAGGGAGCTGCTGACCCGCGCCTCGCAGCAGGCACAGGACTCCGGGCGGCCGCTGGGGCAGATCCTGGCCGAACTGCCCGCCCTGGCGGGGGTGGTGAGCGGTGCGGAGCTGGCGCGGCTGCTCGATCCGCGGGGCTACACGGGGGCGGCGGGGGCGCTGGTGGACCGCGCGCTGCGGGAGTGAGCCCGCCCCTCCCTCTTCCCCCCATCCGGGCCACCTCTCCCCCACCCCTTTCCCCCGCTCCTTCTCTCCTGCCTCTGCCCCCCTCCACTCTTCTCTTCGCTCCCGCTCCAGGTCTCTGCTGCCTGCCCCCCTTCCCTCTCACTGCCGCTTTTGTCCGCAACTGACCAGTACCCGGAGGAATGCCATGCCGCCACTGCCGCCCGCCCGTGTCGTCCGCGCCGTCGAAAGCGTGCGCGCCGCGCTGCAGAGCCTGACGCGCAAACTCGCACCCCCGCCGTTCGCGCTGCTCGAACTCGTCCAGGGCGCCATGGTCAGCCAGGCGATCTACGTGGCCGCCGAACTGCGCGTCGCCGAGACCCTGCAGGACGGGCCGCTCACCCCCGAACAGATCGCGAAGCGGGCCGGGGCGGACCCCGACGCGCTGCACCGGCTGCTGCGCCTGCTTGCGACCTACGGCATCTTCACCGAGCGCAAGGACGGGCGGTTCGCGCTGACCCCGATGGCGCGGGCCCTGATCGAGGACGCGCCGATGTCCATGTACGGGATAGCCCGCCTGATGGGCCATCCCATCCACTGGGAGGACTGGGGACACCTGGTCGACGCGGTGCGCACCGGTGAGCCGAGCCTGCCCAAGCTGCGCGGCATGGGCGCCTTTGAGTACCTGGAGGCCAACGCCGAGTACGGGGCGGTCTTCACCGCCGGAATGGGGGCGATGTCGGGCACGGAGACCGAACCGCTGCTGGCCGCCTACGACTTCACGCCCTACGCCACCGTGGTCGACTTCTGCGGCGGCCGCGGCGATCTGCTGGCCGGGGTGCTGAAGAAGACGCCGAACGCGCGCGGGATCCTCTCCGACCCCCGCGTGGGCACCAACGGCGCCGCCGGCTTCCTGGCCGAGCAGGGGCTCTCACAGCGGTGCACGATCGCCGACGGCGGGCTGTTCGACGCGGTGCCGGCCGGCGGGGACGCGTACATCCTCAAGCACATCCTGCACGACTGGCCCGAGCCGCAGGCCCTGGAGATCCTGCGCAACGTCCGCAAGGCGATGAACCCCGGCGGGCGGCTGCTGGTGATGGAGATGGTGGTGCCCGACAAGATCAACGGACCGCACTCGGGCAAGCTGGTCGACCTGTGGCTGATGCTGCTGGTCGGCGGCAAGGAACGCACCCGCGCCCAGTACGCCGAACTGCTCGGCAAGGCCGGATTCCGGCTGGAGCGGGTGGTGCAGACCCCGGCGGCGATCTCCGTCGTCGAGGCGAGCGCCCACTGAAGTCCGGCCCCGCCCGCCCGGTGCCCGGTCCGGCGCCGCATCCCCTCCCCCGGCCGCAGGGGGGCGGGGGTGCGGCGCCGGATCTTTTCTGTCAGGTGTCCTGCTCGCGCTGTCGCTGCCTGTGCTGTTGCTGCTTGCGGGTGCTGCGCAGGGGGACCTCGCGGACGCCGAGCGCGGCCGCCAGGGCCAGGCCCGCGGCCAGTGACGCCAGCACGAACGCGCCCTGCACGCCCTGGGCGACGGCGTTGCGGTAGACGGCGCGCACGGGGGCGCTGAGGCGGTGCATGCTCTCGGCGTCCAGGCGGGTGCGGTGCAGGGCCGTGCCGTGGGTGTGCGCGCTCATCACGTCGCGGACGCGGTGGTTGAACAAGGTGCCCATGACGGCGACGCCGACCGACTGGCCCAGCGTGCGGAAGAGGGTCATCGCGGCGGAGGCGACGCCCACCTCGTGGGCGCCGACGCTGTTCTGGGCGACGGTCATCACGTTCTGGCCCAGAAAGCCCATGCCGGCCCCCAGCAGGGCCATGAACAGGGCGGCCGTCAGGCGTGAGGTGCCGGTGCCCACGTGCGAGAGCAGCAGGGTGCCGCTCAGCATCGCGGCCGAGCCGGTGACCTGGAGGACCTTGTAGCGGCCGGTGCGGGCGACGGTGCGGCCCGACAGCTGGGAGGCCAGGACCAGGGCGCCGAGCATCGGCAGCAGCAGCAGACCCGAGCCGGTCGCCGAGACGCCGTGCACCGCCTGCTGGTAGAGCGGCAGATACAGGACGGCGCCGAACATCACGAAGCCGTTGGTGAAGCTGAGGGCGGCCATCAGGCAGAAGTTGCGCTCGCCGAACAGGTGCGGGGGCAGGACCGGTTCAAGGGCCCGGGACTGGGCGTGGACGAAACCGGCCAGGGCCGCGGCGGACAGCAGGGACAGGGACACGATCGTCGCCGAGCCCCAGGCGTGTTCGACACCGCCCCAGGTGACCACCAGCACGAAGGAGACGATGCACACGATGAGCAGCAGCGCGCCCACATAGTCGATGTGGGCCTTCCTGCGCTGTCCGGTCACCCGCACCAGGCGGGCGATCAAGGCCAGGGACAGCAGGCCGAGGGGCAGGTTGACCCAGAACGCCCAGCGCCAGCCGACCGAGTCGGTGAGGGAGCCGCCGATCAGCGGGCCCACGGTCATGGAGAACACCATGACGCTGGTGATCATGCCCTGGTAGCGGCCGCGTTCGCGCGGCGGGATCAGCTCGCCGATGACCGCCATGACACCGACCGCGAGGCCTCCCCCGCCAAGGCCCTGCACGGTGCGCGCGGCGATCAGCTCGGCCATGTCCTGGGCGAGCCCGCACAGCAGCGACCCGGTCAAGAACACCGACATCGCCACGACGAGCCACCGCTTGCGCCCGTACATGTCGCCGAGCTTGCCCCAGACGGGGACGGAGGCCGCGGCGGCCAGCGTGTAGGAGGTCACCGCCCACGACAGGTAGGCGGTGCCGCCCAGTTCGCCGGCGATGGTCGGCATGGATGTGGCCACGATGGTGGTGCCCAGCGAGGAGGGCAGCATCGCGAGCAGCAGGGGGATCAGCGCGAGCCGTACGCTGCGCGGCCCGGGGTCGCGCCGTGTCCCCTTCGCCTGGTCCGTCGGCGCGTCCACGGGGTCCTCCTTCGGGCCGGTGCGCCTCATTGGATGTGCATCGTGGCCATCATGCCCCGCACGCCGTGCTCGAACATGTGGCAGTGGTAGAGGTATCGGCCGCGGTAGCTGTCGAAGACGGCCTGCAGGCGCACGGTTTCGCCGGGGGCGAGGTGGATGGTGTCCTTCAGGCCGCCCTCCCCCGGCTCAGGGGGGCGCCCCGCGCGTTCCAGGACGCGGAACTGCACCAGGTGCAGGTGGAAGTTGTGCTCGGCGCGGGCGTTGGCGTTGGTGACCGTCCAGACCTCGCTGGAGTTGAACTTGACGCGGGCGTCGACGCGTTGGGGGTCGTACTCCTTCTCGTCGATGTAGGCACCGGGGTGTTCGCCGCCCTCGTCCATGCGCAGCACCACCGTCCGCTCGGTGTCGGGGCGCGGCAGGGGCGGCAGGGTGCGCAGCCGGCCGGGTATGCGGCTGGGGTCGGGGGCGGCGCGCACCACGTCGAAGCGGAGTATCTCGCCGATCTCCTCGGCGGGCCCGGTGCCGGTGGTGTTCTTCAGAACGACGCTGGTGCCCACCGGGTAGCGGGAGAAGTCGACGACGACGTCGGCGCGTTCGCCCGCGGACAGCGCGATGCGGTCGGTGGTGTGCGGGGCGGTGAGCAGGCCGCCGTCCGAGCCGATCTGGATCAGCGGGCTGCCATCGGCCAGGCGCAGTTCGAAGCGGCGCTGGTTGGAGGCGTTCAGCAGGCGCAGCCGGTACTTGCGGGCGGCGACCTGGAAGTAGGGGTAGGGCACGCCGTTGGCCAGGAGGGTGTTGCGGCCCCGGTCGCCCATGGCGTAGGCGAGCTGTCCCTGCGCGTCGAAGCGGGCGTCGCGCAGGGCGATGACGACTTCGTAGCGTCCCCGGGGCAGGGGCAGGGCGCGTTCGGCGGGGTCGGTGAGCAGGTAGGAGCCGGACAGGCCGCGGTAGACGTTCTCCGCCTCGAGGTGGTGGGCGTGGTCGTGGAACCACAAGGGGGCGTGCGGCTGGCGGTTGGGGTAGTGGTAAACGCGGTCCGTGCCGGGTTCGATGACGTCCATGGGGTCGCCGTCGCTGTCGGCCGGGACGGAGGAGCCGTGCAGGTGGACGGCGGTGGGCACGGTGAGGCGGTTGCGCTGGCGGATGACGACGGGGCGGTGGGAGCGGGCCCGGATGACGGGTCCGGGGAAGTGTCCGTCGTAGGTGAGGACGTCGGTGGTGAGGCCGGGCAGGATCTCGGCGCGCGCGGGTTTCATCGTCATCACGTACACGTCGGATTTCCCGGCGCGGCCCACGGGCTTCTTCTCGGGCAGCAGGGGCATGGGGCGCCGGAACTTCTCCGGCGCCGCGACC
Source organism: Streptomyces venezuelae (assembly GCF_008642355.1). Lineage (NCBI taxonomy): Bacteria > Bacillati > Actinomycetota > Actinomycetes > Kitasatosporales > Streptomycetaceae > Streptomyces > Streptomyces venezuelae. Next base: position 17,970 of record NZ_CP029193.1, read on the forward strand.
ACCGCCGGGGCGTTGGCGGAGGAGGCGGAGGTGGTGGTGGCGGGCTGGGCGCGGACGTGGGCGGCGAGCAGCGGGGTGAGGCCGGCGCCGGTGAGTGCGGCCCCGCCGGTGGCCAGGGTGACGCTCAGGGCACTGCGTCGGGTGATCATGGTTGCTCCAGGGCTGGTCGGTGCCGCTGCCGGCGTGGGAAGGGCGGGTGCGCGTGCGACGTGCTCGCGTAGTGGGTGCGGGTGCGGGCGGTGCGCGCCGTGGTGTGGGTGCGGGCGGTGCGCGTGCGTGAGGCAGGGCGTGCGGGGGTGCGGGTGGGAGTCAGCCCGTGCCGAGCTTGAAGCCGACGCCGCGTACGGTGACGACCCAGCCGTTGCCGCCGAGTTTTCCGCGCAGGCTGCTGACGTGGGTGTCGATGGTGCGGCGCGACCAGGAGTCGCCCCACACCTGCTGCAGGAGCTGCTTGCGCGGGATGACCGTGTCGGGCTGGGCGGCCAGCAGGCACAGCAGGTCGAACTCCTTGCGGGTCAGGGCGACGGCGTGGCCGTCGACGGTGACCTGGCGGGAGTCGACGTCGATGCGCAGCCGGCCCAGGTCCAGTTCGCGGGCGGCGGCGGGCTGCCAGCGGGTGCGGCGCATCACCGCTTCGATACGGGCGATCAGTTCGCGCAGCCCGTAGGGCTTGGTGACGTAGTCGTCGGCGCCCGCGTGCAGGCCGAGCACACAGTCCAGTTCGGAGCGGCGGGCGGTGACGATGATGATGGGGACGCGGCTGACCTCGCGGATCGCGCGGCACACCTGAAGGCCGTCCAGGTCGGGCAGGTCGAGGTCGAGGAGGACCAGTTCGACGTCCTCGTAGGCCTGCAGGGCCGCGCTGCCGTGCCGCACGCCGACGGGGTCGTGGCCGTGGCGGCGCAGCTGGGCGGTGAGGGAGCCGGCCAGCGCCGCGTCGCCGTCGACGACCAGGATGCGCTGGCCGGTGGGGGCGCGGGCCGGCTGCGGGGTGCCCGGCTCGGCGGGGCGGGCACTGCCGGGCACGGCGGCGAAGGGCTCCAGCAGTGCCGGTGACGGTATGTGGCTCATGCCTCCCCCGTTGGGTGTGCGGTGCCCGGACGGGCCGCCGGTGCGGGCGGCGGCCCGCCGCGGTCCGGGTGCGCCTACGGTTGCCGGGACGGCGGCCCCCCAAGGGGCCGGTCGGGGTTCAGGACCCACGCCGAGTCGTGCCGGGTGAAGCCCACGCGCGGGTAGTAGCCGGTGGCGGCGGGCGCCGACAGGAGCACCACCTTGGCGTCGGGGGCCTGGCGGCGGGTCTCCTCCATCAGGGCCAGGCCCACCCCCGAGCGCTGGTGGTCGCCGACCACGGCGATGTCGGAGAGGTAGGTGACGTAGGAGAAGTCGGAGATGCTGCGGGCGATGCCGATCAGGGTGCCGTCCGCCTCGCGGGCGACGACGACGAGGTTGGCCTCGCGCACCATCGCGGCCATCCGCTCACGGTCCGCCACCGGGCGGCGTTCGCCCAGGCCGGAGGCGTGGTAGACGGCCAGGACCTCGTCCAGGTCGAGGTCCTGGCCGTTGACGCGTTCAGTCTTCCAGCTCATCGAGCATCTCCAATCGGCGCCGTATGACGTCGTGGTGGACGAGGAAGCGTTCGGGCCGCGGCTCTTCGCGCAGCTCGACGCCCTCGGTGGCCAAGGTGTCCCTGAAGGGGGTGCCGGTGGCCGCCGTGCGGTTGGCGGCGGCCTGCGCGCGGCGGTAGGCGTGCTCGCGCTCGGTGCCGTCGCCGAGCAGGTCGACCAGGACGGCCGAACTGTAGATGAGGCCGTGGGTGCGCTCCAGTGCCGCGCGCATCGCCTCGGGCCGTACGGTGAGGTGGGCCAGGAGTTCTTCGGCCTTGGTGGCCTGGAAGTGGGCCACGGCCAGGCTGTCGGGCAGGATGACCCGCTCCACGGACTGGTGGGCCAGGTCGCGCTCGTGCCACAGCGCGACGTCCTCCAGGGCGGTGGTGGCGTAGCCGCGCAGCAGGCGGGCCAGGCCGCACAGCCGCTCGCTGGTGGTGGGGTTGCGTTTGTGGGGCATGGCGCTGGAGCCCTGGTAGGCGGGGGCGCGTTGTTCCTCGACCTCGGCGACCTCGGTGCGCTGCAACAGCCGCATCTCCAGGGCGATCTGTTCGACGCAGGCCCCCAACGCGGCCACCGCCTGCACCAGTTGGGCGTGGCGGTCGCGGGCGACGACCTGGCTGGGCGCGGGCTCGATGCCAAGACCCAGGGACTGGCACACGTACTGTTCGACGAAGGGGTCGATGAGGGCGTAGGTGCCCACCGAGCCGGAGACGGTGCCGACGGCGACGGCTTCGCGGGCGGCGGCCAGGCGGGTCAGGGAGCGGTCGATGGCGAAGGCGTAGCCGGCGAGTTTGTGGCCGAAGGTGGTCGGCTCGGCGTGGATGCCGTGGGTGCGGCCGACCATGAGGGTGTCGAAGTGTTCCAGGGCGCGCGTGACCAGGGTGCGGCGCAGGCGGCGGGCGGCCGCGCTCAGCAGGTCGGTGGCTCGGGCCAGGGTGTGCCCGAGTGCGGTGTCGACCAGGTCGTAGCTGGTCATGCCGAGGTGGACCCAGCGGGCGGAGGCTTCGGGGATGTTCTCGCAGTAGGCGGCGAGGAAGGAGAGGACTTCGTGGTCGCGGTCCTTCTCGATCTCGGCGATGCGCTGGGCGAGCGGCACGGGGGCGCGGCGCATGTCGCGTACCGCGTCCTCGGGGACGTGTCCCAGGCGCACCTGTGCCTCGGTGGCGAGGATCTCGACGCGGACCCAGGTGGCGTAGCGGTGCTGGTCGCTGAAGAGTTCCGCCATCTCGGGCAGGGTGTATCGGGCAATCATGCAACGGCCTCTGTTCTGCGGGTGGTGGGTACGCCGGCGGTCGGGACGCAGGGGGCGGGCGGGCTCAGTACGCCTCGAAGTACTCGCGCTGTTCCCAGGCGGTGACCTGGTCGGGGCTGGTGCCGGTGGTGGCGCACCAGGTTTCGTAGCGGCGCAGTTCGCTCTCCTTGAGCCGGGTGAGGCAGGCGGCCAGCGGGCGGCCCAGGAGCTGGTCGGCGCGGCCTGCGGTGAAGGCGGCCAGGGCTTCTGCCAGGGACTGCGGTACGTGCTGTGCGGCGGCCGGGGCGGGGTGGTCGCCGTCCGGAGTGCCGGTCAGGCCGGTGAGGCCGGCGAAGAGCTGGGCGGCGATGGCGAGGTAGGGGTTGGCGCACGGTTCGCCGCTGCGGTTTTCGATGTGGGCGCCGGTGCCGCCGCCGACCATGCGGAGCATGACGCTGCGGTCCTCCATGGACCAGTCCATGCGGGTGGGGGCCAGCGCGTGGCGGGAGTTGAGGCGGCGGTAGCCGTTGACGGTGGGCACCGAGAGCAGGAACAGCTCCCTGCTGTGGGCGAGCAGGCCGTCCGCGTACGCCTTGGCCTGCGGGGACAGGCCGCCCGCTGGGCCGTCGGCGGCGAAGAGGTTGCGGCCGCTTCCGGTGTCCAGGACGGACTGGTGCAGGTGCCAGCCGCTGGGGTCGAAGGCGTCCAGGCGCGGCTGGGACATGAAGGAGGCGTGGTGGCCGCGGCGGGCGCACCAGCGTTTGGTGGCGGTGCGGAACAGCAGCATGGCGTCGGCGGTGTCCAGGGCGGACATCGGGCTGAAGGTGGACTCGACCTGGCCGGGGCCCGATTCGTGCTCCATGGAGCGCAGTGGCAGGCCGAGTGCGGCCAGGTGCAGGGCCAGCGGGTCGGTGATGTGGGCGACGGAGTCGTAGCGGGCGTCCAGGTTGAACTGGTAGCCGGCGTTCATCGCCGCGACGCGGGGCGCCTCGCCCTGCAGGCCGAAGCCGTTGCCGGTGTTGCCGGGCGCCTCGTCCAGGAGGCGGGTGAGGTACCACTCGACTTCCAGGCCGGTGACCGGGGTGTAGCCGTGGGCGGTGTACTGGTCGGTCAGGCGGCGCAGCACGGCGCGGGAGGACAGCGGGTGGGCCGTGCCCTCGCGCAGGTATTCGTCGCCGATGACCCAGGCGGTGCGCGGCTGGGTGTCGGGCAGGAGCTGGAAGGTGAGCGGGTCGGGTACGAGGATGAAGTTGCCGGCGCCGGCGAGTTCTTCGATGCCCAGGCCGGGGTCGCCCAGGAAGTCGACGGCGATGGCGTGGCCGGTGTCGAAGAGGAAGGGGCCGGGGCTGAAGTTCATGCCGTTGCGCAGCACGGAGCGGAAGGTGTCCGCGGTCAGGGTCTTGGAGCGGGCCAGGCCGTGGGGGTCGCAGAAGGCCAGGCGGACGAAGTCGATGTGGTCGAGGTCGGCCTCGATCTGTTCGGCGGCGGCGAACTGCTCCTGGCTCCACAGGTGGTGGTCGGCGACGAAGGAGGGGGCGCCGACGGCGTCCTGGGCGGCGACGGAGCGCCATGCGCGGGTGTACATGGGTCAGGGGGTCCTTTCGGTGGCGGGGACGAGCGCGGGCCCGGAACGGGGCGGGGGCAGGGCTCCCAGCTCCCTTTCCAGGCGGTGGGCCACCGTCAGGACCAGGTCGTCGGCGCCGACGGGGCCCACGAGCTGGATGCCGGCGGGCAGTCCGGCGCCGGTCAGGCCGGCCGGGAGGGTCACCGCGGGCTGGCCGGTCATGTTGAAGGGGTAGGAGGCCGGTGACCAGGACAGCCAGAGCAGGTCGCGGGGGTCGGCCGCCCAGGGCGGGGCGATGGCGTTCAGGTCGAAGGGTTCGATGGGGACGGTGGCCATGGCCAGCAGGTGGTGGCGGCGCATCACCGCGCGCAGCCGGGTGCGCAGTTGCTGGCGGACTGCTTCGGCGCGCATCAGGGCGGCGGCGCTGAGGGTGCGGCCGTAGCGGACGATTTCCAGGCGGCCCGGATCGCAGTGTTCCTCGTCCTGGCGGGTGGTGCCGGCGGCTTCGGCGGCGGCCAGGATGTCGACGAGGGCGGGGTAGAGGTCGTCGCAGCGCACCTGGACGGGTTCGACGTGGTGGCCCTGGTCCTTGAGGGCGTCCCTCGCCTGTTCGGTGACCTTGCGGATCTCGTCGGTGGTGCCCTCGTACTCGATCCATCCGATGTGCTGGCGGCGGCGGTGGGTGGGCAGGTCGATGGAGCCGAGGCCGGAGTCGGGGTCGGCGGGGTGGGGGCCTGCGATGACGGCGGCCAGGGCGGCCGCGTCGGTGACGGTGCGGGCCAGGGTGCCCTGGTGGGCGAGGCGGTCGACGCCGTTGGGGACATAGGGGACGCGCCCGTAGGAGGGTTTGTAGCCGGCCACGCCGCAGAACGCGGCGGGGATACGGATGGAGCCGGCGCCGTCGGTGGCCAGGGCGCCCTCGCCCAGCTGGGTGGCGACCGCCGCGGCCGCTCCGCCGCTGGAGCCGCCCGCGGTCAGGTGGGGGGCGTAGGGGTTGGCGGTGGGCGGGGCGGTGCGGCTGAGGGTGGCGGCGCTCCAGCCGTACTCGCTGGTGGTGGTCTTGCCGATGATGACGGCGCCGGCGGCGCGCAGCCGGGCGACGGCCGGGGCGTCCTTTTGGGGGCGGTGGTTGGGCAGCAGCGAGCCGCGGGTGGTGGGCAGGTCGCGGGTCTGCAGGAGGTCCTTGACGGAGACCGTGACGCCAAGAAGCGGGGCGCCCTGCCAGGCGTGGGCGCCGCGTTGGCGGATGCGGCGGTCGGCGTGCTCGGCGGCGCGCAGCGCCTCGTCGCCGGCGGCGGTGACGAACGCGCCCAGGGTGTCGTGTTCGCGTACGGCGTCCAGTACGGAGTGCACGTGCGCGACGACGGTCGTCTCCCCCCGCCGCAGCCGCGCGGTGAGCTCCCCGATCGCCCCGGTCGCCCCGGCGGTCATCGTGGGACGCCCTGGGGGGCGGGGGCGGTGGGGCCGTCCGTGCCGGGGGGCGTGCCGGTGATGGTGTGCCAGTGCCAGGGGGCGTCGAAGGCGGTGACCTCGACGGGGGTGCCGGCCAGGGTCAGTTCGGCGGCCAGGGTGGTGGCGCGGGCGATGAAGCGGGAGGCGCGGTGGGCGGCGAGCAGGTCCGGCTCGGTGAAGGGGGCACCGGCGCAGCGCAGCAGGCGCAGGTCGACGAAGCCGTTGAAGGTGCGTCCGGCGACCTCGACGGGCTGCGGGGAGCGGATGGAGAAACGCACCTGGTTGCTGACGTGCCCGTGGTGGTGCTGGTCGGAGAAGAACGCGATGTCGGGGATGGTGGGCGGCACGAAGTGGTCGCGGGCCACCACGGCGGGGTGGCGGGGCAGGTTGCCGGGCACGAAGTGCCAGGAGTTGTACTGCATGCGGGAGGACATCGCCCAGGCGGCGTCCGCCATCGCCTCGACCGAGTCGCCGAAGTGGGCCCGTGCCTGGGGGCGGGGCACCACGCAGCAGAAGTAGTGGGTGATGTCCCAGCCGCAGATCTCCGCCCAGCTCTCGGCGCGCAGCGCCTTGATGAGGGCGGGCAGGGAGCGCATGCCGCGGCTCATGGCGAAGTCGGCGGCGAACACGTCGGCGATTGCCGTGACGCTCTCGTGGACGAGGGCTTCCAGGCCGGTGGCGTGCGAGCCGTGCGGGCGGGCGAGCCAGGCGGGGTCGGCGGCCGCGCTGTGCCCGAGTTCGTCCAGGGTGGTGCCGGCCAGCGGCAGGCGGGCGGCCAGGCGGCGGCTGAGTTCCTCGTCGCGGCGGCGTACCCCGTCGGTGCCGGCGGCGATGCGTTCCACCTTGTGCATCAGGGTGCCGTGGATCTCGCGGTAGAGGGGGACCTGGCGGATCACCTGGCGGCGGCGTGCGCCGAGCGCCTCGGCGAGGGTCTTGAGGTCCTCCACGCCGTGGGAGGCGGCGGGGGCGACCGGCTCGCCGGGCACGCTGTTGTAGGAGTGGCGGATGCGTTCCAGCATGGCGGCGACGTGGTCGATGCTCAGCTGGGTGCCGTTGGCCTCCTCCACCCGGCCGGCGCCGGCGGAGCGGATGAGCAGGGTCAGGCCGATGACCAGCTGCACGTCGTGGTCCGACCACAGTTCCAGGGGCAGTTGCTGCAGGCTGCTCAGGACGCAGTCGGGGTGTCCGGGCCACAGGGTCTTGCCGGTGAGGCTGTTCTGCTCCCGGAAGTTGGTGTACTGGCGGTGTTCTTGGTAGAGCACGAAGGGGGCGGTGCGCAGGGCCGCTTCCTTGGCCTGTTCCAGGAGTTCGTCGCGGCCCTTCTCGCCCTGGCGCTCCAGCCAGGCGCGGCAGTCGGCCAGGGTGCGGGCGGTGCGGGCGGCGGCGCGGCTCAGGTGGGCGTGGTGGGCGCGGGCGGCCTGCAGCGACCAGGGCACGCGCAGGACGCCGCCGACCAGGTGGCGGCGGTCCAGGGGGCCCTGGGCGGGGCCGCGCAGGACGATGCGGCCGGTGGTGGCCAGGGCGAGTTCGCCGACGAAGACGGGTTCCTCGGCGGCGGCTTCGTTGAGGTCGAGGGCCGGCACGGCGCCGGCGCTGACACTCTCGCTCTCGCCGGTGGCAGTGGCGGTGACGGTGGCGGTGTCGGTGGTGGTGTCTTCGCGCCAGGTCAGGCCCCACAGGGCGTGGAGGGCGGCTTCCTCGGTGGTGGACAGGGCGCGCAGCTGTACCTGGGGCGGTACGTGGCCGTCGAGGCCGAGGAGGATGTCGAGGCTCGCGCGCAGGTCGGGGGCGGTGCGGGCGCGCTGCCAGACCCGTTCCAGGAGGGCGGGGAAGCCGGCGCCGGGCTCGCGAGTGCGGTCGGGGCCCGGCGCGGTGCCCGCGGCGGTGCCGAGCCGGCTGGGGCGGCGGCTGAGGCGCTTTCTGGCGTTGGCGGCGCGGCGGCTCTCGCGTTCGGCGGGGCCGTTCGTCCCGGTGGGGCCGCTTGTCTCGGCGGGGCCGCTCGTCGCGGCGGGGCCGGTCATGAGGTGCCCGCGGACAGGTCGATGTGGCTCCACAGGCTCGCGTCGGTGGGCTGCCAGTCCTCGTCGACGTAGATGCAGTCGACGGGGCACTCCAGGACGCAGGCGGGGCAGCCCGAGCACAGTTCGGGAATGATGACGACGTCAAGACCGCGGTCGAATATGGCGCCGAACTCCTCGGGACAGCTGCGCAGGCAGCTGTCGCAGGTGATGCACTCCGAGGTTTCTATGCGACGCGGTGGCTTCTTCCAGTTCTCGCCGCGAGTTCGCGCGGCGATCCGCTCGGAACGGGCGGATTTCGCCGCCGGCAATGCGTTCTCGCTCACGGAACACTCACCCTTCGGGCCTTCGGGTCGGTTCGAGACGCCCACATCGTTACGACGGGGTCTCGACCACTCCATGAGCTTCGGTGGTGGCGTACTCGACTGCTTTGTTCAACCGGTGAATTGCTCGGTTGAACGGCGGCGGGCGGTTCTACCGTCGTGCCCACACGCCGTCCCCACAGGGGTCCCACGGGGTTGGACCACGAACAGGAGCTGCCACGATGCCTGCGACGCCGACGCCGAAACTGATGACGTTCTTGACCTTCAGGAACCAGGCCGAGGAAGCGCTGGAGTTCTACACCGCGCTCTTCGACAACTCGAAGGTGCACCGGATGATCCGGGCGCGGGCCGGGGAGCCGGGGTGGGAGGAAGGGACGTTGCAGCATGCCCTCTTCACACTCGACGGGCAGATGTTCATGTGCACGAACATGCCGCCGCCGGGAGCCGTTGGATACGATCTTGCGCCCTGGGATTCGTATGAGTTCTCCCCCGCGACCGCGATATACGTGCAGTGCGAATCGGAAAGCGAATTCGATCGTTTCTACACGGCGCTTTCCGAGAAGGGTGAGGTCATCATGCCGGCGGGCGGGTACGAGTTCAGTGCCCGGTTCGCGTGGCTGACCGACCGGTTCGGGGTGTCGTGGCGCATCAATCTCGTGCCGGCCCGGGGCGCGCGCGCCCGGTGAGAGGCAGCACGTGCAGCACGCGCCGCACGTGCAGCACACGGCTGAGGCCGGCCCGCCTCGGGGAGGGGGGCCGGCCTCAGCCGTGTGCGGGTGCCGGTCGGCGGGCGCGCGGTGCCGGTCGGCGGGTGCGGGGCCGGGTCAGCCCCAGGCGCCGGCGATCGCCTTGGTGGTCACGTTCAGGCGGTTGAAGAAGTTGGTCAGGGCGACCATGAGGATCAGCGCCGCCAGGCCCTTCTCGTCGTAGTGGGCCTTGGCGCGCTCCCACACGTCGTCCGGCACCGGGTCGGAGCGGTCGGACAGGCGGGTGGCGCACTCGGCCAGCTCCAGCGCGGCGCGCTCGGCCTCGGTGAAGTAGGAGGTCTCCCGCCAGGCGGAGACGGCGAACAGGCGCTCCTCGGTCTCGCCGGCCTTGCGGGCGCCGCGGGCCCCGGAGTCCACACAGGGGCTGCAGCCGTTGATCTGGCTCGCGCGCAGGTGGACCAGGTCCAGGGTCGTCTTCGGGACTCCACCGGAGTAGATCGCCTTGTACATGTCCTGCACAGGCTGGGTGGCGTCAAGGATCATCGCCGGGTTCTGCAGGCGCGCTTCCATGATTTTTCCTCTCTTGGATCACCATCGACGCCGCTTGGGGGCAGCGTCACTTCTATGACGACTGGGGGCGGGTGAGTGTGACAGCGGCAGGTCACCGGGGCTGCCGGGGCCTGACGAGCGGTCGCTCGGGGCGGTCGGGCCGGTCGGGGGCGGGCGCCGCGCCGCGGGGGATTCGACGCGGCGCCCCCTTTCCGTCCGGCGCGCCGGTCAGGTGCCGACGTCGACGCGGGCGGTCTGTGCGGGGCGCTCGCTCGGGAGCGGCGCCTCGTCCTCGGGGTGGCCCGGTCGCCAGATGCGCGGGCCGATGCTGAGGGAGAGGGCGGGGATGAGCAGACTGCGCACCAGGAAGGTGTCCAGGAGGATGCCGATCGCGATGAGCAGGCCCTGCTGCAGGGAGGCCACGGTGGGGATGGCGGCCAGGACGCAGAAGGTGGCGGCCAGGACGACGCCCGCGGAGGTGATGACGCCGCCGGTGACGGTGAGGCCGGTGAGGGTGCCCTCGCGGTGGCCGCGGAGTTTGACCTCTTCGCGGACCCGGGCCATCAGGAAGATCGTGTAGTCCACGCCGAGGGCGACCAGGAACAGGAAGCCGATCAGCAGCAGGCCACGGTCGATGCGCGGGTAGTCGATGGCGTGGAAGAGCAGGGAGGCCGCGCCGACGGCGGAGGCGAAGGAGACGACCACCGAGGCCAGCAGGACCAGCGGGGCGACCACCGCGCGCAGCACCAGGATCAGCATGAGCAGGACGACGGCGAGGATCAGCGGGATGAGGAGCATCTCCTCGTCCTTCTGGGCGTCGGAGGTGTCCAGGACGATCGCGGTCTGGCCGCCCACGACGGCCTCCGCGCTCTCGCCCTCGCTCTTGTCCAGGGCGGTGCGCATCCGCTCGACGGTGTCCTTGGCCGCGGCGCTGTCGGGGGCGTCCTCGAAGACGGCGGTCAGGTGGGTCCAGCCGCCCGCGGTGCGCCGGCTTTCGGCGGATTCGACGCCGGGGACGTCCTGGACGGTCCGCAGGGCGGTGTCGGCGCCGGCGGCGGGCACGTAGATGTCGGCGGGCGCGGAGGAGCCGGCGGGGAAGTGCTTGGCCAGCAGGTGCTGGCCCTCGACGGAGTCGACGGACTTGGTGAACTGCTCGGCCTGGGTCTGGCCGGTCTCCACCGTGGTGGTGCCAAGGGCCAGGACGGCCAGGACGCCGATGGAGGCGGCCCAGATGACGCGGGGCCTGCGGCCCACGGCGGCGGCCACGCGGGCCCAGGTGCCGTGCTCCTTCTCCGCGCTGGCGTCGTAGCCGGGGGTGTGGCGCGGCACGAAGGGCCAGAACGTCCAGCGGCCCAGGATGACCAGCAGGGCGGGCAGCAGGGAGGTCATGGCCAGGAAGACCACCGCGATGCCGATGGCCACCACCGGGCCCAGGCCCTGGGTGGAGTTCATGCTGCCGAAGACCAGGCAGAGGGTGGCCACGCCCACGGTGGCCGCGGAGGCGGCGAGGGCGGGCAGGGAGCGGCGCACCGCGACCTGCATGGCTTCGTGGCGGTCGGCGTGGCGGTGCAGTTCCTCGCGGTAGCGGGCGATGAGCAGCAGGGCGTAGTCGGTGCCGACGCCCACGCACAGGATCATCAGGATGTACGCGCTGAGTCCGTTGACGAGCAGCCCGGCGTGTTTGGCCAGGAGGTAGACCACGCCGCTGGCGACCTGGCTGGCCAGGAAGACGGTGAGCAGCGGGATCAGCCACAGGACGGGGCTGCGGTAGGTGAGCAGGAGCAGCAGGGCGACGACGCCGAGGGCCGCGCCGAGCAGGGCGCCGTCCATGCCGCTGTAGACCTCGGCGAAGTCGCGGACGCTGCCGGCCTCGCCGGCGATGCGGATGTCCAGGCCGTCGGGTGCGTCCTTCTTGACGATGTCCTCGGAGTCGCTGACGGCGTCGGTGAGCACTCCGTTGTCGCTGGGGCTGGTGCGCAGCGGGTAGCTGAGGAAGGCGGCCTTGCCGTCTTCGGAGACCTCGGGTTTGGCGACGTCGCCGACGGCGATGTCGTCCTGCAGGGCGGTGCGGTCGGCTGCGATCTTGTCCCGGTCGGCGTCGGTGAGGCCGCCGCCGCGGGCGTAGATGATGATGGCGGTGCTGCTGTCCTTGTCGGCGAAGTGCTTCTCGGCGAGTTCGACGGCCTGGGTGGACTGGGCGCTGGAGGGCAGCCAGGTCTCGGGGTCGTTGTCCTGGACGTCGCCCAGCTTGGCGGCGAGGGAGCCGCCGGCGGAGATGAGCACCAGCCAGATCAGGAGTACGGCCCACTTGGAGCGGCGTCCGCTGACCATGCGGGCATAGCGGGCCAGGAATCCGGCTGCGGCGCCTGGACTGTCACTGTGGGTGTCTGGTCGACGACGTAGCGTTGTCATGGTTGCTCGCAAAGGGTCAGGGAGCCTGTTTTGGACAGCTCCGCTCTTGAAAGGTTCGGCAGAGAGCGCGACCGGGGGTGCGGCGCGCGGTCGCAGCCCGCGCGACCGCATCCCGTCACACGCGGGTGGTCCCGTTCGTCACTGCTATGACGCCCGGCAGCGCGAAGATGTGACAGGCGTTTGTCACACACGGACCGGGATCGAAGGGGACGACGGTGGTCATGCAGGAAAACGAACGGTTGGCACGCGCGTTCGAGGAGAAGCGGCCGCGGCTGCAGGCCGTGGCCCACCGCATGCTCGGCTCGACCGACGAGGCCGAGGACGCCGTGCAGGAAGCCTGGATCCGGCTGCACCGCAGCGAGACCGACAGTGTGGAGAACCTCGACGGCTGGCTCACCACGGTGGTGAGCCGGGTCTGCCTGGACATGCTGCGCGCCCGCAACCGGCGCGAGGAGTTCCTGGCCGAGCACGCCGAACCCTCCGACGATCCCCGCACCGAGGACACCTCCGACCCCGAGCACGCGGCCGTGCTCGCCGACTCGGTGGGCCTGGCGATGCTGGTGGTCCTGGACACCCTCGACCCCGACGAGCGCCTCGCCTTCGTCCTGCACGACACCTTCGCGGTGCCGTTCGCCGACATCGCCGCGATCATCGGGCGCAGCCCGGCGGCCACCCGGCAGCTGGCCAGCCGGGCCCGGCGGCGGGTGCACGGCGCCTCTCCCCTGCCCGACCTGCAGCGCCAGCACAAGGTCGTGGACGCCTTCTTGACCGCCGCCCGCAACGGGGAGTTCGAGCGGCTGCTCACCCTGCTGGCCCCCGACGCCTCCATGCACGCCGACGACACGGCGGTGCGCATCGGGGCGGCGCCGCTGACCGAGGGCGCGGAGGGTGTGGCGAGCATCTTCTCCGGCGGCGCGGAGGCGGCCCGGATCGCGCTCATCGACGGGTCCGTCGGGGCGGTGTGGCAGTCCAAGGTCCGCCCGATCGTGGTCTTCAACTTCACCATCGAGGACGGGAAGATCACCGCCATCGACCTGGTGGCCGGGCCCGAGCGGCTGCGGGAACTGGACATCGTGGTCCTGGACGCCTGAGCGCGGCGGCGCCGCTGCCCCTGGGGGCTCAGAGCCTGTCTTTGAACCCCCGTCGTCCGCACTGAGCGCGGGCGCAGCGGCGATCGGTGCGCGGTCGGTGTGTGCCGGGCGCCCGGGGCGCAGGCGGGGGTCCAAGGACAGGCTCTCAGGCGCCCGGGGGCAGGCACTCCTCCAGGAACGCCAGGGCCCGCAGGTGGTAGGCGCGGGCCGCCCAGCCCAGGCTGATGTTGTGCCCCGCGTCCTGCTGGTGCTCCAGCAGGACGCGGGGCGCGGTCGTGAAGGCGTCCGCCAGTGCCGCCAGGTCGGGCTCCCGGCGGCGCCACCACAGCTCGTGCTCGGCGAAGGTGAACCGGACCGGTACCCGCACGCGCGGCGCGAGCCGGTCGAACATCCCCGGCCAGGCGGCGAGTTCGGCCGCCTCCCGTTCCGGCATCGGCGCGACCGTGCCCGCGCTGTGCCGGAAGGTGCCCGGCGGGTACAGCCGCAGCGGCCCCCAGTGGCGGCGCCGGGCGGCGGGACGGTGGTGGAGCACCTCGTCCTCGGCGCCCGGTGCGTACTGCCGCCCACAGCCCGAGATGTCCACGCCGAGCAGCCCGTCGCCGTCGTGGGCGTGCGCGGCCAGCGAGAGGGCCAGCTTGCCGCCGAAGGAGTGCGCCAGTACGAAGTGGCCCGCGCCCACCGGATGGCGGCGGGCGAAGTCGGCGAGGGCCGCGCGCAGCAGCGGCGTCTGCTCCGCCACGGGCAGGCCGTTCGGCAGGGCGGCGGCGGAGCGGCCGTAGCCGGGCCGGTCGAGGGCCAGCACGGTGCAGCCGAGCCGGGCCCCGAGCTCGAGCAGGGACAGCCCGGGACGGGCCTGCCCATGGAAGTAGCCGGCCCTCATACCGCCCCCGTGCACCGCCACGACCAGCGCGCGCGGGGGGCCCACGGGTTCGCACAGCAGGCCGGACAGGGCGAGCCCGTCGGCGTCCAGGACGACCTGCCGGACCCCACCCGGCTGCCGCGCGTGCGGGGCAACCCCGGCGAGGCCAGGGACCGTTGGTGCCGGGCGGGGCACCGCGTGCCGGGCCTCCGGTGGTGGGGCGTCGCACGAGGGGGGCTCGGTGCCGGCGGGGGGCGGTGCCGCGGCCCTCGCCGTTCCGCCGCCCGTTGGCATTACGCCGCTCGTTCCGGGCCGAACCAGTGGGTCAGGGCCGTGGTCAGGCCGTCAGGAGTGCCGTGGCTCGTCCAGGCCACGTGGCCGTCGGGGCGGATCAAGAGGGCGTCCAGGCCGGTGAGGGCGTCGGTGGTGCCCTCTGCCGGTTTGGCGGTGGCGGTCACCACCTGGACGCGGTTCGCCCAGGGGGCGGCCGCGGCGCGCAGGCCGGGGTTGTCGGCCAGGTCGAGCAGGACGCCGCGGGCGGAGTGCAGCAGGCGGGCGGTGTCGCTCTCGCCGTCCGCGCCGGTCAGGGGGCGCTTGGGCAGGCGGTGGCCGAGCAGGGGGTGGGGAGCGGGCAGGGATTCCGTGCCGGGCGGAGTCATGTCGTAGTGGATGTCGAGGTGGCTGACGATGCCCGCCAGGTGGCGTTTGACCTCCTCGTGCGCGATCAGTTCGGTGAACAGGGCGCGCAGCGGGTCGGACTGTTCGCCGCCCAGGAAGACGATGCCCTGTGCGCGGGTGTTCATCAGCAGGCGCTGTCCGACCGGGTGCCGCTCGGCGTGGTAGGTGTCCAGCAGGCCCGCCGGGGCGGTGCCGCGGACCGTGGCGGCCAGTTTCCAGCCCAGGTTGACCGCGTCCTGCACACCGGTGCTCAGCCCCTGCCCGCCCGCCGGGAGGTGGATGTGTGCCGCGTCGCCCGCCAGCAGGACCCGCCCGCGCCGGTAGGTGTCGGCCTGGCGGGTGGCGTCGCTGAAGGAGGAGACCCACTGCGCGCTGCCGGCGCTGATGTCCTCACCGGTGATGTGCTGCCAGGCGGCGGCGACCTCGGCGAAGGTGATGTCGTCGTCGCGGTCCTGGGCCGGGACGCCGTGCGGGCAGACGATGATGCGGTCCACGCCCTCCTCCAGGGGGGCCGCCATCACCATGCCGTTGGGCAGCCGCTCCCCCAGGAAGCGGGGCTTGAGGTGGCAGCCCTCGACGTCGGCCAGGTACATGGTGCGGGTGGCGGGCAGGCCGGGGAAGCCGAAGCCGGCCGCCTTGCGGATGCTGCTCTGTCCGCCGTCGCAGCCCACCAGGTAGGCGGCGCGCAGCCCGCGGGGCCCGTCGGGGGTGTGGGCGGTGACCTCGACGTGGTCGCCGTCGAGGAAGCCCTCGGCGAGGTCGGTGACCCGCCAGCCGCGGCGGATGTCCGCGCCGAGTTCGCGCGCCCAGGCCTCCAGGACCGCCTCGGTCTGGTTCTGCGGGATGCCGCGGGCCCCGAAGTGGGCGTCCTCCAGCGCGGTGTAGTCGAACTGCACCCCGCCGAAGTGTCCCAGCGGGCTGACCTCCAGGGTGGGGCCCTGTCCGAAGCGGGGCAGCAGCCCGCGCTGGTCGAAGACCTCCATGGCCCGGGCGGTGAAGCCCAGGCCCCGTGACTGCCCGGTCGGCTCGGCGAGCCGCTCCAGGACGATGACGCGCGCCCCGCCCAGGCGCAGTTCACCCGCGAGCATCAGCCCCGCCGGGCCGGCGCCCACCACGATGACATCCGTGTCGTGGGCGTTGCCCGTGTCTTCGGTGTTGCCGGTGTTGTCGGTGTTCATCGCTGTCCCCGCCATGGTGTTCCTGCCTCTCCTCGCGCGCGGATGTGGGTGTGCGTCAGTGCGGGGTGCCGAACCAGCGCTCCAGGACGGCCGCCAACTCCTCGGTGCCGTCGGGTTGTTGGCTGGTGGCCGCCCACACCACGTAGCCGTCCGGGCGCACCGCCACCGCGGTCACCTTGTCCAGCTCGCCGGGGTCGCTGTCCGGTTCGGGGCGGGCCACCACCAGATCGATGCGGTCGGCCCACCGCTCCCCCACCGCCGGGACCCGCCCGTCCAGGCCAAGGAGCAGGCCGCGCCCCGAGCGCAGCAGTTCCAGCGTGGTGCAGGTGGCGCTGCCCACCCGCAGCCGGGCGTGCGGCAGGCGCAGGCCTGCCAGGGGGTGGCCGGTGCCGCAGTCGGCGTAGCGGATGTCGAGGCCGCTGATCATGCCGGCGAGGCGGGTGCGGACCTGCTCGTGGTCCAGCAGTTCGGCCAGGACCGCGCGCAGCGGCTCCACCTCGGCGCCGCCAAGGAGCAGTTGTGCCTGGGCGCGGATGTTGGCGAGCACGGCGCGGCCCACCTGGTGCCGTTCGGTGTGGTAGGTGTCCAGCAGGCCCTTGGGGGCGTGCCCGGCCAGGACGGCGGCGAGTTTCCAGCCGAGGTTGAAGGCGTCCTGCAGGCCCAGGTTGAGGGCCTGGCCGCCGATGGGCATCTGGCGGTGCGCGGCGTCGCCCGCGTACAGGACGCGGCCGTGCCGGTAGTGGGTGAGCTGGCGGTTGGCGTCGTCGAAGTGGTTGACCCACAGCGGGGTGCCGGCGCTGATGTCCTCGCCGGTGACCCGCTGCCAGGCGGCGGCCATCTCCTCGTACCGCGGGGGCTTGGTGCGCTGGTGGGCCTTGGCGCCGAATTCGTGGACCATCACGCGGGTGACGCCGTCGGGGCGGCGGGCGGCGATGGCCAGGCCGCCGGGCAGGCGCTCGAAGCGCCGGTCGCGGACGTGGATGTTCTCGACGTCGGCGCGCAGCAGTTCGCGGCCTGCTTCCTGGCCGGGGAAGGCGGCGCCGGTCAGGCGGCGCACGGTGGAGTCCTGGCCGTCGCAGGCCACCAGGTAGGTGCCGCGCAGCCGCACCGGGCGGCCGTCGCGGCCGATGGCCTGTGCTTCGACCGCCTCGCCGTCCTGGACGAGGTCGATCAGTTCCAGGCGGTGGCCGCAGCGGATGTCGGCGCCCAGTGAGAGCGCCCACTCCTCCAGGACCGACTCGGTCTTGGTCTGGGGGACCTTGTGCTGGCCGGGGTAGGCGCCGGGCAGGGTGAGGTCCAGGGGCAGGCCGCCGAAGTGGCCGCGCGGTTCGGTGGGCGGGCTGGCGAAGTCGGTCAGCAGGCCGCGGCTGTCGAAGATCTCCATGGTGCGGGCGTGCAGGGTGGAGGCGCGGGACTCCTTGGTGGGGCGGTGGCGCTGTTCGACGACGGCGACCTGGATGCCGTGCAGGCACAGTTCGGCGGTGAGCAGCAGCCCCACGGGGCCCGCGCCGACGACGATGACCTGGGTGTCCAGCACGTCGGCGCGGCCCGGAGCGCTCCTGCCGGAGCGGCGGGGGCTGCGGGGGGCGTGCGCGGCCATGTCAGTGCGTCCGCTCCGCGTAGTCCTTGGCATGGCCCAGCGTGGCGCGGCTGTTGGTGGACAGCGCGCCGTGCACGTAGGCGCGGGCGTCGGCGACGGTGGCGTCCTCGCCGAGGATCCTGGCGATGTTGGCGGTGTTGATCGACACGGTGTGCTGGGAGGCGGCCTCGGTGGTGCCCCGGCCGGTGTCGGTGAACGTCCAGCAGCCGGTGTGCAGGGTCATCAGGGCGGGCAGGGTGACCTGCTTGTAGGCGATCTTGTGGGTGTCCAGGGCGACCCGGTAGGACTTGGTGGTGTGCACCGAGCCGTCCTTGGCGCGGGTGTCCATCTCCAGGATCTGCAGGCCGGGGGCGGGTTCCTCGAAGCGTACGGTGGCCACGTGCGGCAGCCGTTCGGGCCAGCGCCCGGCCTCGTTGACGAAGTCGAAGGCGTCCTTGGCCGGCCCGTTGATCTCCACGGTGTCGGTGAAGGAGAAGAGGAGGTCCTCGCGTTCGGCGGCGTGGGCCTGTTCGACGTTGTCCTTGAGGGCGGCCAGTTCCGCGGTGCTGTTGGTGTCCACGGCCTTGTCGATCCACTGCAGGTCCTGCGGGTCGTCGTCGATGGCCCGGTAGTCGTGCAGCAGCCGCACCCGGGAGGTGTCCGCGCCCTGCGGTTCCACGATCCAGGTGCCGCCCATCGCGGCGACCGGGGCGGTGGTGACCTCCTGGCGGAAGACGATGCGCAGCCTGCCGGGGTCCAGGGTGCGGCGCGAGGTCCAGTTCTTGGGCTCGCCGTTGGCGGTGGCCCAGATGTGGATGCGCTCCTGGTTCTCGCCCGTCTCCTCGCGCTCGACGTGGAGGGTGGGCGGGAAGATCTGCGGCCAGTGGCTCACGTCCGCCAGCAGGCGGTAGACCGTGGCGGCGGGCGCGCCGATGGTGATCTCGTGCTCGACCTGACGCGTCGTCATGAGGGCTGCTCCTTGGGCGGGGCGGTCGGGGCGGGGGTGGTCAGAAGTTGCCGAGGCCGCCGCAGACGTTGAGGGCCTGGGAGGTGAGGGAGGCGGCGGTGTCGGTGGTGAGGTAGCCGATGAGGCCGGCGACTTCCTCGGGCGTGCTGTAGCGGCCCAGGGGGATCTTGGCCTGGAACTTGGTGAGGATGGCCTCTTCGGTGGTGTCGTAGGCGGCGGCGTAGCCCTGGCGCACCCGCTGGGCCATGGGGGTCTCCACGTAGCCGGGGCACACCGCGTTGACGGTGATGCCGGTCGGGGCGAGTTCGTTGCCGAGGGCCTTGGTGAAGCCGACGACGCCGTGTTTGGAGGCGGAGTAGGGGGCGCCGAGCACGACGCCCTGCTTGCCGGCGGTGGAGGCGACGTTGATGATGCGGCCGCGGCCCTGTTCGCGCATGCGGCCGGTGGTCAGGACGGCGCGGGTCATGCGGAAGACGCTGTTGAGGTTGGTGTCGATGACGTCGTCCCACAGTTCGTCGGGGATCTCGGCGGTGACGCCGCCGCCGGACCGGCCGGCGTTGTTGACCAGGACGTCCACGGGCCCGAAGCGCTCCACGGCGGCGCTCACGAACGCGGTGACGGACGCCGTGTCGCGTACGTCCAGGGCCTGGCCCTCGGCCTCCAGGCCCTCGTTGCGCAGGGATTTGACGGTGGCGACGACGTCGCTCTCGGTGCGGGCGCCGATGAAGACGCGGTGGCCCTGCTGGGCCAGGAGGCGGGCGGTGGCCAGGCCGATGCCGCTGGTGGCGCCGGTGACGAGCGTGAGGCGGGGGGCGTTCTGTGTCATGGCGGGTGTCCTTTCAGGCCGCGCGGGCGGCGGCCAGCCGCTCGTTGACGGTGTGGATCAGTTCCCTCGGGGTCAGGGCGTCGCTGAGCGTGTCGTCGTCCAGCGCGATGCCGTATTCACGCTCGATGCAGCCGCCGGTCTCCAGCAGGGCCAGCGACTCATAGCCCAGCTCGCCGAAGGTGGTGTCCAGGATGTCGTCGTCCGGCGGGGCGGCCTCGTCGGCGCCCGCGGCCTCGACGAGGATGCGTGTGAGGTCGTCCAGGGTGAATCGCTGCTCGCTCATGTCGGTCTGCTTCCTTCGTCTCGGGTCCCGGCCGGCGCGGCGCTCTGCCGGCGCCGGGTGCGCCGCCAGGGCCATTCACGGTGCGGCGCGCACGACCATCGCGGAGTTGAAGCCGCCGTGGCCGCGGGCCAGCACCAGCGCGGTGCGCAGCGTGGCCGGGCGTGCCTGGTACAGGACCAGGTCCAGGTCGTACTCGGGACAGGGGTCGATGTGGACGGTGGGCGGGATGAGGCCGGCGCGCATCGAAAGGAGCGCGCAGGCCACGTCCAGGGGTGCGGCGCCCGAGTGCAGGCGGCCGGTCATCGTCTTGGGCACGGTGACCGGGACGCGGCCCGCACCGAACACCTCGCTGATCGCCTCGGCCTCGGCCCGGTCCAGTTCGGGTACGCCCGCGCCGTCGGCGAAGACCACGTCGATGTCGCCGGGCGCGGCGGCGGCGTCCTCAAGTGCGGTGCGGATCGCGGTGCGCAGGGTGGAGGGGCGGCCGCTGTGCGGGGGCGGGTCGATGGTGGAGCCGTAGCCGGCGAGTTCGCCGTAGAGGGTGGCGCCGCGGGCGCGGGCGGCCCCGGTGGGTTCCAGGGTGAGCAGGGCGCCGCCCTCGCCGGGCACGTAGCCGCGGGCGTCGCGGTCGAAGGGCAGGTAGGCGCGGGTGGGTTCGTCGCTGTCGCTCATACGGCCGCCGGCGAGCTGGGCCACCCAGCCCCAGGGGCACACCGAGGCGTCCACGGCACCGCCCACGATCAGCGGGGTGCCCTTGCGGATGAGGCGGCGGGCCTGGGCGAGGGCGTCCAGGCCGCCGGCCTGGTCGCTGACGACGACGCCGCTGGGGCCCTTCATGCCGTGCCGGATGGAGATCTGGCCGCTGTTGACCGCGTAGAACCAGGCGAAGGACTGGTAGGCGGAGACGAACTGGCTGCCCTTGGCCCACAGTTTCTGCAGTTCGTCCTGGCCGAACTCGAAGCCGCCGGCGTGGCTGGCGGTGACCACGCCCATGTCCAGCGGGTCGAAGTCGGCCACGTCCACCCCGGCGTCGGCCAGCGCCCAGTCGGCCGCGGCCAGCGAGAGGCGGGTGACGCGGTCGGTCTGCGGCAGCAGCCGGCCCGGCAGGTGGTCCGCGGCCTCGAAGCCGGGGATCTCGCCGGCCAGTTGGGCGGGGTAGCTCGAGGGGTCGAAGCGGGTGATGCGGCCGATGCCGCTCTTCGCACCGAGAGTGGCCGCCCAGTAGTCGGCCGCGCCCAGGCCGTTGGGGGCGGCGATGCCCATGCCGGTGACCGCGACCGCAGTCATACGGTGCTCCTTTGCGCCGAGGTGAGCACCATCGCGCTCTGGAATCCGCCGAAGCCGCTGCCGACGGTCAGGACCGTGTCGGTGCGCCGGTCGCGGGCGGTCAACGGCACGTAGTCCAGGTCGCATTCGGGATCGGGGGTGTGCAGGTTGGCTGTCGGCGGGACCACGTCGTACTCCATGGCCAGTGCGGAGGCGGCGATCTCGATGGAGCCGATGGCGCCCAGCGAGTGGCCCACCATCGACTTGATGGAGCTGATGGGGGTCTGCCAGGCGTGCTCGCCCAGCGCCCGTTTGAACGCGGCCGTCTCGTGCCGGTCGTTCTGCTTGGTGCCCGAGCCGTGGGCGTTGATGTAGTCGACCTGCCTGGGATCGATGCGTGCCTCGTCCAGGGCCAGGCGGATGGCCTCGGCCATCTCCGCGCCGTCCCGGCGCAGGCCGGTCATGTGGTAGGCGTTGGAGCGGGTGGCGTAGCCGGCGATCTCGGCGTAGATGTGCGCGCCGCGCCGCTTGGCGCCCTCCAGTTCCTCCAGGACGAAGAAGGCGGCTCCCTCGCCGAGCACGAAGCCGTTGCGGGTGCCGTCGAAGGGCCGCGAGGCCCGTTCGGGCGCGTCGTGGCGCGGTGTGGTCGCCTTGATCGCGTCGAAGCAGGCCATGGTGATCGGGGAGATCGGCGCGTCGGATGCGCCGGCGACCATGACGTCGACGGAGCCCTCGCGCACCAGCTCCACGGCGTAGCCGACCGCGTCGATGCCCGAGGTGCAGCCGGTGGAGACGACCGTGGAGGGGCCCTCCGCGCCGACCGCCCAGGCCACTTCGGCCGCGAACGAGCTGGGCACCAGGTAGTTGTACAGGTGCGGCACCGCGTAGCGGTGGTCGACCAGGTCCAGGCGGCCGCCGTCGCTGACGACGCGGTACTCGTTGTCCAGGCCCATGGTGGCGCCCACCGCGCTGCCCACGGCCACCCCGATGCGGTGCGGGGCGTGCTCGGCCAGTTCGGCGCCGCTGTCGGCCACGGCGCTGCGCGCGGTGACCACGGCGAACTGGGCGGCGCGGTCCATGCGCCGCACCTCCTGCGGGCTCAAGCCGTGTTCCAGGCCGCAGAAGTCGGCCTCGGCGGCCACCTTGGAGCGGAAGGGGGCGGGGTCGAAGAAGGTGATGCCCCTGGTCGCGGTGCGGCCCTCGCTGATGAGCTGCCAGAACTCCTTGCGGCCCAGGCCGCCGGGGGCCAGGACCTCCAGGCCGGTGATGGCGACGCGGCGCTGCGTCATGCGCCGGCCTCCCAGGAGTAGAAGCGCTGGGCCATCGCGTCGGCCGGGGAGCGCCAGGTCGCCGGGTCGTAGGCCTCGATGTGCGGCTTGAGGTCGTCGCTGATCCGTACGAAGCGGGGGTCGTCCTTGGCGTGTTCGATGCGGGCGCCTCCGTCGTCGGAGTCGAAGTCCTGCAGGTGGAAGTACAGGCCGCGGTAGGCGAAGAGTTGGCGGCGCCGGGTGCCCATGCGGTGGGGCATGTCGGTGGCGTCGAAGTCGGTGAACAGTTCGGCGACGCTGCGGCTGGAGTCGATCGCCATCCGGGCCACGATCAGCGTGCTGTGCATACCTCGCTCCTTGCGGTGGGCGCCGGGCGCCGTGGTCGACGGGGACGGGACCGGCCGGGCGGGCAGGGGCCCGCGCGGCCGGTCCGGGGCTCACGCGCCGGCGGCGCGGCTGTGGATGACCCGGTAGGAGTTCCAGTCCCGGTCGGTCTTCAGGGCGTCGATGCGGGCCTGGGACTTCCGGCGCGCATCGGACTGCTGCGCGGCGGGCTGGTTGCGGTGGGCGTCGTACTGCTCCTTGCTCGCCCACTGCGAGTAGACGACGGCGAAGGGGCCCTCCAGGAAGCGGGCGCGCAGGCCCTTGAAGACGCTGTGGGAGCGGTAGCCGTCCACCTCCGCCAGCCAGGACTGGCCCTCGCCGAGCTCGGCGATCAGCTCGTCCTGGTCGCCCGCGGAGACCTTGAAGATCTCGATGACGGTGTGGTCGTCGCGGTCGGGCGAGACCTCGGTCGCCTCGCCCTGGGAGGGGTGGCGCTGGGTGTAGACGATCTCGCTCTGCAGCAGCCGGATGGAGGTGGTGATGTCCTGGAAGACGGGCAGCGTGCGGTGCTTGAACTCCTCGCCCGCGTACCGCTTCTCCAGGTCCTCGCCGCTGCGCCACTGGATGAAGTTGGCGGTGCCGGGGCTGTCCTGGCCGGCGTGCACGGTGGAGGAGATCCAGCCGTCGAACGCCGCGGTGTCGACGATCTTCCGCATCTCCTGGATCAGCGTGTCCTGCTTCTCCGGCTTGTCGGTGGTGAACAGGTTGAGGACGGTCAGGTGCTTGTCCTGGGTGGAGATATAGGGCATGGCGTCGGGTCTCTTCCTGTCGGGCTGTCGGGCTGTCGGGGGTGGCCGGGCCGCGGCGCAGGGGTCGCGGCGCAGGGCCGGGCCGGGCGGCGGCCGTGCGGGGCGCGGCCGGGCCAGGGCGCGGTCAGGGTGCGGGCGCGGTCGTGCGGTGGGTGCTCCGGCCGTGGGCGCGGGGCGTGGGGGGCGGCGCGGTCGTGCGGGGGCGTGCTCAGGCCGCGGGGCCGAACCAGCGCTCCAGGGTCTCGGGCAGGGTGCTCGCGGCCGGGTCGGGTGCGATCCAGGCGATGTATCCGTCGGGGCGCAGCAGGATCGCCTCGGCGGCGGGCAGGTCGGGGCCGGGCTGTGCGGTGACGACGTCGACACGGTCCGACCAGGCCTTGGCGGCGGCCGGCAGCGGGCCGGCGTCGCCGCCGCCGAGGTCGAGCAGCACGCCGCGGCCGGCGTGCAGCAGGGCGTGGACGCTGGTGGGCCGGCCCTCGCAGGTGAGCGCGGCATCCTGAAGGCGCCGACCGAGCAGGGGGTGGGTCCCCGCGCCGACGTCGTGGCGGATGTCCAGGCCGGTGACCATGCCGACCAGGTGGCGCTGGACCGACTCGTACTGGACGAGTTCGGTGAAGACGTCGAGCAGCGGGGTGATCTCCTCGCCGCCGAGGTAGAGGATGCGCTGGGCCAGGGTGTTGGTCAGGATGCGGGCGCCGACCGGGTGGCGCTCGGCGTGGTAGGTGTCAAGGAGGGCGTCGGGGGCCGCCCCCTTGAGGACGAGGGCGAGTTTCCAGCCGAGGTTGACCGCGTCCTGCACGCCGGCGCTCATGCCCTGGGCGCCGATGGGCAGGTGGATGTGCGCGGCGTCGCCGGCCACGAAGACGCGCCCGCTGCGGTACCGGTCGGCCTGGCGGCTCACGTCGGTGGTCGAGCTCACCCACAGCGGGGTGGCGGCGTGGATGTCCTCGCCCGACAGCTTCTGGAAGGTGTCGGCGACCTCTTCGAAGGTGATCGGCCCGGTGTTCTCGCGCAGCGGCTCGCTGCGGTCGTAGTAGATGATGCGGCAGCGGTCCGGGCCCAGCGGCAGCACCATGATCATGCCGCCCGGTACCCGCTCCCCGGCGAAGCGGGGCCGCAGCCGTACCCCGGCGATGTCGGCGAAGCGCAGCTCGATGGCCGGTTCGGTGCCGGGGAAGTCGATGCCGGCGGCGGTGCGGACCGTGCTGCGGGCGCCGTCGCACCCGATCACGTACCGGGCGCGCAGCTGCCCGCCCGTGTCCTGTCCCCCGGTGCCGCTCGTGTGCAGGGTCACCCCGTGCTCGTCCTGGGTGAGGCCGGTGACCTTGACCGAGCGGCGGATGCGGGCGCCCTGTTCGGTGGCGTGGGCGGCCAGCATCGCCTCGGTGCGGGACTGGGGGATGCCGCGTGCGCCGTAGGAACCGCCGCTGATGACCCGGTAGTCCAGCGGTACGCCGCCGAAGTGCCCGGCGGGGATGGTGTCGACCTCGCCGAGGCGGGCGAGCAGTCCGCGCTGTGCGAATTCCTCGATGGTGCGCGCGGAGAATCCGAGGGCGCGTGACTGCTGCATCGGTTCGGCGAGCCTGTCGAGCACGAGAACGGAAATTCCGTGCAGCCCCAACTCACCGGCAAACATAAGGCCGGCGGGTCCTGCACCTACAATGATCACGTCCGCGTCATAATTGTCCATCGTCGCCCATCCGCCGTCGTGTGGTTGATGTTTTACGAGTATGGACAGGGCCCGAGCGGCCGGTAAAGGGACGCCGGTACACAGCTTTTGCAGTCCACTACAGAAACGTGCGGACAACGTCAGATCTTTGACAGGCGGGGTTGGTCACAGCGGGTTTGTGGGCCCATTCTCAAGCATGACCTCGACTGAAGCTGAATCCGTCACTCCGGACACGGCCATGGTGGACGCGTTTACGGTGAGCGGTCTGCTCGACCGTTATCTCCTGGCGCTGGACACCGAAGAACTCGACGACGCGTGGGCGCGCACCCTGTTCACCGAGGACGCGGTGGTCGCATTCCCGTTGAGCCGGCACGAGGGACGGGCCGGTCTGGCCCGGTGGCACCGTGCCGCGCTGGAGAATTTCGCGCGCACCCAGCACCTGAATTCCCCCGCGGTGGTGGAGCCGGCCGGGGATGAGGCGAGCCTGCGCGCCAATCTGGTCTCCACCCACGTGCACCATCCCGGCGGTCCGGGCCCGGAGTTGTTCACCACCGGCACCTCGGTGACCGGCACGGCCCGCCGCACCCCGGACGGCTGGCGCCTGACGCGGCTCTCGTTCGGGCTGATCTGGGTGGACGGGGTGCCGCCCGGCGCCCGCGGCTGATGGCGGGCACGACGGGCAAGACAGGCGCGGCGGGACTGACGGGCGCGGCGGCTGCGGCGGGTGCCGGGTCAGCAGTTGAGGCTCAGCACCCGGTCGACGGTGATCTCCACGACGACGCGGCCGGGCGGGTTCGGCGGCCCGGAGAAGTAGCGCTCGGTGTAGCGGCGGACCCCCTCGGCGACGCGGTCGGGGGCGTCCAGGACGCGGGCGGTGCCCTCCAGGGACACCCAGGCGAAGCCGTCCACCTGGCACAGTGCGACGCGCGCGTGCGGGCTGGCCAGCACGTTCTTCACCTTGCGGGTGGTGTTCACGGTCAGCACGCGGGCCAGGCCGGCCGGTGCGTCGAAGGTGAAGCGCACCGGGGTGAGGTGGGGCGAGCCGTCGGGCCGCAGCGTGCTCAGCACGCCGGTGTGCGGCGCGGTGAGGAACCGGCGTGCCGCCGGGGACATCGCCGTCGCGCCGGCGCGCTGCGGGGAGAGCGTCATCGTCTTGGACTCCTTGTCGGTCTCACCGGCGCACTGCGCCCCGGCACCCGGTCAGTCGATCCCGCGGACCACGTTGCACTCCGCGGGATCGTCCTCCTCCTCGTCCACCCCGGCCAGCCGGAGCACCGGCGCGACCCCCTCGCCGCCGCGTGTCTGCCGCTCACGTTCGGCCTCGTCCATGGGCCTGTCCTTCCGCGACGGTGCGCCCTGCCGGGCTGCGGAGCCGGCTTGCTCCACCCGCCCACGTTGGCAAGGCGCTCTCGAGGCCGGGCGGAGGGGCGGCTCGAGTCCGCCTCGACCACCGGCCCGCACAGTGACGCATCCCGGCGCACCCCAAGCCCTGGCCGCCCGCGGCCCACCCCGTTGGAGGCAGACCCATGGCCGGCTTGATCAGGCGTGTGTGGCGCGAGGTGTACGCGGCGCTGCAGGCGTACGGCGCCATCTACGTCTCGCCGGCGCAGCCCGCCGAGGAGACCGTGCGGCCGGCCGGGGAGACCGCGCGGCCGGCCCCCGGGCCGCGGCACGGCGGGCCGCCGGCGGGCCATCCGGAGCGGCTGTGCCCGGAGGTCGCCCTGACCCCGGTGGAGCGCGCCCTGAACCGGCAGCTGGAGACCGGCTCCTGACGGGCCGGGGCCTGTCCGGCTCAGACGGCTTCCTGGCGGCTGCGCAGTCGCTCGGCGAACAGGCTCCACTCCTTGCCGACGCTCTCCGCGATGGGCGCGATGACGCCGACCCAGTGCGCGGGGACGGCGTTGACCAGCTCGCGCCAGCCGTCCGGGTCTCCGGCGTGCTGCGCCATCCACTGCAGGAACTCCTTGCCGCCCGCGGTGTAGCGGATGCACGGGTCGTTGGCGACCTTGGCGGCGACCGTCTCCCAGGCCGGAGGTGCTTCGGCCGGGACGGTGGCGGGGCGGCGCGCCGGCGGTTCCTCGGCGCCCGGGGGCGCGGCGTGCGGGTGCGGGTTCGGGGGGTGCGGGGGCGGCGGGGGGTCGGCGGGCCGCTCGGCCGGGTGCAGGGTCAGGCGTGGCTTGGTGGCGCGCAGGCCGTTGCGTTCGGGGCTGACCCCGCGGCGCAGGCGGGCGCTGACGTCGTGGACGGTGCCCAGGGACACCTCGGTCTCGCGGGCGACTTCGCGCAGCGTGGCCTCGGGGTGGGCGTGGATGTAGGCGGCGGCGCGGCGGCGGCCCTCACCGGCGCTGACCGCGCGCAGTTTGCCGTCCAGGCCCAGGCGTTGGCCGCCGGGCGGGGTGGGGCAGGCGGAGCGTTCGCGCAGCACCGCGATCGTCTTGGCGCTCAGCTGGGTGACGCTGGCGATGGCGCGGTCGGACCATTCGGGGTGGGCGAGCAGGACGCGTTCGGCGCCGGCGGTGCGGTCGGCCCGCGACAGCGGAAGTCCGTGGGAGGTGTTGGCTTTCATGGCGATGACGAGTGCTTCGGCGTCGGTGCAGTCGACGAGCCGTGCGGTGATGCTGTGGTCGCCGCAGAGTTTCGCGGCCTCCAGTCTGTGGAGTCCGTCGATGATGCGCCAGCCGTCTTTCTGGACGAGTACGGGCGGCAATTGTGCGCGGCCCGGGGCTTCGACGAGCAAGTGGAGATAGGCGGCGTTGATTCCGCCCTGACGCAGGTGCAGTCCGGGCGACAGCGCATGGACCGGGAGTTCCTGCACCGGGGTGTTCTCGATGTTCTTGAGGCCGATTTTCGGGCCGGTTTCGGGGCTGGTTCCCGGGCCGTTCTTTTCACCGGACCCCGGTTTGCCGCACCGTAATGCGGCGGAACTCAAACCGTCTGCGATCACCGTAGCCCGCCCGTCTTTGAAAGCCATCCGGTGTGCCCTTTCTGCTGCATTCCGGATGAGCGTCGCAGCGGTTTCTCTAGCCGCAGTAGAGGGTGGGTCGATGGTCGTCGGACTGTGGCCGGGGGCAGGTTTCAGTGGCGTACGAGCAGGCCGCGGCTGCGCAGGACCCAGCGTTCCAGGGGGCTGAAGACGAGCAGGTCGATGGCGATGCCGACGAGCAGGATCAGCAGGATGGCCTCGAAGACCATGGCCATGTCGCTGGCGTTGCGGCCGTTCTCCAGGAGCTGGCCGAGCCCCAGGCCGAGGTCGGGGTAGGACGCGATGATCTCGGCGGCCATCAGGGAGCGCCAGGCGAAGGCCCAGCCCTGTTTGAGGCCGGCGATGTAACCGGGCAGGGCGGCCGGCAGCAGTACGTGCCAGGTGCCCTTGAGGCCGGTGGCGCCCATGGTGCGGCCGGCCCGCAGGAACAGCGGCGGCACCTGGTCGACGCCGGAGACCAGGCCGTTGGCGATGGAGGGGACGGCGCCGAGCAGGATCACGGCGTACATCATCGAGTTGTTCAGGCCCAGCCAGATCACCGCGGGCGGCACCCAGGCCACCGAGGGCAGCGACTGCAGGCCGGACAGGATCGGGCCGATGGCCGCGCGCAGGAGTTTCAGGCGGGCCACGAGCAGGCCCAGCGGGGTGCCGATGAGCAGGGCCAGGCAGAAGCCGGACAGGCCGCGTGAGACGGACGTCCAGATGTAGCCGAGGAGTTCGCCCTCCAGCCAGGCCTGGTGGGCCACGTCCCACACGGCGCCGGGGGACGGCAGTTTGCCGGGGTCGTCGACGATGTGGAAGGAGACCAGGCCCTGCCACACCGCGAGGACCAGCGCGATGGCGGTGACGGGCGGCAGGACCTTCTCCTTCAGGGTGAGGGTGAAGGGCTTGCGGATGTGCTGGGGGGTTTCCAGGGCGTCCAGGCCGGCGAGGTCGTTGCCGTCCTTGGGGGCGCTGGTGTCAGTACTGGCCATGTCGGCGGATCTCCCCCCGCAGCTGTTCGGTGATCTCGATGGAGAGTTCGGCGACGGCGCTGTCCTCGATGCGGCGCGGCTGGGGGATGTCCACGGCCCATTCGCGGGCGATGCGCCCGGGGCGGGAGGACAGCAGGATCACGCGCTGGGCCAGGCGGGCGGCCTCGCGCACGTTGTGGGTGACGAACAGGACGGAGAGTTTCGTCTCGCTCCAGATGCGGGTCAGTTCGTCGTGCAGCACGTCGCGGGTGATGGCGTCCAGGGCGGCGAAGGGTTCGTCCATGAGCAGCAGGCGGCTCTCCTGGGCCAGGGCGCGGGCCAGGGCGACCCGCTGGCGCATGCCGCCGGACAGTTCGTGCACCCGTTTGCCGTGGGCGCCCTCCAGGCGGACCAGGGCCAGGAGTTCCTCGGCGCGTTCGCGGCGCCGGCGGGGGGCGATGCCGCGCAGTTTCAGGGCGAGTTCGATGTTCTTGCCCGCACTCAGCCAGGGGAACAGGGCGTGTTCCTGGAACATCAGGGCGGGCCGGCCGTCGGTGGTGATCTCGCCGGTGGTGGGCTCGTCCAGGCCGGCGACGAGGTTGAGCAGGGTGGACTTGCCGCAGCCGGAGGCCCCCAGGAGGGTGACGAATTCGCCGGGGGCGACGGCCAGGCTGATGTCGTCCAGGACGGACTGGGGCCCGGCGGGGCCCGGGAAGGACTTGGAGACGTGCTCGAGGCGGGCGGCGTGGCGGGCCGTCGCGGCGGCGCCGGCGGCCTTGTCGAGGGTCGCGGTCATGGTCGTCACCTCCGGGGAACTCATCGAGGGGGTTGCCGGACGCCGAGGTTGGCGTCGTCCACCGGGCGCTGCCCGGCGGCCTTGAGGACCTTGTTGAGCAGGGTGAGGTCGTAGATGCCGGACAGGTCGGGGCGCTGGAGCAGGCCGGCCCGGGCGGCGTGGGCGGCCTCGGTGCGCAAGGTGGCGGCCAGCGGGTCGTCGGTGAAGTCGATGGACTGCCAGGCCGGGTCCAGGATGTGGCGGGGCAGGGCCTTGCCGGCGTCGGTGGCCAGCTGGCGGTTGGCGGCCTGCCTGGCCCGGGCCGGGTGGTCCTCGATCCACTGGTTGGTGGCCACCGACGCCTTGAGCACCGCCTCGACGACCCGGGGGTGCCGGGCGAGGAACTTCTGGGAGACGACGATGTTGGTGATGACGAAGGTGCCGCCGGGCCACAGTGTCTTCTCGTCCAGCAGGACTTTGCCGCCCAGGGCGACGATTTTGGAGGCGGTGGGCTCCGGGACCCACGCGCCGTCGATGGAGTGGGACTTGTAGGCGTCGGGGGTGACCTTGTTGTCGCTGCGCACCACGGTCACCTCGCCCTTGCCGCTGGCCGCGTCGACCTGCCAGCCCTGTCGGGCCGCCCAGTGGAGGAAGGCGACGTCCTGGGTGTTGCCGAGCTGCGGGGTGGCGATCTTCTTGCCCTTGACGTCGGCCGGGGTCTTGATCTTCTCCGGGTTGACGACGAGTTTCACGCCGCCGGAGGCGGCGCCGCCGATGATGCGCAGGTTCGTGCCGCCCGACTTGGTGTAGCCGTTGATCGCCGGGGACGGGCCGATCCAGCCGATGTCGAGGGAGCCCGCGTTCAGGGCCTCGATCGCGGAGGGGCCCGCGTTGAAGGTGGCGTATCGGGCTTTGGTGGCGCCCAGTGCTTTTTGGAAGAAGCCCTGCCGGTTGCCGATCAGGGCGGTGGCGTGGGTGAGGTTGGCGAAGTAGCCGATCCGTACCGAGTCCAGGCCGTCGATCTTCTGTGCGCCGGCGGCGATCGGCGCGGTGTCGTTGTCCTTGGCCTGCGAGCCGTAGCCGCAGCCCGCGGGCGCCAGCAGCAGGGCGGTCAGCAGGGCGGGGGCGGCGCGCCGGGTCAGAAGTCCCATTCCTCGTCCTTGGCCGGGTCGGTGGCCGGGTCGGGCCGGGCGAAGGACTCGCCGGCCATGCCCGCGGTCAGGGTGGTGCCGTCGGCCGGGTCGATGAGGATGAAGGAGCCGGTGCGCCGGGAGTGGGCGTAGGTGTCCAGGGGCAGCGGTTCGGCGGTGCGCAGGTGCACCTGCCCGATGTCGTTGGCGGCCAGGCGGCCCGGGTGCGGGTAGGGCGAGAGGTCCTCCAGGGTGAGGCGGGAGGCGATGTCGGTGACCAGAGCCTTGACGGTGCGGGTGCCGTGTTTGAGCAGCACCCGCTGTCCGGTGGTCAGCGGCTGGTCGGCGACGTGGCAGACGGTCGCGGTCACCTCGCGGGTGGTGGGCGGTGCGTCGCCGGCCGGCACGATCAGGTCGCCGCGGGCGACGTCGAGGTCGTCGCTGAGCAGCACGGTCACCGACTGCAGGGCGCCGGCCGACTCGACGGTCGTGCCCAGGCGTTCGATGGCGGTGATGGTGGTGGTGCGGCCCGAGGGCAGGACGCGGACCTGCTGGCCGGTGCGGAAGGTTCCCTCGGCGATGCGGCCGGCGTAGCCGCGGTAGTCGGGGTGTTCAGGGCTCTGCGGGCGGATGACGTACTGCACGGGCAGCCGGGCGGCGCACGGTGCCAGGTGGTGGCTGACGGGCACGCTCTCCAGGTGTTCCAGGACGGTGGGACCGCCGTACCAGTCCATGTGCGCGGAGGTGTCCACGACGTTGTCGCCGGCCAGCGCGGAGATCGGGATGACGGTGACCTCCGGGCCGCCCAGCTCCTTGACGTAGGCCGTGTACTCCTCGGCGATCTTCGCGAAGACGGACTCCTCGTACCCGACGAGGTCCATCTTGTTGACCGCGAGGACGATCTGCGGGACGCGCAGCAGGGCGGCGATGGCGGTGTGGCGGCGGGTCTGCTCGACGACGCCGTGGCGGGCGTCGACCAGGATGATGGTGAGTTCCGCGGTGGAGGCGCCGGTGACCATGTTGCGGGTGTACTGCACGTGGCCGGGGGTGTCGGCGAGGATGAAGCGGCGCCGGGGGGTGGCGAAGTAGCGGTAGGCGACGTCGATGGTGATGCCCTGCTCGCGTTCGGCGCGCAGGCCGTCGGTGAGCAGCGCCAGGTCGGGGGTGGCCTGCCCGCGGCTCGCGGAGGCGTGGGCGACGGCTTCCAGCTGGTCGGCCAGGACCGACTTGGAGTCGTGCAGGAGGCGTCCGACCAGGGTGGACTTGCCGTCGTCGACGGAGCCGGCGGTGGCGAAGCGCAGTGTGTCGGCGGCGGTGTCGCTCAGATGGTTCATCAGAAGTACCCCTCGCGCTTGCGGTCTTCCATCGCGGCCTCGGAGAGCTTGTCGTCGGCGCGGGTGGCGCCGCGCTCGGTGAGGCGGGACGCGGCGATCTCCGTGATGACCTTGTCGATGGTGTCGGCGTCGGAGTCGACCGCGCCGGTGCAGGACATGTCGCCGACCGTGCGGTAGCGCACCCGGCGCTTCTCGGTCCGCTCCCCCGCCCGGGGGCCGCCCCAGGAGCCGGCGGTCAGCCACATGTGGTGGCGCTGGAACACCTCGCGGTCGTGGGCGAAGTAGATGGCGGGCAGCTCGATGTGTTCGCGGGCGATGTACTGCCACACGTCCAGCTCGGTCCAGTTGGACAGCGGGAAGACCCGCACGTGCTCGCGGGGCAGGTGGCGGCCGTTGTACAGGTTCCACAGCTCGGGGCGCTGGCGGCGCGGGTCCCACTGGGAGAACTCGTCGCGCAGGGAGAACACGCGCTCCTTGGCGCGGGCCTTCTCCTCGTCGCGGCGCCCGCCGCCGAACACGGCGTCGAACCGCTGCTGTTGGATGGTGTCGGTCAGCGGCCGGGTCTGCAGCGGGTTGCGGGTGCCGTCGGGGCGTTCCTTGAGCTCGCCGCGGTCGATGTAGTCCTGCACGGAGGCGATGTGCAGGCGCAGCCCGTGCTCGGCGACCACGCGGTCGCGGAAGGCGAGGACTTCGGGGAAGTTGTGGCCGGTGTCCACGTGCAGCAGCGCGAAGGGCACCGGCGCGGGCGTGAACGCCTTGAGTGCCAGGTGCAGCATGACGATGGAGTCCTTGCCGCCGGAGAACAGGATCACCGGGTTGTCGAACTCGCCCGCCACCTCGCGCAGGATGTGCACCGCCTCCGACTCCAGCGCGTCGGGGTGGGAGAGGGCGTAGGGGCTCTCCCCGGCGTCGGCGGTCACCGCGTTCGGGGCGGGTGTCACAGCAGTCCCCTCTCGGTGAGCAGGGCGTGCACCGCGGCGGCGGACTGAGCCACGCTCTGGTGCTGGGCGTGGAGGCGCAGGTCCGGTGCGGCCGGCTCCTCGTAGGGGTCGTCCACGCCGGTCAGACCGGTCAGCTGTCCGGCGGCCTGCTTGGCGTACAGGCCCTTCACGTCGCGTGCGCTGCACACCTCCAGCGGGGTGGCGACGTGCACTTCGAGGTAGGGGGTGCGGTTGGAGTCGTGGCGTTTGCGGACCGCTTCGCGGCTGTCGGTGTACGGCGCGATGACCGGGGCCAGCGCCAGGATGCCGTTGCGGGCCAGGAGTTCGGCGACGAAGCCGATGCGCTGCACGTTGGTGTCGCGGTCGGCGCGGGAGAAGCCGAGGCCGGCCGAGAGCGCCTCGCGGATCTCGTCGCCGTCCAGGACCTCCACGCGGCGGCCGTCCGCGCGGAGCCGGGCGGCCAGCTCGTAGGCGATGGTGGTCTTGCCGGCGCTGGGCAGGCCGGTGAGCCAGACGGTGACTCCGGTCGTCACGGGCATCTCCTGGGGGTCGGGGGGTGGCGGCGGTGCGGCGCGCGGGAGCTCAGAGCGGCCGGGCGGGCGGGTGCGGGGCGCCGAACCAGCGGGTCAGGGCGTCGGTGAGGTCGCTGTCGCTGCCGGGTGCGGTCCAGGCGACGTAGCCGTCGGGCCGGATGAGGACGGCCTGCGCCTGCGGGCCGGATGTCCCGCTGCTCCAGGTGCCGGTGACGATGTCGATGCGGTCGGCCCAGTCCTGGGCGAGCTGGGCGGCCTTGGAGCCGGTGCCGTCCGCGCCGTCGGTGGCGATCAGGACGCCGCGCGCGGCGTGCAGCAGTTCCGCGACGCGGGTGCGGGTGCCGTCGGGGCGGGTCAGTTCCCGCTGGGGCGGCATGCGCCGGCCCAGCAGGGGGTGGGTGCCGGGGCCCATGTCGTAGCGGATGCCCAGGCCGCTGAGGACTCCGGCCAGGTGGGTGGCGGCGTCCTGGTGGGTGAGGACCTCGCCGAGGACCGCGCGCAGCGGGGCCATCTCCTGGCCGGTCAGGCGCAGTTCGATCGCGGCGCGGGCGTTGCGGGCCAGTTGCTCCCCGATCGGGTGGCGTTCGGCGTGGTAGGTGTCCAGGAGCGTGTCGGGGGCGTGGCCGGCCAGGACCGCGGCCAGTTTCCAGCCGAGGTTCACCGCGTCCTGCACGCCCACGCTCAGCCCCTGGGCCATCGCGGGCGGCTGGACGTGGGTGGCGTCGCCGGCCAGGAGGATCCGGCCGCGCCGGTAGTCGGCGGCCACCCGGGAGGCGTCGGTGAAGCAGCTGATCCAGCGGCACTGTCCGTGGTGGATGGACTCGCCGGTCAGGCGCTGCCAGGCGTCGGCGAGTTCGCCGTACGTGAGGGCCTCGCGGTCCTTGGGGCGGGTGCCCCGTTCGTAGGCGACGACGCGGGTGACGCCGTTCTCCAGGTCCATCGCCATGATCATGCTGCCGTCGGGGAGGTTCTCCCCGATGCGCCGGCGGCGGGTCTCGATGCCGGTCACGTCGGCGGTGTAGAAGCCGCGGGTGGGTTCGGGGCCGGGGAAGTCGATGCCGGTGAGCTTGCGGACGGTGCTGCGGCCGCCGTCGCAGCCGATCAGGTAGCGGGCGTGGTCGCGGCCGGGCCCTCCGGGTCCGTCGAAGGTCACCTCGACGCCGTCGGTGTCCTGGGTGAGGCCGGTGACCTCGTATCCGCGGCGGATGGGCACGCCCAGTCCGCCCGCCCAGTCCTCCAGCATCCGTTCGGTGCGGAACTGCGAGACGCCGCGGGCGCCGCTGTGGTCCTCCTCCAGCAGGCCCAGGTCGATGGGCACCCCGCCGAAGTGGGCGTCGGCCGGTTCCGTGGCGCCGAGCCGGGCGAGCAGGCCGCGCTGGTCGAAGCTCTCCACCGCGCGGCGGGTGAGGCTGGCGCCGCGGGACTCGCGGGCCGGGGCGGGCAGCTTCTCGTAGACGACGACGTCGGCGCCGGCCAGGCGCAGTTCGCCGGCCATCATCAGCCCGACCGGGCCCGCGCCGACGACGATCACATCCCTGGTCATGCTCACACTCCTGTGGGGTGGGTGGCGCCGGGGGTGCCGAACCAGTGGCCAAGGGCGTCGGTGAGGTCGCGGTCGCTGCCCGGCGCGGTCCAGGCGACGTAGCCGTCGGGGCGGACCAGGACGGCCTCGGGGGCCGGGACGGCCGGGACGGTGGGGTCGGTGGGGTCGGTGGCCCAGGTGCCGGTGACGATGTCGATGCGGTCGGCCCAGTCCTGGGCGAGCCGGGCCGCCTTGCCGTCCGCGCCGTCGGTGGCGATCAGGACGCCGCGCGCGGCGTGCAGCAGTTCCGCGACGCGGGTGCGGGTGCCGTCGGGGCGGGTCAGTTCCCGCTGGGGCGGCATGCGCCGGCCCAGCAGGGGGTGCTCCCCCGGCCCCAGGTCGTAGCCGATGCCCAGGCCGCTCACGATGCCGGCCAGCTGCCCGGCGGCCTGTTCGTGCTCCACCAGCTCGCCCAGCACGCCGCGCAGCGGATCCATGTCGGCGTCGCCGAGGTAGAGCATCGACGCCGCCTGCGCGTTGCGGATCAACTGCTCCCCGACGGGGTGGCGTTCGGTGTGGTAGGTGTCCAGGAGGTGTTCGGGGGCCCAGCCGGCCAGGTGGGCGGCCAGTTTCCAGCCGAGGTTCGCCGCGTCCTGCAGCCCGGCGCTCAGACTCCAGGCGGCCAGCGGCGGCATGGCGTGGGCGGCGTCGCCCGCCAGCAGCACCCGGCCGCGCCGGTACTCGTCCGCCAGGGCGGCCGCGTTGTTGCAGGCCCACATCCACTGCGCGCTCGCGTGGTGGATGCGCTCGCCGGTCAACTTCTGCCAGGCGTCGGCGACTTGAGGGAACGTCAGGGTATCGGGGTCTTGGTGGGGGGACAGGTCCTTGTCGTGGACGACGATGCGGCAGCGGCCCTCGCCCAGCGGGGTGCACACCACCATGTGGCCGCCGGGCAGGCGCTCCCCGATGGGCCGCGGGCGCAGCGTGATGCCGGTGAGCTCCGCGGTGTACATGCCGCGGGTGGCCTCCCACCGGCGGGCGGGGATGCGGGCGGCGGCGCGGACGGTGCTGTGCGGGCCGTCGCAGCCCACCACGTAGCGGGCGCGGTGCTCGCCGGTGCCCGCGGGTTCCTGGCAGGTGACGACGACGCCGTCGCTCTCCTCGCGCACCCCGGTGACCTCGACGCCGCGGCGCACCGGCACGCCCAGCTCGGCGAGCCGGGCGGCGAGCATCGCCTCGGTGCGGGCCTGGGAGAGTCCCAGGACGCCGCTGTGGTCCTCCTCCAGCATGCCGAGATCGAAACGGACGCCGCCGAAGTGGCCCATCGGCCCCCACCGGAATTCACCGAGCCCGGCGAGCAGTCCGCGCTGGTCGAGCGTTTCCGCCGCGCGCCGGTTGAAGCCGAGTGCGCGGGATTCCCCGGAGGGGGCGGGAAGCTTGTCGAAGACGGTGACATTCACACCGCCCAGGTGGAGTTCACAGGCCAGCATCAATCCGACAGGACCGGCACCGACAATGATTACGCCAGTTTCCATTGTTGACCTTCCACGCGGGCGGCTGAGGAATCGTCGCTGTCAAACTACACATCAGCATGTTCGGCTGCAATGAAGGTACTGAATTCATAAGTGGGCCTGCCCGCCCGCGTGTTCAACCGCTGATTTCACGCGGTTGAACACGCGGGCGGACTTCTTTTCTCCGGGTCTTCCGCAAGGTGTTACGAGTGTTACGGGGCGGGCTGCGGCGGCGCGGGCGCCTGGCAGGTGGCGTCGGCGCCGCGGGCGGCGGCCGGGCGGCTGCCGTCCTTCAGGTAGGCGTCGACCACCGTGTTGACGCAGGCGTTGGCGTTGCGGGACAGGGACGTCTCGTGTTCGTAGCCGCCCTGCTCCACCAGCAGCCGGGAGTCGGGGAACCTGCGGTGCATGTCGCGGGCGCCTGCCAGCGGGGACCCGGCGACGTGCTCGCCCTGCACGACCAGGACGTTCACGTCCTTGGCGCCGACCTTCTGCGGGGTGCCCGCGGGCGCGGGCCAGAACGCGCACGGCGCGTTGTACCAGGCGTTGTACCAGGTCAGGAAGGTGTTGCCGGCGCGGTGGTCGCGGGTGAAGTCGCGGTGCCAGCGCCGCCAGTCGAGCGGCCAGGGCGAGTCGGTGCACTGCACCGCGCTGTACATGGCCTGCTTGTTCTGTGTCGGGTAGCCGGGCTCGTTGAAGGCGGCCTTGAGGCCGGTGGCGTCGTCGCGCAGCACCCAGTCGGCCAGGGCCTTGGTGTGGCCGGTCCAGGCGGAGCGGCGGTAGAGGTCGATGAGGAAGACCTCGGTGTACTCGGCCGGGCCGATCTTTCCCTCGACGGGGGCGGCGCGCAGCTTGGCCATGCCTTCGTAGTACTTGGCCTCGACGGCGGCGCGGGTGGTGCCCAGGTGGTAGGTCGCGTCGTTGCGGGCGATCCAGGAGAAATAGTTCTGGGCGCTCTTTTCGAAGGTGGCGTTCTGGGCGAGGACGTTCTTGTACCAGCCCTTGCCGGGCAGCATCACGGTGTCCAGGACCATGCGGCGCACCCGGTGGGGGTGCATCGAGGCGTAGACCGAGCCGAGGTAGGTGCCGTAGTCCCAGCCGAAGTAGGTCAGTTGTTCCTCGCCGAGCGCCTTGCGGATCAGGTCCAGGTCGCGGGCGGTGTCCTTGGTGCTCAGGAAGTTCAGGGTGTCGCCGTGGGTGCGGCCGCAGCTCTCGGCGAAGTCGCGGGCCCGGGTGCGCCAGGCCTGTTCCTCGGCGGCGCTCTGCGGCACCAGGTCGGCGCGGGCCCTGCCGGGCCAGACGTAGTCGGGCGCGCAGGTGATCTGCGGTTCGCTGGCGCCGGTGCCGCGCGGGTCGAAGCCGATCCAGTCGTAGGTGGCGCCGACGGCCGGGGACAGGCCGGAGGTGCCCTTGGCGAACCGGGTGGGCAGGTCGCGGCCGAACTGGCCGGGCCACTGGCCGCGGTTGAGCAGCGCGATGCCCTGGTAGCGGTCCTCGGGTGCGGTGTGCCGGGCGCGGGTGAGGGCCAGGTCGATGGTGCGGCCCCGCGGTTTGGTGTGGTCGAGCGGGACGGCGAGCGTGCCGCACTCCAGACCCTTCAGCAGGCCGCCGACGACGGGGTCGTCGTCGGGGCAGGGTGACCAGGAGATGGTGGACGCCGGGCGCTCGGGTGCGGCTTTCGCCGGTGCCGCGGCGACCGTTCCCGCCAGGGCGGTGGCGGCCGCCGCCGTAATTGCCAGAAACTTCCTCACGTAATCCCCTTCTTGAGGCAGATACGCCGCCGGGCCGTTATGCGGGCAGGCCGGCGAAGCCGATTTTCTCGGGCGGGTCCTGGGGGTGGCGCGAGACTATCGGCTGCGGGAAGTGGCGCGAAAACAACTGTGGTTGAACAATGACGGGCGGTCGAGCGGGGCTGGAACGGCGGTATCGGGCCGGAACAGCGGGACTTGTTCCCCGCCCACGAAAAATCCCCGCGGCCAGCCGGTCACGGGCTGTCCGCGGGGAAAAGGAAAAGAAAAAGAAGCGGATGGTGCGCGGATGGTGTGCGGGTGGTGTTATCGCGTTCCGCCGCCGGGGGCGGGCGGGCCGCCGGCGGCCATCTGCTGCATCCGCTCACGCATGTTCGCGGTGGTGTTGGCGTGCGGGAACGCGGTGGTGGGCGTCTCGGTGCCCAGGAACGCGCACAGCGGCTCCCAGCCCTGGGTGACGTCGTAGACCAGGAGGTTGTCGGCGGGGACCGCGTCGATGATCTCCTGGTTGCGGCGGTGGTAGACCGCGATGGCGTGGTCCTTGTCGGAGAACCGCCCCTCGAACAGCCCTTCCCAGGTCATGACGTTGGTCATGCGGAAGACGCGGGCCTGGCGGCTGCCCGGCTCGGGAGGGGTCTCCTTGTTCTTCAGGACGAACTGGTAGAGCGTGTTGTACGTGCTCTCGTACCAGCCGTCCGCGTCGCGCACCGTCAGGACGACCTTGGCCTCGGGGAAGGCCTTGACGATCTGGTCGTAGTAGAAGGAGGGCGGGCCGTCCACCGCGGAGGTGTAGCCCTCGAAGACCGCGTCCCAGTCGGGCTGCTGCCCCTCGCAGATGATGCGTTCCCACTGCTCCAGGCGCTTCTCGTCGCCGACGATGTCGAACATGTGGTAGCAGGGGCCGTAACCGAGCTGTTCCAGCGCCACCTGAAGTGACGTGGTCCCGGTCCTGCCGAGACCGGCGTTGATGAGCTTCAACACGGTGCGGTTCCTTCCCTGCGGCTGGGTGGTCAGGTGGTGCGTGGGGCCCCGGTCGTCACTGCTATGACGCCCGGCGGCGCACGGATGTGACAGACGCTCGCCGCCGCACGGGGTGAAGAGGGGCCCGGTGGGGCGGGGGCGGGCCAGCGCCAGGCCGGGGCGGGGGCGGGTCAGCGCCAGGCCGCGGGCACCTGGCGGGTGGCGACGTTGATGCGGTTCCAGCAGTTGACCAGGCCGATGTGGATGACCAGGGAGGCCAGTTCCTCCTCGGTGTAGTGGCCGGCCGCGTCCTGCCAGACCTCGTCGGGCACCGCGTCCTCGCGGCCGCTGAGCTCGGTGGCGTCCTCGGCCAGCGCCAGGGCGGCGCGCTCGGCGGGGGTGAAGCAGGTCGCCTCGCGCCACTCGGCGACCTGGGGCAGGCGGGCGTCGGCCTCGGCGGCCTGCCCCAGGTCGTCGGGGATCGTGTAGACGCGGCCGTTGATCTGGCTCACCCGCAGCCGGATGAGGTCGAGCGTGCGCTGCGGGACGCCGACCTTGCCGATGACCTTGGTCAGGTCCAGCAGGGGCTGCAGGGCGTCGGGCACGACCAGCGAAGGGTTGTTCATCCGCGGTGGCATCGGGGCGTCTCCTGTGAGTCGGGCCCGCGCCGGGCGCCGCCGCGGCGCCGCCCGGCGGCGGGCGCACGGGGGCGGAACGGGCAGGGCGGGGGCGGGCGGCGGCGAGTGCCGGCCCACCAGGCTGCCGCCGCCGTGGGCGTTGGTGCAAGTGCCGGACGGACCACGCACCCGAGTGCCGGGCGAACAGGGCGCCGTACGGGCGGTGTTCGACCGCGCGGTCGCCGCAGTTGAACATCCCCGGCGTTCACGACCACGGCCTCGGGCGGGCCGGGCGAACTGTGTGACGCTTCGGTGGGCTCACAGCGCGTGACCCACCCCCCTCCCCCCTTTTCGACGGACAGAAGGGACCACGGACGTGCCTGAGAAGATCGCGCTCGTCACCGGCGCCAACAAGGGCATCGGGCAGGAGACCGCACGGCAGTTGGGCGAGCGGGGCGCCGTCGTCCTGGTCGGCGCCAGGGACGAGGTGCGCGGCAAGCAGGCGAGCGCCGTGCTCGCGGACCGCGGCATCACCGCGGTGCCGCTGCGCGTCGACGTGCGCGACGCGGCCTGCGTGGCCGAGGCCGCCGCCGTCATCGAGCGGCGCTACGGCCGCCTGGACATCCTGGTCAACAACGCCGGGATCGCCGGGCAGTTCACCGGCGCGCCCAGCCAGGCGGCGGCGGGCGACCTGCGGGAGGTGTACGAGACCAACGTGTTCGGCGTGGTCACGGTGACCAACGCGATGCTGCCGCTGCTGCGCCGCTCGCCGGCCGGACGCATCGTCAACATGTCCAGCCACCTGGGGTCGCTGGCCCTCAACGCCGACCCGGCCTCCCCCATGGCGCACGTCAACATGCTCGCCTACCAGTCCTCCAAGACCGCGCTGAACGCCCTGACCCTCGCCTACGCCAAGGAGCTGCGGGACACCCCGATCAAGGTGAACGCGGCCCACCCCGGTGTGGTGGCCACCGACATCAACGGCCATCGCGGGCAGCGCACGCCCGCCCAGGGTGCCGTGATCGCGGTGCGGCTCGCGCTGCTGGACGCGGACGGGCCCACGGGGGCGTCGCTGTCGGAGGACGGCCCGGTGCCCTGGTAGCGGGCGGGCACGCCGGGCCGGGCGGGGCGTGCACGCCGGGTCGGGGCGGGGCGGGGGCCGCGGGCTCCGATGAACCTCGTCCTGAGCTCGGGTCATCCTCAAGAGCCCCGGCGGAACGTGTGGCCCGGCGCGTGGAGATCCGGCTGACACCGGACCGGCCCCTGATGTCCGGATCCCTGGTCCGGGCCCCCTGACTGTGGAGGAGAGCGGGAGCGATGAGCTTCGTCAAGGTTTGTCCGGTGGACAAGATCCCGGCCGGCGGCGCGATCGCGGTGGAGGTCGAGGACGCCCCGGTCGCACTGGTGCGCAGGGACGACACCGTGTACGCGGTCAGTGACCTGTGCTCGCACGCCGAGGTCTCCCTCGCCGAGGGCGAGGTCTACGGCACCACCATCGAGTGCTGGCTGCACGGCTCGTGCTTCGACCTGCGCACCGGAGAGCCCGTCAACCCGCCCGCGACCCGGCCGATCGCCACCTACCGGGTGAAGGTCGAG
Source organism: Streptomyces venezuelae (assembly GCF_008642355.1). Lineage (NCBI taxonomy): Bacteria > Bacillati > Actinomycetota > Actinomycetes > Kitasatosporales > Streptomycetaceae > Streptomyces > Streptomyces venezuelae. The sequence goes on from NZ_CP029193.1 coordinate 59,233, forward strand.
GACGGCTTCGTCTACGTGTCGCCGGACGCGCCGGGCACCGAGGGCTAGGGGCGGGTGGAGATGAACTCGGCGAAGCCGGTGGTCGGGATCACCGCACGCACGGTCCCGGTCACCCTGCAGGGCAGTGACATGGTGGTCAGCCTCTCGCTCCAGTCGCACGTGGACTTCCTGGCCGCGGCGGGCTGCGTCCCGGTGGTGCTGCCGGTGCGGCCCGGTGTCGGGCAGCTCCTTCAGGGCCTGCAGGGCCTGCTCGTCCCGGGCGGGCCGGACATCGACCCGGCGCTGTACGGGCAGGAGCGGCACCCCTCGACCCGGGTCGCGAGCACCGAGCTGGACCGCGCCGAACTCGCCCTGATCGGGGACGCGTTGGCGGGCGGGCTGCCGCTGCTGGCCATCTGCCGCGGCATGCAGCTGCTCAACGTGCGCTGCGGGGGCACCTTGCACCAGCATCTGCCGGAGGTCACCGGCACCGACGGGCACCGCCCGCCGGGTCCCGGCTTCGAGTTCGGCCGGCACGTCCTGGATCTGCGCGCCGGCAGCCACATCGCGGGGGTCTTCGGCGACGACACCCCCAAGACCGCCTGCCACCACCACCAGGCCGTGGACCGCGTCGGCGAGAACCTGACCGCCACCGCCCGCACGCCCGACGGCGTCGTCGAGGCGGTCGAGGCGGTGGGTCACCCCTTCGCCCTGGGCGTGCAGTGGGAGGCAGGACAGACCGAGGACGACCGTCTGCACCGCGCCCTGGCGGACGCCGCGCGGCGCGGGTGAGACACGCGAAAACATCTCGGAAAAGCTCAACGCCACATTCATTCCCGGCACATTCGGCAGTTTCCGTGAGCGTGGGACTGTCACCTTCCGGAAGGACGAAAATGGGAACAGTCGAGGTTCCGGTTCTTATCGTGGGCGGCGGCGGATGCGGTCTTGCCGCCTCCAACTTCCTCTCCGATCACGGTGTGGACCACCTGCTCGTCGAACGGCACGCGGACACCGCGCACGTGCCCAAGGCGCACTACCTCAACCAGCGCACGATGGAGATCTTCCGCCAGCACGGGCTCGACGCCCCGATGGTGGAGCAGGGCGCGCCCCTGGAGCTGTTCGGCAAGCTGCGCTGGCTGACCTCGCTGGCCGGCGACGGGCCGATGGACGCCCGGCACATCCACGAGATCGACGCCTTCGGCGGCGGTTCGCTGCGCGAGCGGTACGCGGCGGCCGGGCCGGTCCTGCCGGTCAAGCTGCCCCAGGTCCGCCTGGAGCCGATCCTGCGCGCCACCGCCGAACAGCGCCGCCCCGGGCGCATCCTGTTCGGCCACGAGATGACCGGCTTCACCGACGAGGGCGACCGGGTGGTCGCCGAGGTCCGCGAGCGGGCCACCGGCGAGACGACGACGGTCACCGCCCGCTACATGATCGGTGCCGACGGCGGCCGCACGGTCGGCAGCGCCCTGGGCATCGAGATGCGCGGCGTGCCCGCACTGCTCGATGTGACCACCGCCTACTTCACCGCGGACCTGTCGCAGTGGTGGCAGGAGGGCACGCTGCTGACCCACTTCCTCAACGCCCAGGACCCGGACCTGTGCAGCAACCTCATCGAGATGGGGCCCAGCTGGGGCAAGGCCTGCGAGGAGTGGGTGCTGCACTTCCCGCCGATGGACGCCGACCGTCTCGACGAGGAGTCGGTGGTGGCCCGGGTCCGGGAGCTGCTGGGCCTGCCCGAGCTGGAGCTGACCCTGCACCACGTGACGAACTGGACGGTGCAGGCGCTGGTCGCCGAGCGCTACCGCAAGGGGCGGGTGCTGCTGGCCGGTGACTCCGCGCACCGCCAGCCGCCCACCGTGGGCCTGGGCCTGAACTCCGGCATCCAGGACGCCCACAACCTGGCGTGGAAGCTGGCCGCGGTCCTCGACGGCCGCGCCGACGACAGCCTGCTGGACACCTACGAGGCGGAGCGGCAGCCGGTGTGCCGGCTCAACGTCGACTGGGCGGTCTCGGCGGCCTCGCACCACCAGGCGGTCCTGGACACGGTGGGTCTGGGTCCGCACGCCCCCGCGCAGCGCCGGCAGCGGATGTTCGCCTCCTACTTCGAGCAGTCCCCCATCGGTGAGGTGGTGCGGGCCAGGACCGCGGAGATCCTGGACACCCACCGGGCCGGCTGCCAGGCGCACGACTTCGAGATCGGCTTCCACTACGAGCGGGGCGCGCTGGTGCCCGACGGCAGCGAGCCGCCCGCGCGGGTGCCGATGCGCGATGTGTACCAGCCCACCACCCGGCCCGGACACCGGCTGCCGCACGCCTGGCTCGAGCAGGACGGCCGGCGCCTGTCGACCCACGACCTGACCGGCTCCCCGGCCGGGTTCGTCCTGATCACCGGGGAGCGGGGCGGGGCGTGGGCGGAGGCGGCCGCGCAGGTGGCGGAGAAGTTGTCGCTGCCGATCCGGTCGGTGTGCATCGGCGCGGGCGCGGAGTTCGCCGACATCGAGGGCGGCTGGGCGCGGGTCCGTGAGATCGCCGGGGACGGCGCCGTCCTGGTGCGCCCGGACAACCACGTGGCGTGGCGCAGCATGGGCGCCGTCGACAACCCGGCGCAGCTGCTGGCGAACGCGTTCTCCCGCATTCTCGAGCCGCGTCTCACCGCGGATTCCGCTTCCTGATTCCCCGGAACCTCCGGGATCCCCGGAATTCCCGGAGTACCGGGACAGGCGTAAAAGGGGGCGGCCGCACCGGCCGGACCGGCAGCGGCCGCCCCCTCGTTGGTACGGCACCTTTCGCGGCGCATCTTTCGCGGCCATCTTTCACGACGGAGGAATACGGTGACGGTAGACGGAACAGTCCTGGTGCTGGGCGGAACCGGCCGGCAGGGGGGTGCGACGGCCCGCGCCCTGCTGGAGCGGGGACGCGTCGTGCACGCGCTGGTGCGCGATCCGCGGGCCGATGCGGCGCGTGCGCTCGCCGAGGCGGGTGCGGTGCTCGTCCGCGGGGACCTGGAGGACCCGGCGTCGCTGCGCGCGGCGATGCGGGGCGTCCAGGGCGTGTTCAGCGTCCAGACGTTCCGGGGGCCGGGCGGTGTGGAGGCCGAGGAGCGCCAGGGCAAGGCGGTGGCGGACGCCGCGGCCGAGGCGGGCGTGGCCCACTTCGTGTACAGCTCGGTGGGCGGCGCGGACCGCTGCGAGGTCATCCCGCACTTCCGCAGCAAGTGGAACATCGAGCAGCACATCGACAAGCTCGGCCTGCCGGCGACGGTGCTGCGGCCGACCATGTTCTACGACATCCTGCTCGACCTCGGCCCCAAGCCGGCCGGCGGTGAGCTGGTGCTCGGCCTGTGGCTGCGGCCCGAGGTCCCGGTGCAGGTCATCGCGACCGGTGACATCGGGGCGTTCGCCGCGGACGCCTTCGGCGATCCGGGTGCGTGGCTGGGCCGGCGGGTGGAGATCGCCAGTGCCGAGCTGACAGGACCGCAGATCGCCGCGGCGTTCGAGCGGGTGGCGGGCGTCCCGGTCCGCTACGAGCAGCGGTCCTTCGAGCCGCTGCGCACGGCCCGCCCGGACCTGGCCGCGATGTTCGACTGGCTCGACACCGAGGGCTACAGCGCGGACATGGCCGAACTGCGCCGTATCCGACCCGACTTGACCGGCCTGGAGGGGTGGCTGCGCGAGAACTGGACGGTTCCCGGGGCCTAGACCGCACCCGCGCCGGCACGCGCCACTGCCCGAGGATCACGTCCTCGGGCAGTGGCGCGTGCCGACGGTTCAGGTGGTGGTGAAGCCGGCCAGGACGCGGCCCAGGATGTCGGTGTCGATGCGGTGCCAGGAGCCGGGCAGCTGCATGCCCCAGCCGGCGGGCAGGGCGGTGGCGGTCGCGCGGGCCGCGTCGCGCAGCCAGTCGCCGGTCGCGTCGCTGTTGAGGACCAGCGCCGGGGTGCGCAGGGTCGCCAGGCGGGCGGTGGGCACCTCGAAGTCGCCGAGGATGGTCGTGTCGTACAGCAGGGTGTGGGCGTTGGCCTCGTTGGTCGCCCACAGGGGTGCCTTGCGCCAGTCGGCGATGGTCTCGGCGCTCAGGCCGAGGAATTCGCGCAGCCAGTACTCCGCGGCCTGCCCGCGCCGGTCCTGGGCGAGCAGCGCCTTGAGGGTGTCCATGCAGTCGGCGGGCGGCTTGGGGTGGGGGGCGGTGCGGAAGTAGGGCTCGTGCAGGGCGAGTCTGGTGATGGGCACCCCGGCCAGGGCCGCTTCGAGGGCGAGGTTCGCGCCGGTGGAGCCGGCGAAGACGACGGCCTGGCCGCCCGCGTCGTCGATGACCGCGGCGAGGTCCTCGATCTCCCGCTCGACGGCGTAGTGCGGGGCGTCGCCGCTCTGGCCCCGGCCCCGGCGGTCGTAGACGTGGACGGTGCAGTGCGGCGCGAGTTCCGGGACCAGTGCGTCGAAGATGGTGTGGTCGCGGAACGCGCCGTTCATCAGCACGATCGGCGGGCCGTCGCCGGTGCTGCGACAGGCGATCGTTGTGCCGTCCTGGGAAACGACCTTCCGCATGCCACCACTCTCCTCGGATCCATGGGGTGTGTTGTGCGCAGCGGTAATGTCCAGCGGTCCGGTCGACGGCGGGTGGAGCATGAATCGGGCGTACGCAACGCGCTGCGGGCCCGCGCGCGGGCGCCGCCCCGGGGCGCTCAAGTCGCCCTGGAACGGGGCGGGTTGCGGGACGCCGCCGGGGGGCTGTGGGGTCCACTCCCGCTCAACCGAGACTATCGGTGCCCCTTCAAAACTGATGCGACACCGTATCCACGAAGGAGCAGGTCGTATGGCGGACAACGGAATGGCTCGGTCGGGCACGGCTCCGCATGTCGTCGTCGTGGGGGGCGGCGTCGCGGGGCTGGCGGCGGCGTTCTTCCTGCGCGAGGAGCCGGTGCGGGTGACCGTCCTGGAAGGCGCGGGCCGGCTGGGCGGGCAGCTGGCCGTCTCGGAGCTGGCGGGTGTCGTCATCGACGAGGGCGCGGAGTCGACGTACGCCCGGCGGCCCAAGACCGCCCGGCTGCTCAAGGCCGCCGGCCTGGAGGAGCGGGTGGTGGCGGCGGGCACCAAGTCGATGGCGGTGTGGAGCGGGGGGCAGCTGCGGCCGCCGCTGGAGCGGCAGTTCATGGGCGTGCCCTGCGACATGGACGAGCTCGCCAAGTCCGGCATCCTCTCCGAGGAGGGCGTGGCGCGGGCCCGCGAGGACCTGACGCTGCCGCGCGAGGGGCGGGAGGGCGACCGGTCGGTGGCGGAGGTGGTGGGCGGGCGCCTGGGCCGTGAGGTCGTGGACCGCCTGGTGGATCCCTTCTTGTCGGACGCCTACTTCGGGCGGGCCGACGAGCTGTCCTTCGAGGCCACCCTGACCCCGCTGGTCACCGCGTCCCGGCGGCGCGCCTCGCTGGCGCAGGCCGCGGAGGCGCTGCTGCCGGCGCCGCTGCCGCCGGGCCAGGAGCCCACCACCGGCATCTCCACCCTGGCCGGCGGGCTCGGCTCGCTGCCGCAGGTCCTCGCGGACGGTCTGCTCGCCGCCTCACCGGACGCGCAGGTGCGCACCGGAACCCGCGTGCGCGGCCTGGAACGCCGCGGCGCGGGCTGGCGGGTGAGCGTGCACGGCACCGCCGGGGAGGAGCACCTGGACGCGGACGCCGTCATCGTCGCCGTGCCCGCGGCGCAGGCAGGCCCGCTGCTCGCCGGTGTCCCCGGCACCGGCCAGGCCACCGCGGCGCTCGCCGAGATCCCCCACGCCGGGTCCGTCATCGTCACGCTCGCCTTCCCGCGTACGGCCCTTGATGCGCTGCGCCCCCTGGGGCACAGCGGCTACCGGGTGCCGGCCGTGGACGGGCGGGCGATGAAGGTCGTCACGTTCTCCACGATGAAGTGGCCGCACCTGGCGGGCGAGGTGGACATCGTGCGCTGCCAGGGCGGCGGCAGCGGCGCCGAGGATCTGCTGGGCCGCGACGACGCGGACCTGGTCGCGCTCGCCGCCGCCGAGCTGGCCGAGGTCACCGGGGTGCGCGGTGGGCCGCTGGACTCCCGGGTGAGCCGGTGGGAGCGGGCGGTGCCGCAGTACACGGTGGGGCATCTGGAGCGGGTGGCGCGCATCCGGGCCTCGGTCGCCGGCCAGCGCGGGCTCGCGGTGTGCGGCGCCGCCTACGACGGGGTCGGGGTGGGCCAGTGCGTGGCCAGTGCCCTCAAGGCCGCCGAGGAGGTGCTCGGCGAGCTGCGCACCGGCGCCTCGGCCGGCTCCGCGTGACAGGGACATCCACGATGCCGAGAAAAGAGGAGGCGGGCGTGTCCGAGCAGAGCGTGAGCGCCGTCGACTTCTGGTTCGACCCGCAGTGCCCGTGGGCGTGGATCGCCTCGCGGTGGATCACCGAGGTGCAGCAGCTGCGGCCGGTCCGGGTCCGCTGGCACGTGATGAGCCTGGCGGTCCTGAACGAGGGGCGCGACGTGCCGCACAAGTACCGGGTGGGGCTGGGGTTCGGGCCGGTGCGGGTGTGTGTCGCCGCCGAGCAGAAGTACGGTCCCGAGGTGCTGGGCCGTCTCTACACCGAACTGGGCGTGCGCTACCACCACGAGAAGGCGCCCAAGGACCGGGCCACCCTGGAGGCGGCGCTGGAGGCGGCCGGGCTGGATGCGGGGCTGGCCGCGGCGATGGACTCGACCCAGTACGACACGGCGCTGCGCGCCTCGCACCGCGAGGGCATGGACCGGGTCGGCTACGACGTGGGCACGCCGGTGATCGCCGTGGACGGCAACGCGTTCTTCGGTCCGGTGGTGACGCCGGTGCCGCGCGGCGAGGCGGCGGCCCGGCTGTGGGACGGGGTGCTGCTGGTCACCGCGACGGACGGGTTCTTCGAGCTCAAGCGCACGCGGGACCGCAAGCCGGTCTTCGACTGAGAGCGTGTGTCACGGCACGGCCCGGGCGGGTGGTGCCACACGGCCACACGGATGGCGCCGATCCCCGCACCCGGCAGGCCCGCCCCCGTCAGGATGTGACCAGCACGGTCACCCACACCGACAGGAGCAGATGATGAAGTTCCGAACCTACGTCGAGCCTCCCGAGCCCATGCGGGGCCTGGAAGTTCCTTTGGAGGTCGTGGAGAAGCTCGACGGGGGCAAGCGGCCGGCCGTGACCATCACCGTCAACGGGCACTCCTGGAACAGCCGGCTCGCCATCATGCGCGGCCGCCATCTGATCGGTTTCAGCAAGGCCAACCGGGAGGCCGCCGGGGTGGAGACCGGCGAGGAGGTCGAGGTCGAACTCGTCCTGGACACCGAGCCCCGCGTCCTGGTCGAGCCGGACGACTTCGTCCGGGCGCTGGACGCCGACCCGATCGCCCGCAAGGTCTACGACCGCCTGTCGCCGAGCCGCAAGCGGGCACACGTGCACGCCATCGAGAGCGCGAAGAAACCCGAGACGCGCCTGCGGCGGATCGAGAAGGCGGTGGCGACCCTGCGCGACGAGGCGTTCGCGTAGGAGTTCACGCAGGAGTTCATGCAGGAGTTCATGCAGGAGTTCATGCAGGAGTTCATGCAGGACCACCCGGCCTGCCGGGGCCGGCACGGCCGGTCCCGGCGGTCAGTGCGGGGTCAGGGTGGTGACCAGGACGTCGCGGCGGGCGGGGCGGGCGGGGTCGGCGGGGCGGATCGGGGAGACGCCGTGCAGCGTGGCACGGTCGTCGCCCAGGAGCAGGGTGCCGGGCCTGGTCAGCGTCGTGGTCATCCGCTCGGTGCCGTCCGGGCCGTACACCGTGCTCTGGCCGCCGGTGGCGTTCTCGCGGTGGATGAGCAGGGAGGTCACCAGGGTGACGCCGTCGCGGTGACGCCCCTCGGGGGTGGGCTCGCCCTCACCGTCCGCCTCGGCCACGATCCTGAAGGGGTGCACCTGCACGTCCCAGGTGTCCGCGTCGTCCAGGCAGGTGGCGACCCGGCCGAGCATCCGGATCAGTGCGGCGAGCACGGGCTCGCCGGCGAAGGCCGCGGTCAGGGGCTCGAAGCGGCGGTCCACGTCGACGTACAAGGGGTTGCTGTGCTCCGGCTGGAGGAAGCCGGCGTGCTCCTGCGCCGCGAGCTCGCCCGCCCGCGAGAGACAGAACCGCCCGTAGCGCCGCAGCCGTCTGGTGCCCAGTTCGGCCGCGTACGTGTCCGGGGCCAGGTCCTCCCAGTGCGCGGCGAACGCGCGCCACCCGCTGTCGTCCGTGCCCAGGCACTGCGAGAGGGCATCCGGCTCCATCAGGTAGGAGCCCTCGGCGAGCAGCGCCTGCCGGGCCTGCTCGGCCGGTCCGTCCGGACCGCCGTGTTCTTCGGCCATGGACTCATGCTCGGGCGCGCGGGAGCACTTCGCATCCGCAGCGCTCCGTGCCCGTCGTCCTGCGGGCCCGCTCCAGCGCACCGGTTGCGGGCGCGCCGCGGTGCCGCGCGCCGGGCGGGTGGCGCCGTCAACCCGGCTCCGCGGCCCGGCGAGTTGAGGGGGGCGGCCGGCGGTGGTCGGAGCCTGCCGGGGCGGCGGTCTGTCGGTGGGGGCCGGCCCCGAGGCCGCCCTCTTCGCGGGCCAGGAGAGGCACGAGGGCGCGGGCCACGAGGGCGGGGCGGAGGGCGGAGCGCACGGTCTGTTCGCTCCGATCGCCGCGCTCACCGAGAAGCCCCGCTCCGAGTGGCGACCTCGGGGCGGGGCCGGGGGGTGTGGGGGTCGGGGGGGCCGCGCCGGCACAGCGTGGCGGGGGTCAGAGGCTGCGGGCGGTGATGTCGCCCTGGGCGACGGTGGCCTTGATGGTCAGGGCGGGGGTGGCGCCGGTGTGGTGCAGGGCGTTGTCGATGCGGCCGTAGGCGGTGCCGGCGTCCAGGGTGGCGCTGACGCCGCGGGCGGCGATGACGGTGATGTCGCCCTGCTCGGTGCTCAGGGTGAGCGCGCCGTGCCCGGCCTCGGCGATGTGCACGTTGCCGCGCAGGGTGCGGATCTCGCCGCCGCCGTTCAGGCGGCCGACCCAGATGTCGGCGTCGAGGGCGCTCAGGCGGGCGCCGGTGGCCTCGTCGAGCTTGACGGAGCCGTGGCCGCCGTCGAAGACGACCTCGCCCAGGCGTCCCACGCCGCGGAACCCGGCGGCCGAGGAGGTGGCCCGTACGTGGGATCCGGCGGGCAGCTGGACGGTGACCTCGACGGCACCGGTGGTGCCCAGGACACGGTTCCTGGCCTCGGGGGCCTGGATGCGCAGGACACCGTCGGCGTAGGCGACTTCGGTCTGCCCGGCCGCCTTCACGTCGCGGTCCCGGGCGGGGTCGGCGGGCCGGACCTCGACGGTGGTGTCGGCGCGGTCGGCGGCGATGAACTGGATGCGCCCGGCGGGGATGTCCAGGACGGTGCGGACGGCGGCGGGGGTGTCGAACTTCTGCATCGTGTGCTCCTTCATCCGGTGGCGCGGGCCCCGGCGGCCCGCCCTTTCCGATGACAGAAACGCTACGTTGCATTCACGGTTTCAACAACAAACTTGTTGCATTGAAACCTCATAACAGCAGGTAGATCCGGGTAAGTTGAAGCAATGACCTCACGCTTAATGCAACAAGTCTCTCTACATGTCGTTGCAATGAGTTGGGTGTGAACGCTATGGTCGGCGCGTACACCCGCCCCGCGGGCCCCGCCGGGGCCCCGGCCACGAAGGAGATTCCCGATGCCGGGAGGCAGGCTCACCCAGCAGGAACGCCGGCAGATCGCCCAGGGGCTCGCCGACAACCTCTCCTACGCCGAGATCGCCCGGCGCCTGGAGCGGCCGACCTCGACGATCACCCGCGAGGTGACGCGCAACGGCGGCCCGGCCGGCTACCGCGCCGAAGTCGCCCACCGCGCCACCGAACACCGCGCCCACCGCCGCAAGCAGAGCGCGCCGCGCACCGCGCACACTCCCCCGCAGCCGCACGGACGTGACGCGGGCGAAGTGCGCGCGTACGAGGAGGTGTTCGCCACCGTCATGATCACCTCGGGCATGCCCACGATGATGTCCCGGGTGGTGGCCGCCCTCGTCCTCACCGACTCCGGCAGCCTCACCGCGGCCGAGCTCGCCCAGCACCTGCAGGTCAGCCCGGCCGCCGTCTCCAAGGCGATCGCCTACCTGGAGAGCCAGGGCTTCGTGCGCCGGGAGCGCGGCGAGGGCCGACGCGAGCGCTACGTCGTCGACGACGACGTCTACTACCAGTCCATGATGGCCAGCGCCCGCGCCACCGCCCAGGTCGTGGCCACCGCGCGCCAGGGCGTCCCCGTCCTGCGCCCGGGCACCCCCGCCGCCACCCGCCTGGAGAACATCGCCCGCTTCCTGGACTTCGTCTCCGAAAGCACCGCACGCGCCGCCGAACTGGCCCGCGACATCCTGCACGCCAAGCCTGCCCCCGCCCCCGACAGCACCACCGGCGGTGCCGCGCCGCCCGCACAGAAATGACGGCAGGGCGCGCATGACGGCCGACCGCGAGGGGCACACGGCGCAGCACACACGACAAAACCGGTAAACCGGATGAACCCGGTGAGCCCGGTGAGCCCTGTGAAATTTGGTTAAGCCGGTGGAAGAACGCCTGTAAGGGAGGCCCCCGATGCTGTTGATGGCCCGTCCGGTCCTGAAGAACCTGCTCGAGCAGTACGAGACGCTGAGCGCCCTGCACGCCGAACGGGGCTCCAAGGAGACCCTGCGGCGCCTGGAGGACGTCTCCTACACCCTGTGCGTGTCCACCGGCACCCGCGACATCGACGCGGCACTCACCGCCGCGCGCCACCGGCTCGCCACCACCGCGACCAGTCCCGGGCACCGTGCCCGGCACGCGGCCACGAAGAACGCCCGGGCGCTGGCCAGTTGACCCGGCGGCCGGAGCAGCCGCACGCGAACGGGACAGCCGCCGCCCGGCGCGCTCGCGCGCCGCGGCGGCCGTAGCGTTGGCGGCATGTGCTGGAGTGCCACGGCCGATCTCGCGGCGGGAACGGGCATCGCGGCGGTGGGCGTCGTCTCGGTGAGCCTGGCGGCCCGCCGCCCCCGCGACCTGCCGCTGGCCGCGCTGCCGCTGCTGCTGGGCGCCCACCAGATCGTCGAGGCCGCCCTCTGGCGGCAGGGCGGCGGCACCGGCCCCGCCACCGTGGCCTGGGCGGTGATCGCGCTGCCGCTGCTCGCGCTGTGGGTGCCGGCGGCCGTGCTGTGCGCGGCGGCGCCGGGCGCCCGGCGCCGCCTGCTCATCCCGCTGGCCGCGGGCGGGGCGACGGCCGCGGTCCTCGCGTACGCGCTGGCGACGCGGCCGGTCAGCGCCGAGATCCGCGGGCACACCGTCGGCTACGCGCTGGGCCTGCCGCAGACCGGGCCGGTGGTGGCCGGCTACCTGCTGGCCACCGTCGGTTCCCTGCTCCTGTCCGGCGAGCGGGGCCTTGTCCTGTTCGGGGTGCTGGTCGCGGCGGGCGCGGCAGTGTGCTTCGTGCTGTGGCGCGAGGAGTACGTCTCCACGTGGTGTGCGTTCGCCGCGGTGTGCTCGCTGCTGCTGACGCGCTGGGCGGCCCGGCGCCGCCCGGTCCGCGCCACCGCCGCCTGAGTTTTGCCGGGCCGCCGCGCGTCTCCCGTGCCCCGTGCCCGCCTGCCTGCCTGCCACGGTGGCGGGTTGGCGTGTAGGTCCGCCCGGGGCTCGGCGCCGAACGTGCGGGCCGGGCGCCGCTGTCAGCGGCACCCGGATCTCCTCGCGGAACCGGGCCGCGTGCAGGCACTGCTCGTACACCTCGCGGCGCGGCAAGGTGGGCGACGAAGGGGGCCGGCGGGTCGAGCAGTGCCGTGATCCGCACCTGCGGGCGGGTCTCGGCCTGTCGGCCGGTGAGGTCGCGCAGTCTCTACGGGGGCGGGGCGGCGGCCGTACCGGCGGAACCACAAAGGCCGGGGCCCCGGCGGCGCCGGGGCGGCCATGACACCCGCCGGGCGGGCGGGGTACGGTCGCCGAAGTGGATGAGGGGCGGGGCGTGCCGGGAGGAACCGGGCGGGCCGGGGCCGGTGACACGGCCCTCCGCTCCTCGATCGATCGGCAAGGAGGCCGGAGCAGGTGCGGCCAGGGGAGAGAGTTTGACCAGCATTCCGACCGCGTCCCCGTCACCGGAGGACCGGCCGTCCTCGCCCGAGCCGCTCCCGTCGCCCGAGCGCCCCTCCCCGTCCGAAGGGCCCTCCCCGTCCGGACGGCCTTCCGCGTCCGAGCGGCCCTCCGCGTCCGGACGGCTCTTCGTACCCGAGCAGCTCTCCGCACGAGAGCAGCTCTCCTCGTCCGAGCGGGGCGCCTCAGCAGAGCGAGCCACCTCGGCCGAGCGGGACTTCCCGGAGCGAGCCGCCTCGTCCGAGCGGGCCTCCTCGCCGGAGCAGGACCTCTCGGCCGAGCGGGTCTTCTCCCTCCAGCAGGAGATGGAACAGCTGCGTGCCACCGCCGGGCGGCTGCGGGAGCAGGTGGCCGAGCTGGAGGTGCGGGCGCGGGCGCGGCCCCGGATCGCGCTGGCCGAGGGCATCCTGGTCGAGCGCTACCGGCTGGCACACGCCCAGGACGCGTTCGTGCTGCTGCGCCGGGCCTCCCAGCACGCCAACATCAAGCTGCACCAGCTGGCCACCGCCGTGGTGCGCACCCCCGGCCCCGCGCCCGGCGCCGAGCGGTGGCTGCCCGAGCGGACCCGGCACGCCGCCCTGCCCAGCCTGGACGCGCTGCGGGCCGGCACGCTGGACGTGCGCAACCAGGGTGAGGTGCTCGGCGCCGCCCTGCACCGCGTGCTGGCCGTCACCGGCACCGACATGGGCAACGTGCAGCTGCTCGAGGACGACGTGCTGCGCATGGCCAGACACGCGGGCCTGCCCCGGCACTTCACCGACCACTTCGCCTTCGTCGACGGAAGCACCTCCTGCTCCCGGGCCGCCGAGGCCAGCAGCCAGGTCACCGTCAAGGAGGTGGCCTCCTCGGCCGGGTTCGGCGAGGAGGACCGCCGGGTGATCCTCACCTCCGGCAGCCGCGCCTGCCACAGCGTCCCGCTCTTCGACGGACACCGCACCGTCCACGGCGTCATCTCCTCCCACCACGCCCGGCCCCTGTCCGGCTTCACCCAGGCCCAGCTGCGCGAACTGCACGCCGCCGGCCGCACCATGGGCGAGTGGATCAGGTGGCACCAGGAGACCGTGCTCCTGGACGCGCTGGAGGACCTGCACCAACTCGCCCTGGCCGGGCAGTCCTGAGCCTCACGGGGCGGGGCGGGTGGCGTAGCGGCTCATGGTGGCAAGGCTGTCGGCGGGGGTCGGGGGCCCGCCCCCGGCAAGCGTGTCGCGCAGGTCGCGGAAGTACTGCACGTACAGGTCCGGGGTGAAGACGCTGAGCATGCGGGCCGGTCGGGCGCCGGGGTTGGCGAAGGTGTGAGGGGCACCGGCCGGCACCATCACGAAGGTGCCGGGGCCGGCGTCGTGCTCCTCCGGCCCGACCGTGAACCGCACCGTGCCCGCCAGCACGTAGAAGCCCTCGTCGTGCCGGGCGTGGCGGTGCTGCGGGGGGCCGGGGGTGTGCGGGGCGAGGACGGACTCGGTCAGGCCCAGGCGGTGTCCGGTGTTGCTGCCGTCCTCCAGGACGCGCATGCGGGTGGTGCCCAGGGCGATCGTCTCCCCCTCTCCGGGGCGGACCACCGATACGGCGGGCACGTCGGTCAAAGGGGCGGACTGTGCGCCGGACTGTGTGTCGTCGGTCATGGTCCGATGGGACCGCGCGGGGGCGGCGGGCGTCCAAGACCTGTTCCGTGGGCCCGATACCGGCTGGGTATCGTGGCGTGATGGAGCTGCGGACGTTGCGGTACTTCGTGGCGGTCGCCGAGGAACTCCACTTCGGCCGGGCGGCCCTGCGCCTGCACATCAGCCAGCCGCCGCTGAGCCGGGCCGTCAGACAGCTGGAGGCGGAAGTCGGCGCGGTGCTGCTGGACCGCTCGCCGGCCGGCGTCACGCTCACCGCGGCCGGCGCTGTGCTGCTCGAGGAGGCGCGCGCCCTGCTGGAGCGGGCCGCGCTGGCGCGGGAGCGGGTGGCCGCGGCGGCCGGGCCCGGGGCCATCACCGTCGGGGTCCTGGGCGGTGACGGCGGCGAGGGCGGTGACGGCGGTGCGGGGCTGAGCCGGCTGGCCGCGGCCTTCCGCCGCCGGCATCCGGGCGTGGAGGTACGTGTCCGGGAGGCGGATCTGGGCGATCCCACCTGCGGGCTGCACGCCGGTCGCGTGGATGTCGCGCTGACGCGCGGCCCCTTCCAGGAGACCGGGCTTTCGGTCCGCACGCTGCGCACCGACGCCGTGGGGGTACTGCTGCGCGCCGACGACCCGCTGGCCCGCCGCGCGCGCCTGCACCTGGCCGACCTGGCCCAGCGGCGCTGGTTCCGCTTCCCGCCGGGCACCGACCCGCTGTGGCAGTCCTACTGGGGCGGCGGCGTGCCCCGCGAGGGGCCGGTGGTGCGTGCGGTGGTGGAGTGCCGGCAGGCCGTGCTGTGGAACGGCACGGTCGGCATGACCCTTTTGGACCACCCGTCCTCCCCCGGCCTGGTGGTGATCCCCCTGACCGACATGCCACCCAGCCCACTGGTGGCGGCGTGGAGCAAGAACAACGCGGACGCCGTGGTCCGCTCCTTCGTACGCGCCGCGACCGGCCTCCACCGGGAGCGGGGGCAGGGGCGGGAACGGGTGCGGGAGCGGGGGGCGGTGGACGCGGGGCCCGGGGGCGGGTAGCTGGGCGGGGCGGTGGACGCGCGGCGCCGAGACGGGCAGTCGGGCGGGGGCGGTCTCGCGGGGCTCGTCTCGCGGGCGGCGGGCCATCCGCGCGGCGGGCCTGTGGAGCGGTGGGCCCGTTCGGCAAGACGGCAGGTCAGTCCCGTGGTGACAGCAGGTCCGCCCCACGAGGGCAGCAAGCCACCCCCGTGGCGGGGGCAGGGGCGGTGCGGCGGGCCGATCCCACAGGGCTGCAGGTCAGTCCGCGGCGACGGCAGGACCGTTCCACGAGGCCGACGGGCCCCCTGCGACAGGGCAGGGTGGTCCCTGATCCCGGCGGTGCGCGGGCGCCCCACGGTGCGACAGGTCAGGCCCATGGTGACGGCAGGCCCCTCTCGCGGGCGGCAGGTCATCCCGGCGGCGGGCCGGCCATCCTCGCGGCGGGGCAGGGCGGCCCCTGGCACCACGCGGGGCGGCAGGGCGGCGGGGCGGCAGGGCGGCGGGGCGGCGGGGCGGTCGCATGGTGTCGGCCGTTTTTGCACTGCGCCAGGGGGGCGGTGCGGGGCTGGGTAGGCTGCGGGGATGGGGACCAGCCGTCGTAGTCAGGCCGAGCGGGACGCGATGACCGTGGAGATCGGTTACGCGCTGCTCAGCGCCTGCTTCCTGGGCGCCGTCGTGTTCGGGGCGATCGCCGGTCCTGCCGCCGTGTGGCAGTTCCCCTCCGGCGCCGAGAGAGTGCTGGTGGTCACGGGCGCCGCGGCCGGCATCGTGCTCGGGGTGCTGCGGGTCGTGCACGTGCTGTGGCGGTACGCCGGGACTCCCCGCCCCGATCCCGATCCCGGCTCCGGCTCCGGCTCCGGCTCCGGCTCCGGCTCCGGCTCCGGCTCCGCGGACTGACTGCGCCGCTCCCCCGGTTCCTCCCCCGCTCTCCCCTCGGCGCGGAGTGGTTCGGCATGCCGGAACGTGTGTCCTGTCCCAGGCTGGAGGGGCTGATACCGGCACGGACCCACCCCCGGGACAAGGGAGCAGAGCGCCATGGGGACCGATGTGTTCCATTCGGAAGTGCCCCTGCGGGTGAACGGCAGGCCTCACCGCCCTGTCGTCGATCACCGGGCGACGCTGCTGGACGTCCTGCGCGAGCAACTGGACCTGACCGGCGCCAAGAAGGGCTGCGACCACGGCCAGTGCGGGGCCTGCACCGTCCTGGTGGACGGGCGCCGGGCCAACAGCTGTCTGCTGCTGGCGGTCGCCGTCGAGGGATGTGACATCACCACCGTCGAGGGGCTGCGCGGCCCGGACGGCGAGCACCCGCATCCCCTGCAGCGGGCCTTCGTGGAGCGTGACGCCTTCCAGTGCGGGTACTGCACGCCGGGGCAGCTGTGTTCGGCCCTCGGCGTCCTGGCCGAGGCCCGGGCGGGCCATGCCTCGCACGTGACGGATCCGCAGGTGGAGGGCGGTGAGCCGGTGCGGCTGAGCCGGCAGGAGATCCAGGAGCGGCTCAGCGGCAACCTGTGCCGGTGCGGCGCCTACCCGCGCATCGTCGAGGCCGTCCAGGACATGGCGGCCGCCGACGACGCCGAAGGAGGTGGGGTGCGGTGAAGTCCTTCCGGTATGTGCGCGCCCACAGCGTCGAGGAGGCCACCGCGGCGCACGCCGGCCGGCCCACCTCCCGCTATCTGGGCGGCGGAACCAACCTCGTCGACCTGATGAAGCTGGGCGTGGAGCGGCCCCAGACGCTGATCGACGTCAGCCGGCTGCCGCTGGACGGCGTGCGGGAGCTGGCCGACGGGTCCCTGCGCGTGGGGGCGACGGTGCGCAACAGTGACCTGGCCTCCCACCCGCTGATCCGCGCCCGCCACCCCGTGCTGTCCCAGGCGCTGCTCGCCGGCGCCTCGGGCCAGCTGCGCAACATGGCCACCACCGGCGGCAACCTGCTCCAGCGCACCCGCTGCCCCTACTTCCAGGACCTGGCCAAGCCGTGCAACAAGCGCGAGCCCGGCTCGGGCTGCGGCGCGCGGGAGGGTGTCCACCGCGACCACGCGGTGCTGGGGCACTCCGCGCAGTGCATCGCCACCCACCCCTCCGACATGGCCGTCGCGCTGGCCGCGCTGGACGCGCAGGTCGAACTGCAGGGGGTGCGCGGGACGCGGACGGTGCCGGCCGCCGACTTCCACCGGCTGCCGGGCGACCGGCCGCAGACGGACACCGAGATCGCCCACGGCGAGCTGATCACCGCCGTGCTGCTGCCGCCGTCGGCGCCGGGCACCGTCTCGGCCTACCGCAAGGCACGCGACCGCGCCTCCTACGCCTTCGCGCTCGCCTCGGTGGCCGTGGTCGCGGTCGTGCGGGAGGAGACCCTGCACGAGGTGCGGATCGCCTTCGGCGGGCTGGCCCACCGGCCCTGGCGGGCCCGGCGCGCCGAGGAGGCGCTGCGCGGCGCCGCGCCCGGCGGTGAGGCGTTCGAGCGGGCCCTGGACGCCGAGCTGGCCGCGGCCGAGCCGCTGCGCGACAACGCCTTCAAGGTGCCCCTGGCCCGCAATCTGGCCTGCGACGTCCTGCGCCGCCTGACCCGCCCGGACGCAGACGCCGACGTCGGCGCCGCACCCTGAGCGGACGGTCCCGCCCGCCGCCCGCCCCCCCTTTTTTTCGTACGTACGTATCCGCCTGCAGGGAGAGACACCATGCCGCAGACCGCCGACGCGCCGGGAGCGGACCTCGAGCGCCGGGAGGGCACCGACAAGGTGCTCGGCAGCGCCCGCTACGCCGCCGAGCACACGCCTGAGGGCTGTGCGTACGCGTGGCCGGTCGCGGCCACCGTGGCGCGCGGCGAGGTGCGTACGGTCGACGACGCGGCGGCGCTGGCGCTGCCCGGTGTGGTGAGCGTGCTGCACCACCGCAACGCGCCGCGCCTGGCCGAGCCGGACGACGCCACCCTGGCCGTGCTGCAGGACGCCCGTGTGCCGCACCGCGGCTGGTACGTGGCGCTGGTGGTCGCCGACACCCTGGAGGCCGCCCGCGAAGGCGCCGCCACCGTCCGGGTCACCTACGCCGAGGAGCCCTTCGACGTCACCCTGCGGGCCGAGCACCCCGACGCCTATGTGCCCGAGGACTCCGACGGGACCTCGGGCGAGCACGTGCGCGGCGACGCGGAGGCGGCGTTCGCGGCCGCGCCGGTGCGGGTGGACACCGGCTACCGGGTGCCGCCGCTGCACAACCACCCCATGGAGCCGCACGCGGCCACCGCCCACTGGCAGGACGGGCATCTGCGCGTGTACGACTCCAGCCAGGGCGCCACCACCGTGCGCGACACGCTGGCCGGCCTGTTCGGGCTGCGCAAGGAGCAGGTGACGGTCGTCTCCGAGCACGTGGGCGGCGGCTTCGGGTCCAAGGGCACGCCCCGCCCGCACGTGGTGCTGGCCGCCATGGCCGCCCGTGCCACCGGCCGCCCGGTCAAGCTCGCCCTGCCCAGGCGGCAGTTGCCGGCCGTGGTGGGCCACCGCGCGCCGACCCTGCACCGGGTGCGGCTGGGCGCCGGCACGGACGGCACGCTCACCTCGGTGATCCACGAGGTGAGCGCGCACACCTCCCGCATCAAGGAGTTCATGGAGACCGGGGCGGCCGCCACCCGCGTCATGTATCCCTCGCCGCACGCGCGGACCACGCACCGGGCGGTGCCGCTGGATGTGCCCAGCCCCTCCTGGATGCGGGCGCCGGGCGAGGCGCCGGGGATGTACGCGCTGGAGTCGGCGATGGACGAGCTCGCCCAGGCGCTGGACATCGACCCCGTCGAGCTGCGGCTGCGCAACGACACCCGGCACGAGCCGGACAGCGGCAAGCCCTTCAGCAGCCGGCACCTGGCGGAGTGCCTGCGCGAGGGGGCGCGCCGCTTCGGCTGGGCCGGGCGCGATCCGCGGCCCCGCACCCGCCGGGAGGGGCCGCTGCTGGTGGGCAGCGGGGTGGCGGCGGCCACCTATCCGGTCGTGGTCGCGCCGTCCCGGGCGAGCGTGCAGGCCTGCCCGGACGGCACGTTCGTGGTGCGCATCAACGCCACCGACATCGGGACCGGGGCGCGCACGGTGCTCGTGCCGGTGGCCGCGGACGCGCTGGGCGTGCCGGTGGAGCGGGTGCGCACCGAGATCGGCAGCAGTGACCTGCCCTCGGCGCCGCTGGCCGGCGGCTCCTCGGGCACGGCCTCCTGGGGGTGGGCGGTGCACGAGGCGTGCACGGCGCTGGCCGGGCGCCTGGCCGAGCAGCGCGGGCAGCAGCTGCCGCCGGAGGGGGTCAGCGCCACGGCCGACACGGCGGGGCGGGCCGACGCGGACAGCGACTACGCGCGGCACGCGTTCGGCGCGCACTTCGCCGAGGTCACGGTGGACACGGTCTCCGGTGAGGTACGGGTGCGGCGCCTGCTCGGCGTCTACGCCGCCGGGCGCATCCTCAACTCCCGTACCGCCCGCTCGCAGTTCGTCGGTGCGATGACGATGGGGCTGGGGATGGCGCTGATGGAGCACAGCACGATGGACGGCGCCTTCGGGGACTTCGCGGAGACCGACCTGGCGTCCTACCACGTGCCGGTGCACGCGGACGTGCCGTCCATCGAGGCGCACTGGATCGAGGAGGACGATCCGCACCTCAACCCGATGGGCAGCAAGGGCATCGGTGAGATCGGCATCGTGGGGACGGCCGCGGCGATCGGCAACGCGGTGCACCACGCGACGGGGGTACGGCTGCGGGAACTGCCGCTGACCCCGGACCGGGTGCTCGCCCACGCCCTGTAGCCGCCCGCCCGCGCGGCTGTCGCTCAGCCGGTGGTGCGGGCGCGGCTCTCGCGGGTCCAGGACAGGACTTCGGGCGCGGTCCAGGTGGTCACCACGCGTTCGGCGGGCACCGCGCACTCCTCGGCCCGCGCGCAGCCGATGATCTGCCAGTCGAGCTGGCCGGGCGCGTGGGCGTCGGTGTCGACGGCGAACAGCGTGCCGGCCGCCACCGCCTGGCGCAGCAGACGGCGGGGCGGGTCCAGGCGTTCGGGGCGGCTGTTGATCTCCACGGCGGTGCGGGCGGCCGCGCAGGCGGCGAAGACTGCCGCCGCGTCGAACCGGGACTCGGGGCGGCCGCGGCCGGTGACCAGGCGGCCGGTGCAGTGGCCGAGGACGTCGGCGCGGGGGTTGCTCACCGCGGTGACCAGCCGGCGGGTCATCGCGGCGGCGTCCATGCGCAGTTTGGAGTGGACCGAGATCACCACGACGTCCAGGCGGTCCAGCAGGTCGGGTTCCTGGTCCAGGGAGCCGTCGTCGAGGATGTCGCACTCGATGCCGGTCAGCAGGCGGAAGGGTGCCCACTGCTCGTTGAGGGCGGCCACCACGTCCAGCTGTTCGCGCAGCCGCTCGGGCGACAGGCCGCGGGCGATCGTCAGGCGGGGCGAGTGGTCGGTGAGCACGGCCCACTCGTGGCCGATCTCGCGGGCGGCGCGGCCCATCGCCTCGATGGGGCTGCCGCCGTCGGACCAGTCGGAGTGCAGATGGCAGTCGCCGCGCAGCAGGGCCCGCAGCCGGCTGCCGGCGCCCTCGGCCAGCGGCGCGCGGGCCTCCTCCTCCAGGCGCTGCAGATAGCCGGGCATGGTGCCGGCCAGCGCCTCGCGGATCACGGCGGCGGTCTTGGGCCCGATCCCCTTGAGCGACTCCAGGGAACCGTCGTCGGCCCGGCGTTCCAGCTCCGGTCCCGCAAGGTTCGCGATCACCTCGGCGGCGGTACGGAAGGCCCGCACCCGGTAGGTGGGGGCGCGCCCCCGCTCCAGGAGGAAGGCGATGCGCTCCAGCGCCTCCACGGGCTCCATGACACCTCCGGCCGGACGGTACGTAATGGCGTATCGGTACGTAGGGGTGGGTGGACGGGCGGTTTCCAGCGTCGCGCAGGCACTGGGGTACGGCACGGCGGGCGGGGCGCTGGGGGGCTGACTGCGGGGAGGCGGTGCTGGCGGTGGGCGGCGTGCCCCGGGGGGGGTGCTGAGGGCCAGGGGCGGGGGTCAGGGCGGGGGGTGGGCGGCGTGGCCGCCGGGGCCCAGGGGGCCCGTCTGGGGTGGGAGGCGGTGGTGGAGGCGGGTGCGGGCCAGGCGGGTGACCAGGGGCGGCAGCAGGCCGCGGCCGGCCTGGGCCAGGCGGGTCCAGGCCGGGACGTAGACGGCGGTGCGGCGGTGTTCGATGGCGTCGGCCAGGCGGGCGGCCACCGGCGGGAGGGGGCGGATGCGGCGGGCGGGGGGCGGCAGCAGGGCGCGCGGCTCGCGCAGCGCGGCGTGCGCGTCCACCTCGGCCAGCATGTCGGTCTCCAGCCAGTTGAGGTAGGCGATGCCCACCGCGACGCCGCGGTGGGCGGTCTCGGCGCGCAGCGCGTGGGTGAAGGCCTCCACGCCGGCCTTGGAGGCGCAGTAGGCGCTGAGCATCGGCACGGCGCCGAGCGCGGCCAGGGAGGCGATCTGCAGGTGGTAGCCGCGGGTGTGCAGCAGGTCGGGCAGGAAGGCCTGGGCGGTCAGGGCGCTGCCGGTCAGGTTCACCTCGATCACCCGGCGCCAGGAGTGCGGGTCGGCGCTCTGCAGGGGGCCGGCCTGGGCGATGCCGGCGTTGGCGACGACGACGGAGGGCGGTCCCAGCCGCGCGCGCACCGTGCGGGCCGCGGCGCGCAGGGCGGCGGGGTCGGTGACGTCGACGGGCAGGGCCAGGGCGGGCGTGGGCAGGGTGGCCGCCACCTGTTGCAGCGCGTCCGGCTCCAGGCCCAGCAGGGCGATGCGGGCGTCGCGGGCGGCCAGTTCGCGGGCGAGGGCGGCGCCCAGGCCGCGGGCGGCACCGGTCACCACGACGGTGCGCCCGCGCAGCGGGCCGGGGCGCGGGCGGTACGGGCGGGGGCCTTTCACGGGTGGGGCGGGGGTGGGGTGCCGGTGCGGTCGCGGCGGGTGAGGTGGCGTTGGGTGCGGGTCAGCGGGAAGGGCAGGCGGCGGCGGAGCGCGGCGCGGGCGGCGTTGGCGCCGGGGGCGCCGTGGACGCCGCCGCCGGGGTGGGCGGCGGCCGAGGCCAGGTAGAGGCCCGCCAGGGGGGTTTCGGGGCGTCCGGTGCCCGGCACGGGGCGGAAGAACAGCTGCTGGTGCAGGGAGGTGGTGCCGCCGTTGAGGGCGCCGGCGTGCAGGTTGCGGTCCAGGGCCTGCAGGGTGGGCGGGGCCAGGATGCGGCGGGCCCGGATCAGGGTGCGGAAACCGGGGGCGAAGCGTTCGACCTGCTGCTCCATGCGGTCGGCCATCCGTTCCTGCTCGGCGGCCCGCCAGGCGCCGGTGATGCCGTCCTCGCCGGCGTCGGCGCGGATGTCCTGGGGGATGTGGGTGTAGGCCCAGGCGGACTCGGTGCCGGCCGGGGAGCGGGTGGCGTCCGAGGTGGTCATCTGGCCGAAGAGGAGGAAGGGCCGGTCGGGTACCTGGTGCATGGCCAGCTGGGCGGCGAAGCGGGTGAGTTCGTCGACGCCGTCGGCCAGGTGGACGGTGCCCGCGCCGGCGGCCTCCTTGGCCTGCCAGGGCACCGGTCCCTCCAGCGCCCAGTCGACCTTGAAGGTGGCGAAGTCCCACTGGAAGCGGCGCAGGTCGGCAAGGAGCTGGTCGGGCAGGTGCTGGGGGGCGATGAGGTCGCCGTACAGGGCGGGCAGCGCCACGTCGGCCAGGACGGCGCGGGTGGCGGGCACGCTCTCGCCGTCGGCGGTGCGCACGGCGACCGCGCGCCCGTCGCGGACGATGATCTGTTCGGCGCGGCGGCCGCAGTGCACCTGCGCGCCGCGCGCCGCGAGGCGCCGGGTCAGGGCGGCGGTCAGGGCGCCGGCGCCGCCCACCGGGACGGGGAAGCCGTAGCTCTGGCCGAGCATGGCCATGAGCCAGCCGAAACCGCCGCTGCCGGCCGCCTCGGGGGCCAGGTCGGCGTGCAGGGCGTTGCCGGCCAGCAGGAGCCGGCCGCCCTCGCCGGTGAACTCCTCCTCGCCCAGGCGGCGTACCGGCAGCAGCAGGGTGCGGGCCATGCGCAGCGCGCCGGCGGTCTTGAGGCGGTAGGCGAGCCTGGCGGTGGCCTTCACCGGGGGGAAGGGGGTGAACAGGGCCTCGAGGAGGGCGGGGCGGATGTCGTCCCACATGGCGTACAGGCGCTCCCAGGCGGCGCCGTCGCCCGGGGCGAAGGCGTCCAGGGAGGCGGCGGTGTGCTGCGGGCTGCGGTCCAGGACGGCGCAGCGGCCGTCGCTCAGGGGGTGGGCCACCACGTGCGGGGCGTGGCTCCAGCGCAGTCCGTGTTCGTGCAGGCGCAGTCGCTGCAGGACCGGGGAGGCGGCCGCCAGGGGGTAGAAGGAGCTGCACAGGTCGTTGACGAAGTCGGGGTGCACGCCCCGGTCGTGGCGCACCGCGCCGCCCGGTTCGCTCTGTTCCTCCAGGACGGTGACGCTCCAGCCGGCGTCGGCCAGGAGGTTGGCGGCGACCAGACCGTTGGGGCCGGCGCCGATGACGACGGCGTCAGGCATGGTCCGCTCCGCTGGTGGCGCGGCCCGTCTCGGCTTCGCAGACCCGGGCCAGGCGGGCCAGCATGGCGCGGTGGCGGATTTGGATGAGGGCTTCGACGGCGGTGTTGTGCAGGGCGCCGGCCGCGCCGCGCAGCGGGTGTTCGTCGACGGTGACCAGGCTGTGCTCGCCCCAGGGCCGCACCTCCAGGGCGATGCGGGCGGTGCCCAGGGGGCCGGCCTTGGCCTCCAGTTCCAAGATGGTGCCCTCCTCGCAGCGGCGTACGACGGTTTCGTTGGTGGCCCGCAGCGGGCCCAGCCGTACCTCGTACTGAAGGGCCGCGCCGACCTGCGGCCAGTGGCCGCGCACCGGCGTGGAGGAGGCGGTGCCCACCACCCATTGGGCGTAGCGGCTGCCGTCGGCCAGCACGCTCCACACCGTCGCCGGGCTCACCGTGATCAGTCGATGACGCCGTGCCATCCGTGCCTCCCTGGCTCGCCCCTGATTCGCCCCTGACTCGTCGTCATCGCCGGGTGCCCCGATCCGCCGATTTCAACATCGTGCGGGACGCGCGTCGTCTTCGCGCTCCGGGGCAGGTGTGCGGGCACGCGGTGGCGGGGTGCGGCGTGTCGCGGGCGGGGCCGCGGCGGGTGAGACTTTCCGGGGGCGGGCGGATGCGGCGCCCGGCTCTTTTTCGTCGAGGAGGCGGCAGCGCACGTGAGGGTGAGTGACGGCAACGACTCCCGCGCCGGGCGGCGGCTGGTCCTGGTGACCGGGGCCACCGGCTACATCGGGGGCCGGCTGGTGCCCGGCCTGCTGGCGGCCGGGTACCGGGTGCGGTGCCTGGCCCGGTCCCCGGAGAAGCTGCGCGATCATCCCTGGGCCGGTCAGGTGGAGGTGGTGCGCGGCGATGTGACCGACGCGGACTCGCTGGCCGGCGCGTTCGAGGGGGTGGCGGTGGCCTACTACCTGGTGCACGCGCTGAGCACCGGGGCCGGCTTCGAGGACACCGACCGGCGCTCGGCGCGCGCCTTCGCCGAACGGGCCGGGGCGGCCGGGGTGGGGCGCATCGTGTATCTGGGCGGGCTGACCCCGGCCGGGGTCAGCGAGCGGGAGCTGTCGCCGCATCTGCGCTCGCGGGCCGAGGTGGGCCGGATCTTCCTGGACTGCCCGGTGCCCGCGGCGGTGCTGCGCGCGGCGGTCATCATCGGGTCGGGCTCGGCGTCTTTTGAGATGCTGCGCTATCTCACCGAACGCCTCCCCGTCATGATCACCCCCAGTTGGGTGCGCACCCGCATCCAGCCGGTCGCGGTCCGCGATGTGCTGCGCTACCTGGTGGCCTGCGCCGAACTGCCCGCCGAGGTCGACCGCAGCTTCGACATCGGCGGGCCGGAGGTGATGACCTACCGCGACATGATGCGCGCCTACGCCCGTGTCGCCGGGCTGCGGCACCGCCTGATCGTGCCGGTGCCGCTGTTGACCCCCACCCTCTCCAGCCACTGGGTCGGCCTGATCACGCCGGTGCCGCGCGGCATCGCCCGGCCGCTGGCGGAGTCGCTGCGCCACGAGGTGATCTGCCAGGAGCACGACATCGCCGCCTACGTGCCCGACGGGCCCGGCCGGCCGCTGCCCTTCACCGATGCGCTGCGGCTGGCCCTGCAACGCATCCAGCAGGCGCAGGTGAGCACCCGCTGGTCCTCGGCCGCGGTGCCCGGTGCGCCCAGCGATCCGCTGCCCACCGACCCCGACTGGGCCGGCGGCAGTCTCTACACCGACCACCGCACGCTGCTCGTGGACGCTACGCCTGCGGCGCTGTGGCGGGTCATCGAGGGCATCGGCGGTGACAACGGCTGGTACTCCTTCCCGCTGGCCTGGGCGGTACGGGGCTGGCTGGACCGGCTGGCGGGCGGGGTGGGCCTGCGCCGGGGGCGCCGTGACGCGCACCGGCTGCGGGTGGGTGACTCCCTGGACTTCTGGCGGGTGGAGGAGATCGAGCCGGGCCGGCTGCTGCGGCTGCGCGCGGAGATGCGGCTGCCGGGTCTGGCCTGGCTGGAGATGCGGGTGGAACGCGACGCCTCTGGCCGCACCCGCTACAGCCAGCGCGCCCTGTTCCACCCCCGCGGCCTGGCCGGCCACGCCTACTGGTGGTCGGTGGCGCCTTTCCACGCGGTGGTCTTCGGCGGCATGGCCCGCAACATCACGAAGGCGGCGGGCAAGGAGCCCGAGCGCCCCTGAGCCCCTCCCCCACCTGCCCCACACCCCGGCCGCCCCTCCCCCCTGGTGCGGGCACCCGACGCGCCCCGCGCCGACGGCCCGGACACAACTCCCCCGGCCCGCCCCGGCCGGCGGCCCGTGCTCAGGGTGGTGCCCGGGCCGCGTACCCGGTGCGGCGGGTGGCGGCCCCGCCGGGCCGTCGGCGGTCCCGGTGCGGCTCCCCGCGCCAGGGAGGTGCCCGCGGGGTGCCGGGTGTCAGAGGGTGGCGCAGGTTTCTGTCAGGGTCTGGTCCAGGATGGTCAGGGCCCGGGTGAGTTCGTCGTGGGTGGTGGTC
This sequence comes from Streptomyces venezuelae, assembly GCF_008642355.1. Lineage (NCBI taxonomy): Bacteria > Bacillati > Actinomycetota > Actinomycetes > Kitasatosporales > Streptomycetaceae > Streptomyces > Streptomyces venezuelae. Next base: position 84,999 of record NZ_CP029193.1, read on the forward strand.
AAGGGGGGTGCGATGCGCAGGACGCCGCCCATGCCGGGGAGCTGGACGATGTTCATGTGCAGGCCCAGTTCCAGGCAGCGCCGGGTGACCTGGGCGCCCAGTGCGTCCGAGGTCTGCTTGGTCCCGCGGTCCAGGACGAGTTCGAGGCCAGCCAGCAGGCCGCGGCCGCGGATGTCGCCGACGACGTGGTGGCGGGCGGCGAGGCCGGCCAGGCCCTCGCGCAGGAACCGGCCCAGCTCTCGGGCGCGTTCGTCCAGGCGGTCCTCTGTCAGGACGTCCAGGACGGTGTTGCCGACCGCGGCCACCAGCGGGTCGGCGACGTGCGTGGTGAAGAACAGGAAGCCGCGCTCGTAGGCCTCCTGCTCGATCTCCGCGCTGGTGACCACCGCCGCCAGCGGCAGGCCCGCGCCGAGTGTCTTGGACAGCGTGAGGATGTCGGGGACCACGCCGTCGCGTTCGAAGGCGTACCACGTGCCGGTGCGGCACAGTCCGGTCTGTGCCTCGTCCAGGATCAGCAGCATGCCGCGCTCGCGGCACTTGGCGTGCAGCGCCGCCACGTACCCGGGGGGCGGTTCGATGATGCCGCCGGAGCTGAGGATCGGCTCGATGAGGCAGGCGGCCAGGCTGCCGGTGGACTGCGCGTCGATCAGGTCGAAGGCCAGGTCCAGTTGGCGGCGCCAGTCCAGTGTGCCGTCGGCGGTGGTGATGTCGGGCCGGTAGGAGTTGGGCACCGGGATGGCGAAGTTGCCGGGCGCGGCGGGCCCGTAGCCCTTGCGGCCGGCGCTGTAGGTGGCCGAGGCGGCGGCCTGGGTCATGCCGTGCCAGGAGCGGGCGAAGGAGACGACCTCGTGTCTGCCGGTGACGAGTCTGGCCATCCGCAGGGCGGCCTCGTTGGACTCGGCGCCGGTGGTCAGCAGCAGCGTCTTGGCCAGCGGCGCGGGCAGCGTGCCGGCCAGCCGTTCGGCCAGGTCGACCACGGGGCGCGAGAGCATGCCGCTGTAGAGGTGGTCCAGGCGGGCGACCTGCTGCTGGACGGTGGCGACGATGCGCGGGTGGCAGTGGCCCAGGACGGCGCTCATCTGGCCGGAGGTGAAGTCGAGGATCGTGCGGCCGTCGGCGGTGAACACCTGGCTCCCGGCGGCCCGTTCGATGATCTCGTGGGTGAACTCGGCGCCGTAGCGCACGAGATGGGCCTGGGCCCGGTCCCAGAAGGCGGCGGGGGCGGACGGCGCGGCGGGGGTCGTGGCAGCCATGGCGCCGACGGTAGGCCGCCCCCGAGCGGTGCGTCCATCGCACATGTGTGACGGTGCTGTTCGGCTCTGCCGCACAGCGGTCCGCCCGACAATGGGGGGTGTGATGAATCCCTGGAGGCTGCGGCTGCTGTGCCGTCTGGAGACGCTGGGCACGGTGCGGGCGGTCGCCCAGGCCGTGCACATGAGCCCCTCCGGCGTGTCCCAGCAGCTGGCGGTGCTGGAGAGCGAGACGGGCACCCGGCTGCTGGAGCGCACCGGCCGGCGGGTGCGGCTGACCTCGGCGGGCCTGATTCTGGCGCGGCGCTCGCGGGCGCTGCTGGAGCAGATGGACGGCCTCGAGGCGCAGGTGCGCGGGCTGGGCCAGGAGCCGGCCGGGCTGGTGCGCCTTGGCACCTTCCAGAGCGCGATCCACACGCTGGCCGTGCCGGCGGTGCGCGCGCTGGCGTCCGCGCATCCCCGCCTGCAGGTGGAGGTGGTGCAGCTGGAACCGCACGAGAGTCTGCCCGCGCTGCGCGGCGGGGATGTGGACCTGGCCATCACCACCACCGACTTCGGTGAGCTGCCGCTGGGCGAGGACCTGGACCTGGTGGTGCTGGCCCGGGACCCGGTGCTGCTGGTGCTGCCGCCCTCCCATCCGGCCGCCGGGCGCGGCCCGGTGGACCTGGCGGCCTTCGCGGACGAGCCGTGGACGCTGGACCTGCCGCACTCCTACATGGCCGGACTGGCGCTGCGGCTGTGCCGGCAGGCCCGTTTCGAGCCGCGGGTGGCGGCCCGGTTCGGCAACTACCTGATGACGCTGCAGCACGTCGAGGCGGGCCTGTCGATCGCGCTGCTGCCCGGCCTGGCCGTCGATGCCCGCTACCGGGTGGCCACCCGCGAACTGGCCCGGCCGGTGACCCGCACCATCACCGCGGCCGTCCGCCGCGGCGCGCCGCCGGGGGCGGCGGTGCGCGCCGTGCTGGACGCGCTGCGCCGTCCCGCCGCAGCGGGCGGGGCGGGCGGGCAGCAGGAGTAGGTCAGCGGCGCTTTTGCGACTTCACATACCAGGCGGCGGCGACGGCGAGGACGAGGAGGACAAGAAGGATCTTCATGGTTCCCGGTTGTCCCCGATCGGGCGGGACATGCCTGCCGTGCTCGTGGCGGGCCGGCGGCGGGGGGTGTTTTGCCGGTCGGGGGCCAGGGCACCCGGTGGCCGCGGCCGCGCCGGCGCCGCCGGTGCGCCGAGCCGGGCGGTGCCGTCCCGCGCTTTCCGGTGGTGAGGTGCTCGCGTCTTGCGGAAGGTGGGAGAGGCGCCCCCGGGGCCCGGAGCGGTCCGCGCCCGGCCCGTACGCCCCCGCACGAAAGGCAGCACCCATGACGGACACTCCCGGCCGGCAGGGCCCGCAGGACCCCACCTCCAAGGGACCGCGCCCGGACTTTCCCCAGCAGGACCAGGAGGTGCCCGGCTGGACCGGGCCGATGGACCCGCCGCCCGACCACGGGGAGGACTCCTACCGCGGCTCCGGACTGCTGCGCGACCGCGTCGCGCTGATCACCGGAGGCGACTCGGGCATCGGGCGGGCGGTGGCCATCGCGATGGCCCGCGAGGAGGCCGACGTCGTGTTCACCCATCTGCCCGCCGAGGCCGGCGAGGCGCAGGAGACCGCCCGCTGGATCGAGGAGGCCGGACGCCGCGCCGTTGCGGTGCCCTGCGACATCCGCGAGGAGGAACAGTGCCGGCGGCTCGTGGAGCGCGCGGTCACCGAGTTCGGGCGGATCGACGTACTGGTCAACAACGCCGCGTACCAGATGTCGCAGCCCAAGGGCATCACGGACATCTCCACCGAGCAGTTCGACCGGGTGGTGCGCACCAACCTGTACGGCATGTTCTGGCTGTGCAGGATGGCCGTGCCGCACATGCCGCGCGGCGCCTCCATCATCAACACCACCTCGGTGCAGGCCTACAAGCCCAGCCCGCACCTGCTGGACTACGCCATGACCAAGGGCGCCATCGTGACGTTCACCCAGGGGCTCGCGCAGATGCTGGTCGAGGACGGGATCCGGGTCAACGCGGTGGCGCCGGGCCCGGTGTGGACGCCGCTGATCCCCGCGACGCTGCCGGACACCACGGAGTTCGGCAAGCAGGCGCCGCTGGGCCGGCCCGCGCAGCCCGCGGAGATGGCCCCGGCCTATGTCTTCCTCGCCTCGGAGCACGCGAGTTTCATCACCGCCGAGATCATGAACGCCACCGGCGGCACGCCCCTGCCCTGAACACGCCACAGCACCTGCCCGGACACGGAAAGGACATCACCATGCGGCACCACCAGCACGATCCCGCGCAGACCGCGGCCGAGGAGGTCCTGGAGGAGGTCGAGGACGCCGAGGAGCGGCCGGTACCCGACAAGCGGCGCGAGCACGCCAAGGACGGCGAGGCCGGCGACACCCTCACGCCCAGCCCCGCCGCCCAGGAGGACATCCACGAGGACAAGGGCGGGCCCGGGGGCAGCAGCCGGGGCTGAGCGGGCCGTTCAGCGGGCGCCGAGCGGGGCCGTTCAGCGGTGTGCGGGCCGCGGCTCCCGGCCGGGCGGATGCCATTCGATCATCAAGATGGTGGCGTCGTCGCGGAGCCGGTCGGTCTGCGCGTCCAGGACGGAGTGGATGAGCCGGCGCAGCGTCTCGGCGGCGACCTCGCCGCCGGTGGAGGCGCGGATGACGGAGTCGGCGAACCGTTCGAGTCCGAATTCGGTGCCGTCGGCCAGCCGGGCCTCGGTCAGGCCGTCGGTGTAGAGCAGCACGCGGTCGCCGGGTTCCAGGGTCGTCTCGTGGATCTGGCGCTCGGCGCCGCGCAGGAAGGCGGAGAAGCCCATGGGCGGGTCCGCCTCGCGTTCCAGGGCGCCCTCGACGAGCCGGTTGTCGCGGATGAGCAGCGGCGGGGGGTGCCCGCAGTTGCACCAGCGCAGCACCCCGCCGGCCAGGTCCAGGCGCAGCAGGACGCCGGTGCAGAACTGGTCGGGCAGCCACAGGCTGATGGCCGCGTCCACCTCTTCCAGCAGTTCGGGCAGCTCCGCGCCGGTGCGCCGGCTGTTGCGGCAGGCGGCCAGGGCCACCGCGGTGGTCAGGCCGGAGAGCAGGTTGTGGCCCATCGCGTCGACGATCGTGGCGTGCAGGGCCGTTGGGGTGAGGCAGTGGTCGAAGGCGTCGCCGCCGATCTCGTAGGCGGGTTCCAGTACGGCGGTGGAGACCACGTGGGTGTTGCCGATGGTGCGCGGCGGCAGGAAGGCGCGGAGCATCTCGGCGGGCAGCCGCATGGGCTCGGAGCGGGTGCGCTGGACGACGTTGTCCTTGTAGGCCCGCTTGGAGGTGATCATCATCGCCAGGAGGGAGGCCAGGGCCCGGCTGCGGCGCAGCAGCGCGGGGTCCAGGAAGGGGGTGTGGACGGCGACCACGCCCAGGCGTTCGGCGCCGTCCAGCAGGGGCAGCCAGGCGGTCATGCCGCCGGCGGGGGATTCCTGCACGCGCAGGGCCAGGGTGCGGTAGGCCCAGCCGGCCAGTGAGCTGTCCACGTCGAGGGCGGCCGCGTCGTCGTTGAGCGGGATCAGGCGGCGCTGCTGGAGGTCGGCGAGGTAGACCACGGCCTGGGGCACGCCCAGGGCGGTGGCGCACCGGGCGACGGCGGTGGCCAGGTCCAGTACGGCGTTGTCGGGGTCCGCGAGGAAATCCTCGAGTCCGCTGGGCGGCTCCGATGTCGGCACGTCCTCTCCCTTCGCCACGGGGCTGCGCGACTCGGCTGGGTGCTGGGTGCTGGTTTCCGGGTGCTGGGTGCTGGGTTCCGGGTGACACGAGCAGTCTCACACCGCACCGGCGTGCCTGCCCGGCCGCCGTGTCGCCGATCGGCCGCGGGTGGTCCACGGTGATCAGTACGAGTTGTCCCGCCCTGCGCGGGTACCTGCACCCCAGCTCCCCCCGGGCCGGTCCGGCCCGGGGCGGGGACGCCGAGGAAAGGAGACACCGTGAGCGAGCAGATACCGCCCTCCCCCGGTGCGGACGGCACTCCGCCGGTGCCCAGGGACCTGCCCGACCAGCTGGCCGACGACGGCCAGGACCCCTGGGAGGCGGCGCAGAACACGGCCGAGGCCTCCGACGGCGGCGGCGGCGAGGACGAGGTGCCCGAGACCGACGAGGCCGGCACCGGCCGGCGCGACAACGGCGGGGCGACGGGCGCCCAGAGCGAGGATCCGGTGCCGCAGGAGCCCTCCGGGTGAGGGCGGGGCCCGGCCAGATGAGCACAGCGAGGGAAAGGGATTGACGGTGAGCGGTGCGGGAGAAGAGCCGGCGCAGGTCACGGTGGAACTGAGCGGGGCGGCCAAGGACGCCGGGAGCGTCTTCGACGTCCTGAAGGCGGTCTACGCCTCGGACCGCGACGGCGGGCCCACGGCGTCGGACGCGAGCGGGCCGACCGTGTGGAGCGGTGTGTTCGACACCGCCCGGCCGGCGGGCGGCGGGCCGGGCGGCACGCCCTCCCTGCAGGGCCCGGTGACCGCCGGGGTGCAGGGCGGCTATGTGGCGGTCGACCAGGTCGTCACGGTCCTCTCGGCGGCCTTCACCGTCACCGAGGAGGGCTCCGCCTCGGGCGATCAGGTCCTCGAAGACGCGGCGGGTGGTGGGGTCGCCCTCCCCCAGCCACTGGGCGATCTCGGTGTAGGCGGCGACGGCGACGCGTTCGGCGACCAGGTCCTCCTTGATCATTTCGATCAGGTCGGTGCTGTCGTCGTACTCCGCGTGGGAGCGGGAGGTGAGCGTGTCGGGGTTGAAGTCCGGCTCGCCGCCCAGCTGGACGATGCGCTGGGCCAGTTTGTCGGCGTGCTCCTGCTCCTCCTGGGCGTGTTCCAGGAACTCCGCGGCCACCGGCTCGGAGTACAGGCCCGAGACCGTGTAGTAGTGCCGCTTGTAGCGCAGGGTGCAGACGATCTCGGTGGCGAGGGCCTCGTTGAGGACGAGGAGCACGCGCTCCAGGTCCGCGCCGTAGGCGTCGGTGACCGGGCCCTTCTCGATCTGCCGGCGGGCCCGCTCGCGGATGGTCTTGATGTCGGTCAGGAACTCGGCCATGGCTGCTGCTCTCTGCTGGGCGGTCGGGGCGGCGGGCGGAGCGCGTCCGGTGTCCCGCCACCCCCTGACCGTACCCATATGTCCGCATTCATCCCCTGGTGGCCGGTGCCGGTGTCGGGACCGGCCACCAGGGGGCGCCGGAGCGGGGCGGCGTCCGCGCGGGCGGTGCCGGTGCCCTGACAACGCAGGTGACCGCTCTGCGGGTGTCGGGGTACTCTGCGCGCCGGGCGGACGGGGCCGGCGTGCGGCGGGCCGCCCTTCCGGCACGAACAGGGGTGGCTCGTGCGCGCGTTGGGCCGCGCGGCGGGCCGTGGGGGGAAGCGGAGACGACATGCGGGGGCTGGGCCAGGGCAGACCGGCGGGCGGCGCGGTGGGGGTGCGCCGCGGGGGCGTCCGCCGCGCGCCGCGCCCCCACAGGCACCCCCCGGCGGCGGCCGGACGGCGGACGTGCCGCCTCGGCCGCCGTGCGGCGGCAGGCGGGCCGTCACTGCCGGGGGCGGCTGCCGCGGGCGGGATGGGCGGGAGGGCCGGCGGTGGACAATAAGGCCGCCCTGCGGCAGCTGCTGCGCGGCAAGCGGAGCCGGCTGGAGCCCGCCGCGGTGGGCCTGCGCCCGCGCACCGGCCGCGGCCGCCGCGCCCCGGGGCTCTCCCAGGCGCAGGTCGCCCAGCTCCTGTACGTCTCCGAGCGCACCTACGCCCAGCTGGAGCGCGGCGAAATGCCCGCCCCCGCCCCCGGCTTCCTGGACCGGGTCTGTGAGGTGCTGCGTCTGGAGGAGGGTGATCGCACCGCGCTGTACGTGTACGCGCTGGGGTACGAGCCGCCCCGGCCCCAGGACCCGCTGGCCGGGCAGGACATCCACGGCGCCTGGCACGAGGCGGTGACCAGTGTGAGCAGGCCCTGTTACGTCAACGACGTCGCCTGGAACGTACTGGCCTGCAACGAGGCGTTCACCGCCACGTTCCCGCGCGCCCCGGGGGCCCGGCCCGCGCTGCCGGAGCGCAACTTGATGCGCTACATGCTGCTGCGGCACACCGCGCGCGAGCACCACCTGCTGGACTGGGAGCGGCAGTGGGCCCGGCCGCTGGCCGCGCAGCTGCGCAAGGCCGTGGCGCAGTACCCGGGCAACGGTGACCTGCGGGAGCTGGACCAGGAGGTGGAGGCCGACCCGGTGGCCGGGCCCATCTACCGCTCGGATCCGGTGACCTACGTCCAGCCCAGCGGGGCGACGCGGCCGGTGCGCTTTCCCTGGCCCGGGCCGGCGGGCCCGCCGGCCGGCGCCGAGCGGTGCTGCGCCGAGCATCTGCCCTCCCGGGCCGGGCTGGTGACCATGTGTGCGGCCGTGCCGCTGGGCTCGCCCGGCGCCCGCTTCTTCATCCTGGTCTTCGAGCCCGCACCGGCGGCGGGGGGCACGGGGCGCTGAGAGCCCGCGCCCTCACCCCGGACGCCGAGGCGGTGGTGCAGGCGCCCGCCCCCGGACGGGAAGGGCCCGCCCCGCCCTCACCCCGCCCCGGCCCCGGGGGTGGTTTCCCAGAGGGGGTGGCCGCAGTGGGGGCAGAAGCGGGCGCCGTCGGGGGTCAGGTGGTCGCAGTGGGGGCACACGTGGGCCAGGAGGCAGGCCGGGTCGCCCAAGTCGGCGGGGGCGGGGGGCCGGTGGCGGTGGGCGGTGGTGTAGGTCAGGCCCCGGGCGCCGGCCCGCAGGGCGTGCGGGGTGCGGGCGGGCAGCCAGGCCAGGGCGCCGGGGGCGAGCGGGAAGCGGGTGCCGGCCAGGCGCAGTTCGCCCTCGCCGGCCAGCACGGTGAGCAGGAGGCCGTGCCCGGCCCCGGCGTCCTCGCCCAGGTCCGTGCCGGGCGCCAGCCGCACCACGGCGGCGTCCAGGTCGCGGCCCCGGCCGCGCAGCGCCCACACCACGCTGACCGGTCCGCGCCCGGGGGCGCCGGTCTCGTGCGGGCCGAGCAGGACCGGTCCTGGCGCGTGGCCGGGCTGCGGGTTCGTGGGCATCGTGCCGTGTCTCCTTCACGCCGGGGCGGGTCATGCGCAGTGTGCGCCGGCCGGGCGCCGCGCGCGATGCCGGGAGGGGTGAAAGCGGGGCGGACCGGGACCATGCGGATCCGAGTGAATCTCGAGGTGCGGCTGGTGAACTACGGCTGGCACCGCACGGCTTGACGCGGCCGCGCTCTTTGTCACCCCGTGCGGCCGGCCCCTTCGCGGTTGCCCGTTTTCTCACTCACGTACGCATGTACTTAGGAGGGCACCATGGTCACCCGACGCCGTCTGCTCGGCACCGGACTCGCCGCCGCGGGCGTAGGGCTCACCGGGGCGTCGTTCACCCCCCTGCTCGGCGTGGACCGCGCCAAGGCCAGCCCGGCCGCGGCCGCCGCGGCCATACCCGAGCTGTTCACCGTACCCATGCCGCAGATGCCGGTCCTCAGACCCACGCTGCGCACCACGACCACCGATTACTACGACGTCACCACCCGCCGGGTCCGCAAGGAGATCCTGCCGGGCATCCAGACCGATCTGCTCACCTACGACGGGAACTTCCCCGGCGCGACCATCAAGGCGCGCTCGGGGCGCACCGTCGTCGTGCGCCAGCACAACGAGCTGGACGTGGCCACCTCCTCGCACCTGCACGGCGCCTCGGTCACCCAGGCCAACGACGGCGACCCGATGGACACCCTGGCGCCGGGCGGTGTGCGCGCCTACACCTATCCCAACAGGCAGCCGCACGCCTCGCTGTGGTACCACGACCACGCCCACCACATGGAGTCGGAGAACGTCTACCGCGGGCTGCACGGCAGTTACCTGCTGACCGACGCCGTCGAGGACAAGCTGCCGCTGCCCAAGGGCGAGTACGACGTGGTGATCGCGATCCGCGACGCGCACTTCGACGCGGCGGGGCAGCTCGTGTACGTCATGGACGACCAGCAGCGCTCCACGCTGCTGGTCAACGGCGCGCCCTACCCCTACTTCCAGGTCGCCGCCCGCAAGTACCGGCTGCGCCTGGCCAACATGTCCAACCAGCGTTTCCTGGGGCTGCGGCTGGCCGACGGCAGCGAGATCGTCCAGATCGGCTCGGACGGCGGGCTGCTGCCGCGCCCGCACACCACCGACACCCTCACCCTGTCCCCGGGCGAGCGCATCGACGCCGTCGTGGACTTCTCCCGCTACAAGGTGGGCGAGAAGGTGGTGCTGGAGAACACCATCATCTTCGCCGGCAGCGCCGAGCAGGTGGGCCAGGTGATGCGGTTCGACGTGGTGCGCACGGCCGCCGACAGCAGTGCGGTGCCCGCGGTGCTGCGCTCGCTGCCGGCGCTGCCCACGCCGACCAACGAGCGGACGGTGGTGATGAAGATGGAGGAGGGGGTGGCGCACCCCAAGGGCTTCATGGACGGCAAGGTGTACGACCCGGCGCGGGTGGATGCCAGCATCCGGTTCGGGGCCAGTGAGGTGTGGACGGTCACCAACGCCAATGCGCGGGTGCCGCACAACTTCCATATGCACCTGGTGCAGTTCCGGGTCCTGGAGCGCAACGGCAAGCCGCCGGCGCCGGGTGAGGCGGGGCTGAAGGACACGGTGATCGTGGCGGCCGGGGAGACGGTCAAGCTGCAGGCGACCTTCGACTCCTACCGGGGTTCCTACGTCTACCACTGCCACATGCTGGACCACTCGGCGATGGGCATGATGGCGACCATGAAGATCAGCTGAGCCGGCGCCGCCCGCGGCCCGCATCGGGCCGCGGGCGGTTCGCCCCCTCCCCCCCGGGTGTGGGGGGCGGTTCAGGTGAACTGGCCGACCCGGTAGTGGCCGGCGGGCTGCTGGGCCATGATGTTGAGCCGGTTGAAGGCGTTGATCAGGGCGATGGTGGCCAGCAGGGCGGCCAGCTGGTCCTCGTCGTAGTGGCGGGCGGCGTTCGCCCAGGCCGCCTCGCTGACCCCGCCGGCCGCGTCGGCGACACGGGTGCCCTGTTCGGCCAGTTCCAGGGCGGCGCGTTCGGCCTCGGTGAAGACCGTCGCCTCGCGCCAGGCGGCGACCAGGTTGAGGCGCACCTGGCTCTCCCCGGCGTGGGCGGCCTCCTTGGTGTGCATGTCGATGCAGAAGCCGCAGCCGTTGATCTGGCTGGCGCGCAGCCTGACCAGTTCCTGCGTCGACGCGGGCAGCGTGGAGTCCGCTGCCGCCTTGCCCGCCGCGGCCAGGTACTTCACGAAGGCGGCCGAGACGGGGTTGTCGAAAAGGTTCAAGCGAGCGTCCATGGTGGGCTCCTCTGCCGTGCTGGTGTGTACACAGCTCAGACCGCGCAGCCCGCCCGGATGTGACAGCCGCCCGCGCCGCCGGGGCGCGGGCGGGGGTCAGCCGGTGGTCCAGGGGCGGAGTTTTTCGGGGTTGCGCACCGCCCACAGGTGCTTGATGCGCTCGCCGGCGAAGTCGAAGGCCAGCACCGAGACGGTGACGCCGTTCTGCTGGACGACCAGGCCGGGCTCGCCGTTGACGGTGCGTTCCAGGATCGTCATGGCGGGCGCCTTGGCGGTGATGGTGACCAGGTAGCGGGCGATCTGCTCGCCGCCGCCGGTGGGGGGTGCGGCGTTGACCAGGCCGCCGCCGTCGGCCAGCCCGGTGGCGTCGGGGTCCAGGAGGCTGATCAGGGCGCCGATGTCCTTGGCCTCCCAGGCCTGCTTGAAGTCGCGCACCAGGTCGGCGCGGCGGGCGGTGGCGGTGGCGGGGGCCTGCTGGGCGCTGCGGATGCGGCGGCGGGCGGAGGAGGCCAGCTGGCGGCAGGCGGCCGGGCTGCGGCCGACGCTTTCGGCCACTTCGGCGAAGGAGTAGCGAAAGACGTCGTGGAGGATGAAGGCGACCCGTTCGGCCGGGGTCATGGACTCCAGGACCACCAGGAAGGCCATGTTGACCGACTCGTCCAGGGTGATGCGGTCGGCCGGGTCGGCGGTGCCCGCCGAGCGGCCGCTGATCCACTCGGAGTGGTCGGGCAGCGGTTCGGGGATCCACTCCCCCACATACCGCTCGCGCCGGGCCCGCGCGGAGCCCAAAAGGTCCAGGCAGATGCGGCTGGCCACGGTGGTCAGCCAGCCGCCGGGCGAGGCGACCGCCTCGCGCTGGGCGGGCGTCATGGCGTACCAGCGGGCGTAGGCCTCCTGCACCACGTCCTCGGCGTCGGCCAGCGAGCCGAGGAAGCGGTAGGCGAGGTTGATCAGCTGACGCCGCTCGCTCAGGACCGTGCTCAGGTCCGTCTCGAGCCGGTCGTCGTCTGGCGCGGTCTGCGTCGTCATCGTCTCGCTTGCTCCCTTGGCCGGAATCTGCCGTCATGGCATACGACGAGACAGCCGGTGGGAATGTGAGGCGGCCCGGCCCGCCGGGCGGCACCTTCTGGCAGGATTCCAGCGCCCTCCTAGCCGTATCAAATAGTCATATGACATGAGCAAACACAAAGCGATCGTGGAGCGGTACCGCGACGGGGTCCTCAGCGGCGACCACGAGCAGGTCCTGGCCCTGGTGACCGACGACGTGGTGTGGGAGAGCCTGGGCCAGCTGCGGGTGCAGGGCAAGGACGCGCTGCGGGGCGTGGTGCAGAACAAGGACGACGTGGTGGCCGAGGGCGTCGTGCAGCGTCCGCGGATCACGGTCGACCGGCTGATCGAGGAGGGCGACACGGTGGTGGCCACCGGGCGGGCCGCGCTGGTGCTGCCCACCGGCGCGAGCGCGGAGTTCCTCTTCTGCGACGTGTTCACCTTCGTCGGGGACGCGATCAGTCACCTGGAGAGCTACAAGGTTCCCCTGGCCCCGCCCCGGCAGGGCTGACCGCGCCCGCAGCCGGTCCCGGTGCCCGGCCGGGTGCCGGGACCGGGGCGCGCCGTCCCGCGGCGGGTCAGCCGGCCGTCCAGGGGCGCAGCTTCTCGGGGTTGCGCACCGCCCAGATGTGCTTGATGCGCTCGCCCTCGAAGTCGAAGGCCAGCACCGAGACGGTGACGCCGTCCTGCTGGGCCACCAGGCCGGGCTGGCCGTTGACGGTGCGCTCCAGGATCGTCAGGTCCGGGGCGCGGCCGGCGACGTCGGCGAAGACGCGGGCGATGGCCTGGCCGCCGGTGACCGGCTGCAGCTGGGCGCTGACCAGGCCGCCGCCGTCGGCGATCGTGGTGGCGTCGGGGTCGAGCAGGCCGACGAGGGCCTCGATGTCCTTGGCGGCCCAGGCCTGTTTGAAGTCGCGCACCAGGTCGGCGCGGTGGGTGGTGGCGGCCGCCGGTGTGCTGCGGGCGGCGCTGATGCGGCGGCGGGCGGAGGAGGCCAGCTGGCGGCAGGCGGCCGGGCTGCGGCCGACGATCTCGGCGACTTCGGCGAAGGAGTAGTGGAAGACGTCGTGGAGGATGAAGGCGACGCGTTCGGCCGGGGTCATCGCGTCCAGGACGACGAGGAAGGCCATGTTGACCGACTCGTCCAGGGTGATGCGGTCGGCCGGGTCGCCGGCGGCCTCCTCCGGCCCGCTGATCCACTCCATGCGGTCGGGCAGCGGCTCGGGGATCCACTCCCCCACATACCGCTCGCGCCGGGCCCGGGCCGAGCCCAAAAGGTCCAGGCAGATGCGGCTGGCCACGGTGGTCAGCCAGCCGCCGGGGGCGGCGACCGCCTCGCGCCGGCGTTCGGACATCGCATACCAGCGGGCGTAGGTCTCCTGCACCACGTCCTCGGCGTCGGCCAGCGAGCCGAGGAACCGGTAGGCGAGGTTGATCAGTTGCCGGCGCTCGCTGAGTACGGCGCGCAGGCCGGGGTCGAGCCGGCTGTCCTCCGGCTCCACGTGCTTGCTCATGGTGTCGCCAACTCCCTTGACTGCGCCCCGACTTCACCAGTTCGTTCCGGCGTCGCCCTGAAGGTGGCGCGCGTCACCTCACATTACAACGGGCTGCGTCGTCGTATGGCTGGAGATCGAATTCCCGCCGGGCTCCCGTCCCCCGGTCGCCCGGCGCCGGAATCCCCGTTCTCCGCCCGCGACTTCGGGCCTTCGAGGTCGCACCGACCGCCGAGGAGAATTGCCGTGCAGCTGACTTCGATCCGCGGATCACCAGCAGGTCCGGGCTCCGCCGTGCGCGGCGGCCGCCCGGTGCGCCAGGTTCCGTCCCGGCCGGGGTTATGACACAGGCTCTGACCTGGGACGCACGGCTCCGGTCGACGGGGGCCGCCGACAGTGCCACACCGCCGGCGGCGCCCCGCGGGGCGGACCGCGGTCCGCGCACGGATGTTCTTCCCGGCCTGTGCCCCCGCCCGCTGCCGGATGTTTTTCCCACAGGGGTACGGCCGTCTCCCACGGGGGCGGCCGGCTTCTGGCACCACCCGTTAAAGCACGCGAAGAAAAGGAAACAGCTGTGGAACCTGTGAACGTTGCAATCATCTATTACAGCGCGACCGGCAACGTGCACACGTTGGCTCAGGCCGTGGCCGAGGGTGCGGAGAAGGCGGGCGCCACCGTGCGGCTGCGCAAGGTCGCCGAGACCGCCCCCGACGCGGCGATCAGCGCCAACCCCGCCTGGGTCGAGCACCGCGCGGCCACCGCCGATGTCGCCGAGGCCACCCACGACGATCTCGCCTGGGCGGACGCGGTCCTGTTCGGCACCCCCAGCCGGTTCGGCAACCCCGCCAGCCAGCTGCGCGCCTTCATCGACACCACCGGCCCGCTGTGGTTCGCGGGCAAGATCGCAGGCAAGGTGTTCTCCGCGTTCACCGCCAGCAACACCGCCCACGGCGGGCAGGAGTCGACGATCCTGGCGCTGTCGAACACCTTCTACCACTGGGGCGGCATCATCGTGCCCCCCGGCTACACCGACCCCATCCAGTTCCAGTCCGGCAACCCCTACGGCACCTCGCACGTCGCGAACGACGGGGCGCCGGGCGAGGTCGCCCTGCAGGCCGCCCGCCACCAGGCACGCCGCGTGGTGGACACCGCGGCGGCGCTGAAGGCCGGGCGCGGCGAGCTCTGAGCCGCCGCGGGGTTTTTCCCGCACACCGGTGGGGGCCGCCGGCCGTTGGCCGGCGGCCCCCACCGGTGTGGTTCAGGAGGGGATCCAGTCGCGTTGGATGTGTGGGGTGTCGATGTTCAGGGCCCGCATGTGTTCGATGGGGTTGGTGTATTCGCGGCTGGCGGCGATGCGTCCGTTCTCCAGGGTGAAGCCGTGGATGAAGTGGTTGCGGTAGTGGCCCTCGGGATAGCCGGGGAAGCGGATGGTGCCCTCGCCCTCGCACTCCACCCAGATGACGGCCGGGTCCTGGGTCTCGTAGATCTGCACGTCGGACCACTGCCAGTCGGGCAGCACCTGCAGGGAGAGTTCGTTGTGCTTTTGCAGCCTGGCGTGGCCCTGGACGGTGATGGGGCGGCCGATGTCGGTGTTGAACAGGGCGGCGGTGCCGTCCTCGGTGTAGAGGGTGTAGCGGCGCAGCCGGGCCTCGCGCCCGGTCTCCATGTACTGCTCCACGGCCCGCCGGTTGCGGGCGCGCAGCTCGAGGTGGTTGGTGAACACCGGGGCGGCGGCGGGGGCGGTCATCGCATCTCCGAAGTACGGGTGGGGGCAGGGGGTCAGGGCTGCAGGCGGGTGGTGTCCCAGCCGCTGTCGGTGCGGTCGTAGCGCAGCCGTTCGTGCAGCCGGTCGGTGCCGTTCGCCCAGAACTCCACGGCGTCCGGCTCCAGGACAAAGGCCACGAACGTGTCGGGGCAGGGCAGCGCCCGCGGCGGCTCGCCCAGCTGCAGCGCCCTGGCCCGGATCTCTTCAAGGTGGTCCAGGTCGCGCAGCGGCTCGCTCTGCAGCGACACGCTCGACATGGGGTGGGTGAACACCGCGCGCGCCGCCCACAGTTCCTCCGCGGCGGCGCGCGGCAACTGGCGCACCGGCCCGGCCACGGTGATCTGCTGGCTGGTCTCGCGCCAGTACAGCACCCCCGACGCCCAGGGATTGGCGGCCAGTTCGCGGCCCTTCTGGCTGCCGGCGTGGGTGATGAACACGATCCCGCGGTCGGTGACCTGGTTGACGGCCAGGATGCGCGAGGAGGTGCGCCCCCGCGCATCGGCGGTGGCCAGGGCCAGGGCGCGCGGTTCGCGTACGCCCTGCTCGGTGGCCGTCTTCAGCCAGGCGGACAGCAGGCCCAGCGGCTCCGCGGGCGGCGTGCGGAACTCGGGGAAGGCCACCTCGAGGGAGCCCGTCAGCGTCTCGGAACGCCGTACATCAGACATGGATGAATCCTTCAACGGTGCGGCCACAGCGCGGCTTTGGCAGGGGTGAGGGGCCGGGCCGGCGCTCGGGGGTGGGCGCCGGCCCGGCAGTGGGTGGGGCGGTTCAGGCCGGGTCGGGGGTGCGGGCCGGGGCCAGGAGGCCGGCCAGCGCGGTGCCGACGATGCGCGGGCCCTCGCGGGTCAGGACGGATTCGGGGTGGAACTGCAGGGAGGCGAAGCCGGGGCCGCGCAGGGCGTGCACCTCGCCGCTGTGCGGGTCCCGGCTGACCTGGACGGGGCCGCCGGTGAGGCCGGGCACGCCGGTGGGGGTGAATTCCTCGTGCTCGCTCAGCAGCGCGAAGGTGTTGTAGTAGCCGACGTGTTCGGGGGCGCCGAACAGGTCGATCTGCTTTTGCACGCCCTGGTTGGGCACCTCGCGGCGGCGCAGGCGCAGGCCCAGCTGGAGGCCCAGGACCTGGTGGCTGAGGCAGACGGCGAGGAAGGGGCGCTGTTCGCGCAGCAGGGTGGCCACCGCGGTGTGCAGGTGGGCCATCTTGGGGTGGGCCACTTCCTGGGGGTCGCCGGGGCCGGGGCCCATGACCACCAGGTCGTGGCCGGTGAAGGTGTAGGCCTCGTCGTAGCGGCGCAGGGTGACGTCCAGGCCCAGGGAGCGCAGCTGCTGGTCGATCATGGAGGTGAAGGTGTCCTCCATGTCGACGACCAGGACGCGGCGGCCGGCCAGGTCGGGCTGGGCGGCGGCGCGGGCGGGGATGTCGGAGAGCCAGAAGCCGGCGATGGTGTCGTTGCGGCCTTGGAGGGCGCGGCGCACCTGGGGGTGGTCGGCGAAGCGCTGGGGGGTGGTGCCGCCCAGGGCGGCGACCAGGCCGGCGGCCTTGGCGCGGGTCTCGGCGGCTTCGGAGGCGGGGTCGGAGTGGCGCACGATGGTGGCGCCGACGCCGATGGCCAGGCGGCCCTGGTCGTTGATGTCGGCGGTGCGGATGAGGATGGCGGAGTCCATGACGCGCTCGCCGCTCTCGTCGCGGCCGATGAGGGCGGCGGCGCCGCTGTAGTAGCCGCGGCCGCCGGGCTCGTACTGGTGGATGATGCGGCAGGCGCTTTCCAGGGGGCTGCCGGTGACGGTGGGGGCGAACATCGTCTCGCGCAGGATGTCGCGCACGTCGCGATCGGTGCGGCCCTCGATGAAGTACTCGGTGTGGGCCAGGCGGGCCATTTCCTTGAGGTAGGGGCCCACGACGCGGCCGCCGGTGTCGCAGATGCGGGCCATCATCTTCAGTTCCTCGTCGAGGACCATGTAGAGCTCGTCGGTTTCCTTGCGGTCGCCGAGGAAGTGGAGGACGCCTTCGAGGGTGGAGCCGGAGGGCGGGTAGCGGTAGGTGCCGCTGATGGGGTTCATGACGGCGGTGCCGTCCTTGAGGCTGACGTGCCGCTCGGGGGAGGCGCCGACCAGGATGCGCTCGCCGGTGTGGATGAGGAAGGTCCAGTGGGCGCCGCTCTCGCCGTTGAGCAGGCGGCGGAAGAGGGCGGGGGCGCTGGCCGGGCCGTAGTCGGTGATGTCGGCGAGGAAGGTGCGCTTGATGACGAAGTTGGCGCCTTCGCCGGTGCCGATCATTTCCTTGGTGATGCGGCGCACGACGTCTTCGTAGGCGGCGTCGTCGACGTCGAAGTCGCCGCCGGACAGCGGGGTGGGCACGTCCGGGATGCGGGACAGGGCCTCGTCCAGGGGAAGTTGCTGCTGGCCGGTGACGGTCATGGCGAGCAGTTGGGTGCCGTCGTCGGCGCAGGCGAAGCCGCGTTCGGCCAGCTGCCGGTAGGGCATGAGGACCAGCACCTCGTGGCCGGCGCCGGGGCCGGGCCGGTCGGGCAGGGGGATGTCGGCCAGGGTGGCGGGCCGGGTGATCGTGCCGGTGAGGACTTCCAGGGTGTGCGGGCCGGTGGTGTGGGGCCGGTGCAGCAGGGCGAAGGGGCCGGCCTGGCCGTCCAGGGCGCGGGCCAGCAGGTCGGGGGTGGGTGGTGTCGGTGTCATGTGAAGAGCCCCTTGACGGTGGTGACCCGGGCGCAGCGCTCGGCGGCGTAGGTGAGGGCCGAGCGGTGGTAGTCCTGTGAGAAGTCGGCGGTGGCGTCGGCGACGAGGAACGGCTGGATGTCGTGGGTGAAGGCGTCGATGGCGGTGGCCAGGACGCCGACGTGGGCGTAGACGCCGCAGACGATGAGCTGGTCGCGGCCGGCGGCGCGCATCCGCTCGAGCAGGTCGGTCTTGAAGAAGGCGCTGTAGCGCCACTTGGTGAGCTGCCAGTCCTGCGCGGTGGGGGCGAGTGCGTCGACGACCTGGCGGTCCTCGGGGGCGGGGCGCATGCCCGGGCCCCAGAAGTCCTTGAGCAGGCCGCGCTGTTCGTCGCTCATGCCGCCGGGCTGGGCGGTGTAGGCGACGGGGATGCCGAGCGCCGCGCAGTGGTCGCGCAGTTGGGCGGCGTGGGTGATGAGCTGGTGGCGCAGGGGGTCGGGGAAGGGCTTGAGGAAGTACCGCTGCATGTCGTGGACGAGCAGGACCGCCCGGTCGGCCTCGGCGGTCCAGGACACGGCGGCCGGGGGCAGGTCGCCCTCGGCGGGCAGGGGGTAGGGGCTGATGGGGGGTATGCCGGTCATGGTGGAAGTCCTCGGTGCGGGGGGGGTGCGGGTGGTCGCCGGTGGGTCAGGCGGGCCAGGCGTTGACGGCGCGCTGGGCCTGGGCGGGGTTGAGGCGCGGGTCGCAGCAGGAGGTGTAGCGCTCGCCGACGCGGTCGAGGTCGGCCTCGGTGCTGGCGCACTCGGTGACGTCGTCGGGGGTGGTCTCCAGGTGGAGTCCGCCGGCGGTGCCGCCGGCGGACTGGACGGCCTGGACGAAGCCGGTGATCTCGCGGGCGACGGTGTCCAGCAGGCGGGTCTTGTAGCCGCCGGGGGCGGTGACGGTGTTGCCGTGCACCGGGTCGCTGAGCCAGATGACGGGGTGGCCGGCCTCGCGGACGGCTTCGACCAGGCGGGGCAGTTTGCCGGTGACCTGGTCGGCGCCCATGCGGGCGATGAGGGTCAGGCGGCCCTCGTCGCGCCAGGGGTCCAGGCGTTCGCACAGGGCGAGGAGGTCGGGGACGTCCATGCTGGGGCCGACCTTGCAGGCCACCGGGTTGCTGACCTGGGCCAGGAGGGCGACGTGGGCGCCTTCGACCTGGCGGGTGCGCTCGCCGATCCAGGGCCAGTGGGTGGAGCCGAGGAAGAGGCGGCCCTTGTCGTCCATGCGCAGCATGGGTGTCTCGTAGTCCAGGAGCAGCGCTTCGTGGCTGGTCCACACCATCGGTTCGACGACGTCGCGGCCGGCGGCGCGGTCGCGCCAGCCCAGGTGTTCGAGGATGTCGCCGGCGGCCATGTAGCCGGTGAGGATGCGCAGCGGGTCGGGGCGGCGGCTCTCGGCGTCGGGTTCGGGGCCGTTGACCATGTGGCCGCGGAAGACGGGCAGTTCGACCCCGTCGACGATCTCGGTGGGCTTGGAGCGGGGTTTGGCGAACTGGCCGGCGATGCGGCCCACCCGCAGCACCGGCTTGCCGGTGATCAGGCCGAGCGAGCCGGCCAGGACGTCCAGCAGGGCGGCCTTGCGGGCGACGTAGGCGGGGGTGCATTCCTGGGGGTCCTCGGCGCAGTCGCCGGACTGCAGCACCATGGCCTCGCCGCGGGCGACCTTGCCCAGTAGGGTGCGCAGGGTGGCCAGGTCGTCGCCCTGGACGAGCGGGGGGCGGGAGGCGAGGGCTTCGCCGACCCGGTTCAGCTGTGAAAGGTCGCTCCAGTCGGGTTGCTGCAGTGCCCCGCGGATACGAATCTCCCGTATAACGTCTTCCATGACGTACTCCGATCCAGCGGTGAAGGGATACTCAGGTGGGAATTCCGGTGCGCTTGATCTCGGGTACCGGAATGCCGAGCGCCCGCAGCTGCTGGAAGGGGTTCATGAACTCGCGGTTGCGCTTGATCTTCCCGTTTTCCAGTTCGAACGAGTGCAGGAAGTGGTTCTCGTAGTAGCCCTCGGGGTAATCGCCGAAGCGGATCTTTCCGCGTCCGTCGCATTCCACCCAGATGTGATTGGGGTCCTGGGTCTCGAATATCTGGATGTTGTACCACTCCCAGTCGGGGAAGCAGTCGAGGGACCATACGGCGTGCTCGGCGAGCCGGTCGCGGCCCACGGTCTCGACCGGGGATCCGGTGTCGGTGGTCCACAGGCCGCCGCGGCCGTCCTCGGTGAACAGCTCGTGGCGGCGGAGCCGGTCCTGGCCGCGGGTGTGCATGTACTGCTCGACGGTGGCCCGGTTGGCGCGGCGCAGTTCGGCCGCGTCGGTGAATCCCTGGGCCGGGGCGGATTCGGACATGGGTGTCCCCTTCGTGGTGCGCGGGTGCGTTTGATGAATGGTGGGGGGATGGCGCTTCGGGGCGCAGAATTCCCCCGTTCCGCGGTGCGATCTTGCCCGATTGCGCAGAGCAAATCAACACCGTTTCGGCGGTACGCTCATGACGTTGTGTAATGTTCAACTTTATTATGGGCATGGGGGTCCACGCACCGGTGGAAACAATGCGGAATGCCCCCTGGAGCAGGTTTGTTCCGGGCGGGGGAAAGAAATTGCCTGAGCTGGGCACAAGCCCGGCTCAGGCATTTCACAAGTGGATCTGTGTCAGAGCTTTCCGTTGTGGACGGCGCTGATCACCTTGCGCATGAGCGGGGAGAGCTGGAAGTAGGGCCCCAGGTTGAGGTAGGCCCCCTCGGGCGCCCACTTCACGGCCGCAATGACGATGGGCTCGCCGCTGTAGGCGCGCGGGGCGTGGTCGACGAAGTGCGCGACCCGGTCGGTGACGGGCACCGGCAGGGCTGCGCGGTCCCAGCCGCGGGCGGGCGGCGGGGCGTAGCAGATCCGTTCGATGCCGGCGGAGTCCCAGCCCAGGGTGGTGTAGATGCGGAAGGAGCGCCGGGCGAAGGCGAGCATCGTCTCGTCGGGGGCGGGCCAGCCCAGTTCGCGGTGCAGGGCCAGGAGGGTCTTCGGGGCCCTGCTGTGCTCGGAGAGCTGGGTGAAGTAGAGGTTGACGGTGCGGCGCGGGTAGTCGATGCCGATCATCGCGACGTCGCTCAGGCCGTGCCGGGCCAGCAGGTCCAGGCTGCGGGCCAGGGCGGGCGGCATGGAGGGCAGCTCGGCGAGCTTGGCCACGTCCTGGACGTCCTGCGGGAAGTGCGCGTAGATCTTGTTGAAGCCGCCGGCGACGCCGCCGTCGACGAGGTACTCGCTGATGGTGCAGTGGCCCTGGAGGTCGGCGAGCAGCGTGTCCACGGGGTGGCCGGCCGGCGTGATGAAGCCGTGGGCGAGCGCGGTGGCGTACGGGTCGCCGGCGCGGGTGGGCACGGTGAGGGTGAAGTCGAGTTCGGCCGGGGCGCTTTGGCTGGTGGAGACGCTGTAGACGACGCCGGCCTCGTGCAGGCCGTCGGCGAAGGCGGCCACGATGGGCCGCACGGCGTCGGGCCGGGCGGGCACGCCCGCCAGCCTGGCGGCCTCCTCGATGGCCGAGCACACCTCGTTGATCCCGGTGGCTTGGGGCATGACTCCTCCATGGGCCGGTTGGCGCGTGTTCGTAAAGCGGGGCCGGGGCGGGGCGCCGGCGTCGGGCGGGCCGCGGCCCGGGCGCGCACGGGGCGCCCGGGCAGGCGGTGGTGAGGAAGGGTCAGCCGACCTTCGTGGCGCTCAGGATGGCCTGGACGGGGATGACGTCGCGGGGCACCTCGGCGGGGTCCTTGGTGAGGGCCTTGGTGACCTTGAATCCGCACTCCTCCAGCCAGCTCTGGTAGGTGGAGATCTTCTGCGGGCCGCCCTGGCCCATGGTGCAGCCGATGAAGAAGGCGGGGAAGAAGTCGACGTTGTAGTTGTCGGTGTCGCGGATGTCCTCGGGGTAGACCGGCACCATGATGTGGACCTGTCCGCCCGGCTCCAGGGAGCGGTGGACGCCCTGGAGGATGGTGAAGACGTCGTCCTTGTCGAACATGTCCAGGAAGTGCTTGATCAGGACGGTGTCGAAGCCCTGGGGGATCTCGTCGAAGACGTTGCCGCCGATGAAGGAGCAGTGCTCGGCCACGCCGTGCTTCTGGAAGTTCTCCAGGCAGGTGCTCTCCTTCTCCGGCAGGTCGAAGGTGGTCACCTTCAGCCCCGGGGAGGCCTTGTGCTCATAGGTGTGGATCGCCCCCAGGCCGGTGTTGCCGGCCACGTCCAGGACCTGGGCGCCGGCGGGCACGTCGATGTTGGCGAAGAACCAGGGGTCGATGTTGGCGGTGACGTTGTTCATCAGCGTCAGCCAGGCGTCGTTGAGGTCGCTGTGGTCGGCCACCGCGTCGTACAGGGTGCCCTCGCCCGCGCCGTAGAGCTCCTTGAGGCCCACGATGGTGCCGGTGCGCACGCTGTCGGTGAGGTAGAACAGCTGCCGCAGCGCCACCACCTTGATCATGTTCATGTAGGTGAGGGCGCGCTTGAGGTCGTGCTCGGCGACCTCGGCCAGCGCGTCCAGGCGGTAGCCGCCGTCCTCGTCCTGGGCGACGAAGCCCTCCTTGACCATCAGGAACAGCAGCTGCTCCACGGCGTCGGGCTTGGCGCCGACGGCCTGGCCGAGCTGGTCCGCGCTCGCGCCGGGCGTGGCGCGCAGCTGGTCGACGAGGCCGAGCTCGAAGACGGACAGCAGGCTCATGAACCGCGAGGGGCCGACCATGTACTCGCGGAACCGGGCGAGGGTGGCTTCAGTAGACATTGCGGCTGTTCCCTTTCGATAGGCGGTGCGGGTGCCGGAAGAGCGCCCCGGCGGGCGGGCGGGCACAAGGGGGGGGAAGGCGGGGCGGGTTACGCCGAGCGCCCGCCGACGTAGGAAAGGTTCAGCCGGCTGTCGGTGCGCCACTGGTAGTACGACTGGAGCTTGTAGTACTCCTCGCCGCTCGCGGTCACGGCGGCGTAGACCATCTTGGGGGTGTCGGTGCCGTAGGGGACGTTCTTGAGGAACTGCTCGACCTTGGTGCCCAGGCGGGCGGAGAGCTCCAGCGGGTTCTCGGTCTTGACGCTGTAGGCGATCCGCTCGACGTTGCGGGTGTCCCAGTTCAGGGTGGTGTAGATGCCGAAGGCCTTCTGGCAGAAGTCGAGCATCTGCTCGCTGGGGTCGGGCAGGCCGATCTCGCGGTGCATCGCCAGGACGGTCTCGGGGGCCACGACCTCGGAGGAGGCGGCGAAGTACACGTTCATGGTGCGGCTGGCGTAGTCGATGCCGATCAGGTCCACCTGGTCGGCCAGGTGGTAGCGGGCGAAGAAGTCCTCGGTGGCGGCCAGCGCGGGCGGCATGGAGTCGATCTCGGCCAGGTGGGCGAGGCTCTCGTGGCGGCCGCCGGGGAAGTACACCCAGATCTTCTTGAAGCCGCCCAGCACCCCGAAGTCGACGCCGTAGCTGTCCACCGCGCAGTGCTTTTGCACCTCCGCCAGGAGCGACTCGATGGGGTGGCCGCTCTGGACGGTGAGGTTCTTCTCCACGGCCACGGCGTAGGGGTCGATGGCGCGCGGCACGGTGAAGCGGCAGTCGAACTCGCCCTCGTGGCGGGCGTTGGTGGCCACCCGGAAAGCGATCACGGCGCCCGGCAGGACGTCCTCGTAGGCGGCCAGGATGGGCCACACCTTGTCGCGGTCGCAGGCCACGTCCAGCAGCCCGGCGGATTCCTCGACGGCAGCGTAGACACCGGCCAGATCGGCGGTTCCCGACATCATTCCTCCAGAGATGGATTACGGCGCCGGTGAGCGGCGGCACGTTGCAAGGCGGCGCGCCGGGGCCCGGCAGGGCTGCGCCCGGGCGCCGGGCGGGGTGGTGCGGGCGGTGCCCGTCGTGCGCGGGGGCGGGGCGCGCCGGGTGGGGCGGGCGCGCGGGAGCGGGGCGCGGGGCCGCGGGAGCGGGCGTGCCGCGGCGGCGGCGCCGGCCGGTGGTGGTGCGAGGGGGGCTTGGGGGTGAGGGCCCGTCAGGTGTGCGCGCGCAGGCGGGTGTTCGGCGGGTCCTTCGGCG
Source organism: Streptomyces venezuelae (assembly GCF_008642355.1). NCBI lineage: Bacteria > Bacillati > Actinomycetota > Actinomycetes > Kitasatosporales > Streptomycetaceae > Streptomyces > Streptomyces venezuelae. The sequence goes on from NZ_CP029193.1 coordinate 108,634, forward strand.
CAACTCCCCCGCAGCCAAGGGCTCCACGCTCCGAAGGAGGGGGCACGTCTTTTGGGCAGGGGAGGCTTGCAGAAATAGTGACACGGGCGGGCCCCTACACCAAGAGCCGCTCAAAGTGACGTGGGTCACGCGAATCGGGGGTGTGTCCGCGCCGCCCGGCCGGTCCAACGCCCCTGTCCGGGGCGGGCCGTTGCGGCGGGGGCGGGCCCGGCCGGGGCGCAACGGCGCGGCGCGGGTGACCCGTCCCCTGGTCACCCGCGCCGCTGTCCGTGCCGGGCCCGGCTGCCGGGGCCGGGCCGCTTCGCGTCAGTGCACGTGCCGGTCCGTGCCGCGCTGCTCCAAAGCGTCGGGCCGGCCATTGTCCTGGCCGCCCGCATGGCCGTTGACCTGGCCGTTGGCGTGGCCGTCCGCGCCGTGGCCGAGGTGGTCCAGGGCCTGCTGCAGCTCCTGCGGGGTGGGGTTGGCGATCTGCCCGTCGCTGAACCAGCGGCTGAGCCGGTGGCGCAGCACCTCGCTGCGGGACCTGGGGTTGGGCACGCCGTCGCGGTCCTCGCGCACCGGGGCCGGCAGTGCGGGGTGGACCTCGCGGGAGAGCAGGGTGTACTCCTGCTCGCGGGCCAGGCGCTCGTGGACCTCGATGAACTCGCCGTGCGGCAGCCGCTTGATGCGGCCGGTCTCGCGGCCGTGCAGCAGCTTGTCGCGGTCGCGCAGCTGCAGGCCGATGCAGATCCGCTTGGTGATGACGTAGGTCAGGGCGGGCACCACGAACACCCCGATGCGCACCGCCCAGGTGATGGAGTTCATCGACAGGTGGAAGCGCTCGGCGAGGATGTCGTTGGAGCCGCCGAAGAACAGCACCAGGTAGAAGGCGGCCAGCGAGCAGACGAAGGCGGTGCGGGTGGGCTGCTCGCGCGGGCGGTCCAGCAGGTGGTGCTCGCGCTTGTCCCCGGTGATCCAGGCCTCGATGAAGGGCCACAGGCAGGCGATGGCGATCAGCAGGGTGGGCAGCACCACGGCCGGGACGAGTACACCCATGTTGACGGTGTAGCCGGCGACGGCGAACTCCCAGGCGGGGAAGGCGCGCAGGGCGCCCTCCAGGAAGCCCATGTACCAGTCGGGCTGGGAGCCCTGGGAGATCTGGTCGGGCCGGTAGGGCCCGTACACCCACACGGCGTTGATCTGGGCGATGCCCGCCATCAGGGCCAGGACGCCGGAGACCAGGAAGAAGAAGCCGCCGGCCTTGGCCGCGTAGTGCGGCATCAGGGGCTGGCCGACCACGTTCTGCTGGTTGCGGCCCGGGCCGCGGAACTGGGTGTGCTTTTGGTAGATGACCAGGATCAGGTGGACGGTGACCAGGGCCAGGATGATGCCGGGCAGCAGCAGGATGTGGAAGCTGTAGAAGCGCGGGATGACGTCCGTCGCGGGGAACTCGCCGCCGAAGAGGAACATCGTCAGGTAGGTGCCCACCAGCGGGATGGCCAGCGTGACGCCCTCGGCGATGCGCAGGCCGGTGCCCGAGAGGAGGTCGTCGGGCAGCGAGTAGCCCAAGAAGCCCTCCAGGGTGACCAGCACCAGCAGGACCACGCCGATGAGCCAGTTCAGCTCGCGGGGCTTGCGGAAGGAGCCGGTCAGAAAGTGCCGCAGGGTGTGCGCCATGGTCGCGGCGATCATGGTCAGGGCGGCCCAGTGGTGCAGCTGGCGGATGAACAGGCCGCCGCGCACCTCGAAGCTGATGCGCAGGGTGGAGGCGTAGGCCTCCGACATCTGCACGCCCTGCAGCGGGACGTGCGGGCCCTCGTAGACGGTGTGGGCCATGCTCGGGTTGAAGAACATGGTCAGGTACAGGCCGGTGAGGATCAGGATGATGAAGCTGTAGAGCGCGATCTCGCCGAACATGAAGGACCAGTGCTCGGGAAAGACCTTGCGCATCAGGGTGCGCCACTGGTAGATGCCGAGCCGGCCGTCCGCCCAGTCCGCGATGCGTTCGCCCTGCGGTGCCGTGGTCCGCTGCGGCGCCTTGTCGGTGATGCTCATGCCCGCGCGCCCTCCCCTCGCCGCTGAGTCGTCACAGGCACACCCGGACCGGCCGGTGAGGGCGCGGTGGTGGGGGCGGCCTGCAGCGGCGCAAACGGGCCCGTGCCGTGAAGCGGGTCGAACGCTATCGACACGGTGTGCGGCCGGACAACCGTGCTCGAGCCGGAACCCGGCCCCAACTCCACCGTTTCTTGAGCGAGTTTCGAGCCGTCTCGCCGCGCAGGTGTCATGACCCCGCCCAACTGGGCGGTCATTGCTGCCGAGTTGACCCTGAGCACCGGTCCCGGTCTGCCCAAATGGCCCTCAACAGCGGCTAGTTGCTGCGCTCTTGTCATGCCCGAAGCCTATGTCGGAGGCATTCGACGCCTGCGCCCGGCTCCCCCTTTGTTCTGGCTCCCGGGGGCGGGGGTGGGTGGTGAGTGGCGGGGTGCGGGGGCGGGGGTGGTGGCTCCCGGGGGTGGTGAGTGGCGGGGCTGGGTGGCGGGGTGCGGAGGGCGGGGCGCGAGTGGCGGAGTGCGGGTTGGGGGTGGGCGCCCGGAGGGCTGTCCGGGGGCGGTCTCGCCCCTCCCGCGATGCCCCGGGGCTGGTCTCGGCCGCTCGGCCGCTCGGCCGTTCTGCCGCTCGGCTGTCCGCGCGGAGCACGGGGTGCGAGGCCGGGCCTCAGGGGCGTCGGCGCTCGCCGGCCGGGGCCGGGGCGGGCCACTGCGCCGAGGAGCCGGCCGGATACAGGCGGGCGGAGCCGGTGGCCACGCCGATGACGGGCACCGCCGGGGCCGGGGCGCGGCGGCGCCGGGCGTGCTCGCCGTGGGTGACGCTGGGCGGCGCCGGTACCGGTGGCGGGGCGGGGGCGCGGCGGGCCGGAGGGCGGGGCACCACGGCGAGCGGCCCGACCGCCTGCAGCCGCGCCAGCAGCCGGGCGGCGGCATACGGCTCGGTGACGGCCTCGGCGGCGATCCGGGCAGTGACCCGCCGGGCCAGCCAGGCCCGCAGACCACGTGGCCGGTCCTGACCGGCGACGCGAGGGCCGGCCGCGAACCAGGCGCGCAGGCCGCGGGGGCGGGGCGGGCCGGGGGTGGAAGTGGGGGTGGGGGTGGTTGGGGGGTGCGGGGCGGCGGCTGCGGGGTGCGGGGTGGTGGCGGGGCTGGGGGTGGTGGCTGTACCTGTGGTGCCTGTCTTGCCCGGAGAGCCTGCAGGGCCGGGGGTGCCTGCGGCACGGGGGGCGGCTGCCGTACCTGCTACGTCTGCCGCGCCGGGGGCTCCCGCCTTGCCTGCGGCGGTTCCGGGACCGGAGATGCCTGCGGCACCGGGGGTTGCCGCCCTGCCCGCTGCACCTGGCGTGCCCGCCGCGCCTGCGGTGCCGGAGGCGGTTGCAGGGGCGAGGGTGCCCGCCGTGTCCGCGGCATCTGCGGTGTCGGGCACGCCGGCGGTGCTCGCCGCGCCCGCCGTCCCCGCCGCGCCTGCGGCGCCTACCGGGCCTTCGGGTCCGGGGACGGCTGCAGCGCCAAGGACTCCTGCCGCGCCTGCGGTATCGGAGGTCCCCGCGGTGCCGGCCGCGCTCGCTACGCCTGCGGCGCCCGCAGAGCTGGTGAAACCTGCCGTGCCGGGAGCGGCTGCCGTACCTGATGCGCCAGGGCCACCCGGCATGTCCGCGGCGCCCGCGGCACTCGCCGAATCCGCCACGCCCGCGACACCCGCAGAGCCAAGGGCCCCCGCAGAGCCGAGGCCTGTGGTGCCTTCAAGGCCGGGGTCACCCGCGACGCCGGGGGCGGTCGCCGTACCTGCTGTGCCGGGGTCGCCCGCCGGTCCTGCGGCGCCTGCCGTGTCCGTGGCGGCGCCTGTCGCGTCCGTGGCGGTGTGCGGTGTGTCTGCCGGGCCGGTGGTGCGCAGGTGGTGGGTGCTGGACTGCCAGGCGGGGGCCAGGCGGTGGGCCAGGGCGCGGCGCAGGCGGTAGGCCAGGCCGACGGTCGTACCGTGGCCGCTGAGCATGGCGTCCAGGACGAGGGCGCTCTGCACGGCGAGGGTCATGCCCTGGCCGTGGGCGGGGTCGGTGACGGCCAGGGCGTCGCCGACCACGAGGAACTGGTCGGGCCAGCGGCGCAGTTGGTCGTAGTGGCGCCAGCGGTTCTCGGTGCGGGTGCAGGTGTGCACGGGCCCCAGCGGAGTCGCGCTCTCGATGACGTCACGCAGCAGCGGGTGGCGCAGCAGGCCCGCCGCGTGCAGCAGCGCGGCGTGGTCGGTGGGCGGCGGGGTGCCGTCGGCGAAGGCGAGGGTGAGCGCGAGGCGGCCGCCCTCGATGACGTTGAGGGTGCCCTGGCGGGGGTGGCCGGGTGCGGCGGTGAGCAGCAGGCTCTGCCAGTCGGCGACGTGGCCGAGGGGCGGCGCGAAGACGGTGGAGGCGTACGTGGTGCGGGCGGGCACGACCGTTTCGCGGGGCGGCTCGTAGCCGAGGCCGGCCAGCCAGTGGGGGGCGCGGGAGGCGTGTCCGCAGGCGTCCACCACGAAGTCGGCGGGTATGAGGCGGCGCGGGCCGAGGCCCTCCGGGCCGGGCCGCTCGCGGCGGCGGGTCCAGACGCCGGTGACGGTGTCGTTGGGGCCGGGCTGCAGGGCCTGGACCTCGTGGCCGGTCAGGAAGGTGACGGCGGGTTCGGCGCGCAGCCGTGCGCGCAGCACCGCGTCGATCAGGTCGCGGGAGGCGCTGAGCATCGACAGGTCCGCGTCGAAGCGGGGCAGCCAGCCGGCCGGGCCCAGGACCAGGGCGTCCTGGGGCAGGCGGATACGGACCGCGCCGGCGCGGGCGAAGTCGGCGCCGATGCCGGGGAAGAGTTCTTCCAGGCCCTGCTGGGCGGTGGTGGTGAGGCTGTGGGCGTGCCGGGCCTGGGGCAGGCCTCGGCGGCGGGCGGCGCCGCGCGGCAGGTGGTCGCGCTCGATGACGGTGACGTGGTCCATGGAGTTGGCCAGGGCCCGCGCGGCGGTGAGCCCGGCGAGGCCGGCGCCGATCACCACGGCGTGGCCGCGGCCCCCGCTCCCGTCGACGCCGCGTGCGTCCTGACTCATCTCGGCCGCCCTTCCGGTGCGTTCGTGGTTGCATCATGCGGCGTGCGCGCGCCCGTACGGCAGGATTTGCCCAACCCCCCACCGCCGCACCGCCCTTGCCATCACCCCGCCCGCCCCGTCCCCGCCGCCGCCCCCGCCCGGCCGGACGCGCCCCGAATCCCCTGGTGGGACCGTCTCCACGCCCCCGCCGCCCGGCACCGCACCCGGACCGGGCCGGGCATGGACCGCGACCGGCGGTCCAGCGGTCCTCGAGGCGGCCGCGACGGGGGCTGTGGCGGACGTCGAGCGCCGGGGCCGGGGGTGGGGCGCGGCGGGGTGGTGCGGGGGTACGGGTGGCCCCGGCCCGGGTGCAGGGGGCTGCCCGGGCGGTGTGCCGGAGCGGTCCTGGGGCGGGGGCTCAGGGGGCCTCCTGCCGGTGGGGACAAGTCACCTGCACAGCAGGCGGCTTGGTGGGGCGGCTCGCGGGAGGCAGCACCTGGGGCCGCCCCTCCCCCGCGGCGGGCGGGGCGTGGGCGAACCGGCCCCGGCGGGCGGGGGGTTGACCGAAAGCGGCGGCGCCCGGCGCGGCCCCGCCCGGCCCACGGGTCCCACATGACTCCTAGCGGTACGCAGTACAGCGCGACGTACCCCTGCCGGCGGTCAACTCGCCGTGTGCCGGGCCCGGTTGCCCCGCCCCGGGCGCCCCGGAGCCGCCCCTGCCCCCATCCGGCCGACGCCGGGGGCGGTGGGGGCGGGCGGGGCGGGAGCGGGAGCCGGGGCGGGGTGAGGGCGGGGGTCAGGTGGTGCGGTAGGCGACCTTGGTGGCCATCGTCGCCAGTTCCGCGCGCCACACCGGGTCGATGGGGACGTCCGCGATGGCGTCGCAGCCCTGTTCGACCAGGGCGGCGATGTGTTTCTCGACGTCGTCGGGGACGCCGGTGTCCACCAGGCGGCGGCGCACCTCGTCGGGGGTGTGGCCGGGCTCGGTGATCAGGCTGTGGATGCGTTCGTCGCGCTGCATCGCCCAGCCCAGCAGCAGGGTCATCTTGTGCTGCTGGAAGTCGAGCCCTGCGGGCTTGCCGGTGTGCGCGGAGTCGCCGAAGGCGTCCAGCAGGTCATCGCGCAGCTGGAACGCCTCGCCCACCGCCTCGCCGTACTTGGCGAAGGCGGGGGCCAGGTCGGCGCGGCCGGCCGCGCTCGCGCCGACGGCCAGGGGGCGGTGGATGGTGTAGTGGCCGGACTTGGCCAGGGCGATCCAGCGGGACAGGCGCGGGTCGACGGAGAACTCGGCGGCCGCGGTCATGTCCATGTACTGGCCGATCATCAGCTCCGAGCGCAGCTTGTTCCACACCGCCGCCACCGCGGCGGGCGCGGCGCTCATCAGCTGTTCGCTGTAGACCAGGGCGAGGTCGCCGACCAGCAGGGCGACGCCTTCGCCGTAGCGGCGCGATTCGCCCTGCCAGGCGCGGGCGGCGTGCAGCGCGCTGTGGTGGGCGTGCACGGTGGGCAGGCCGCGCCGGTGGCTGGAGGCGTCGATGACGTCGTCGTGGATGAGGGCGGAGGCGTGCAGCATCTCCAGGGCGGCGGCGGCCGCCACGACCGCGGGGTCGGCGGGGTCGCCGTCGGCGGCGAGGTAGCCGGCGATGCAGAAGGCGGGGCGGATGCGTTTGCCGCCCGCCGCGACCAGTTCGCTCAGCGCGTCCACGGCGCCGACCGCGCGGTCGTTCACGCGTGCCCATAACTCGTGCTCGGCGGAGAGGAAGGCGCGCAGGTGTTCCTCCATTCTCTCCAGCAGATCGTCGCGGGTGCGGCGTGCGGTCGCGGCCGATTCCCGGCCGGTTCCGTCGGTTTCGATACAGGCCATTTCCATAGCCACAGCTTTTCCCTTGCGTTGAGGTGGAGCAGGGGCGGGGTCTCCGGGGCGGCCGGGTGGGCCGCCGAAGGGGGCAGGGGTCGGGGCGCGGCGGGGCGTGAGGGCTGCCGCGGCCGGGCACATCCGGCGGCCGGGGGTGGGCCGCCGGCCGGACAAGGCGGGAGAGGGCGGGAGAAGGCGGGAGCGGAAGGGGGCACGGACGAGGCGGTGCCGGGGGAAGGGCACGGGTGAGGTGTCGGGGACGGGCGAGGTGTCGGGGGCGCGGGCCGGGAGGGGCGCGGGGCCGGGGGGCGTAAAGCAGGGTGTCATCCGTCCAAAGCGAAACCTGAAAACCCCTGGAGTTCTCCTCCAGAAAAGAGGAATCTCAAATTCCCCTTTAGGGCAGATCGATTACGAAATGAAAAATTTACAACCGCTGGATTACCGCTCCCTTCCCGGTGGGACGCACGTTGACACCCCCCGACAGGTCATGGAACTCTCCGAGGGCACCCATAGCCGTGACTAGGCGGCGGTGGGGCCTGGGGACACATCGGGGGGATGGACCGCACATGACAGCCGTATTCACTGAAGGCATCCGGGCCTGCGCCTATCGGGCCGGGCCTGAATTCTTTGCCGGAATTTCCTGAACGGGACCGTCCCGCCACGTTGCGACGTGATGACCGTTCAGCGGCCCGCATCCGAAGGCTCCGGCCGTGCCCCCCACTTCTTCCCTTTCCGGGGGCCATCGATTCAGCAATTCACTGCGGCATCCGGCACGGGAGACGTGTGTCTTCGTGCCGGGTGCGGGGCGCGTCAGCTCATGAAGGAGATTCAATGGAGTTTCACTCATGCCCCAGGAACCATGACCGGCAGGTCCCTGTCGCCGCCGGCGCCGTCCTGTGCACCGGCTGCGTCGAGCAGCTGGAGCGCAACCTGCGCACCCTTCCCGGCCTCCACCAGGAAGGACTGCACCACATTCTGTCGACGTCCCGGCGGCGGAACCCGACAAAGGTGTCGGGCAGCCGCAGGCGGGATCATCTGAACATTTCCGCGCTCGATGCCAGGAACAATATTCTCGCCATCCTGGAGTCGTGGTCCGGGTTTGTCGTGGAAAAGCGGGGTGCGGCTGCTCCCGGACGTTCCGTCCCGCATCTGGCCTGCTTTTTGATACTCCATCTCGAGTGGCTTGCGACGCAGCCTCCGGCCGCCGAATTCGCCGATGAAGTCGAGAGTCTCCACATGGAATCGCTGCGGGCCATCGACCCGGATTCCGAGGATGAGAAGGCGCCGGTCATCGGGTGTGTCGTGGACGACTGCCCGGGGACGATCAATGCGTCGCCGCGTCCCGCGCGGACCGCGGTCCGGGGCAGTGTCAGCTGCTCGTCGGGCCATTCCTGGGAAATGCGCGAATTGCTCACCATCCGGCATCTCATGGACCGGCAAAGGAAGGACGCCGCATGAACCGACCGCCGCGCCACCGGCTCGTTCCCACCAATGTGGCCGCACTGGCCACGGGTGTGTCCGAAGCGACCATCCGCAAATGGGTGAGCCGGGGCAAGATAACCCGCTACGGCACACCAGGCCGCTCCCAGTTCGACATAGAGGAGCTCACGGAGATCGCTCTGCAGCGCCAGCGCTGAGCGAGGTCCGTGAGCGCCCTCGCCGGCCCTGCGGGGCCGACCTCGACCGCGGCCGCCACCGGCACCCCCCTCTGGGGCGGGGCCGGTGGCGGCCGCGGTCGCAGCCGGGGCCTGCCCACCCCGCCCGGCCCGGGTCAGCCCGCCCCGCCCGCCCCGGACGGTGCAGACGGCGAGGAGGGTGGGGTGCGGGTCAGGGCGCGCTCGGTCAGTGCGGCGGCCGCCCCGGTGTAGGCCTGGGGGGCGAACAGGTCGCCGCCGTGCCCTGCCTCGCGCAGGGCGGCGGCCGCGCGGGGGTCCTGGCCCAGCACCTCGGCCAGCGGCCGGTCCTCGGCGGCCGCCCGGGCCGAGGCGGCGTCCAGCAGGTCGCGGGCGGCGACCCGGCCCAGGTGCGGCGCCAGGACGGCGGCGATCCGCTCGGAGACGATGCGGCCGCCGGTCAGGGCGGTGTTGGCGGCCATCCGGGCGGCATCGACGCGCAGGTGCGCCACGAGCTCCGCGGCCTGGTGGGCCGCGCCGCCGGCCAGCCGCAGCAGGGCGCGCAGCGGCTCCCACTCGGCGTGCCAGGCGCCGGCGGAGCGCTCGTCCTCGCTCAGCATGCAGCCCAGCACGCCCGCGGCCAGCGGCGGGGCCTGCAGGGCGGCGGAGCGAACGGCGGTGGCCAGGACGGGGTTCTGTTTGTGCGGCATCGCCGAGGACGCGCCGCGCCCGGCGGGCGCCGGCTCGTGCACCTCGCCGACCTCGGTACGGGTCAGCGACAGCACGTCCACGGCGATCTTGCCCAGCGCGGCGCAGGTGAACGCGGCGCCCTGGGCCAGGTCGGCCACCGGCGTGCGCAGCACGTGCCAGGGCAGCAGCGGGGCAGCCAGGCCCACTTCGGCGGCGAACGCCTGGGTCAGGTCGTGGGCGTAGGCGGCGGGGTCGGCGCCCGGGGCGTGGGCGAGGTAGCCGGCCAGCGTGCCGGCGGCCCCGCCGAGCTGGACGGGCGCGGCCGCCTCCAGGGCGGCGAGCCGGTCGGCGGCGTCCAGCACCAGGTGGCGCCAGCCGGCCGCCTTGCAGCCGAAGGTGGTGGGCACCGCGTGCAGGGCCAGGGTGCGGCCGGCCATCACGGTGTCGCGGTGGGTACGGGCCAGCGCGGCCAGCGCCTGCTCGGTGCGGGCCAGGTCGGCGCGGATGAGGGCCAGGGCCCGCCGGGCGACGAGCATGGCGGCGGTGTCGAAGATGTCCTGGCTGGTGGAGCCGCGGTGCACGTAGGCGGCCGCGGCCGGGTCCTGGGCGGCCACCAGCGCGGTGAACTCCCGTACCAGGGCCACCACCGGGTTGGCGGACTGGCGGGCCCGCACCGCCAGCGCCACCACGTCCAGGTGCTGCGCGGCCGCCGTGCGGGTGATCGTTCGGGCGGCGTCCTCGGGCACGGTGCCCAGGCGGGCCTGTGCCCGGCTCAGCCCCGCCTCGGCATCGAGCATGGCCTGCAGCCACGCCCGGTCCCCCACCGCCTCCGCCACCGCCACCCCGGCCCACACGGGCGCAAGCAGCCCCGCCTCCGGCCCCACCGGGCCCGGGCCCGCCGCGTCCGTCGCGGACGGGGACGACGGCACGGGCGAAGGGTCAGCGCTCATGGAGGCCTCCTGATTCCTGCTCGGTACGAGGATCGGGCACCCGACCCCGCGGCCAACCCCAACTCCGGGGGGCGGGCACCTGGTTGCCCCCGAAGGGGATACGACAGACGAACAAACACCGGCCACGGACCCATACGCCCCCGGCCTCACCCCAGCCCGGCTCCCGTCCCGCCCGCCGGGGCGGCGGCACAATCACCACCCGCCTGCGGCCGGGCAGGCAGGCGGGTGGACAGCAGCGGGCCCGGGATGCGGGCGGGCCGGCGGTGGATTCGGCGGACTTCCCCTTCCGCCCTCGGCCCGCCATCGGCCCTGGGGCGAGACGGTTGCCGCCACAGCCAGAAAGCGGCGCGGCAAGCCCGAACGACCACGAACCGGACCCCGGTTCGACCACCCACCCGCCAGATCCGGACCCAACATGAGCCCACGGGCAGGCAGTTGCCCCCGCGCCCCGGAAAGCAGTGCAGCAGCCCGAACGACCACGAACCGGGCCCCGGTTCGACCACCCCCGCCAGGCCCGAATGCAACGACCGCCCACGGGCACGCAGTTGCCGCCACAGCGGGGAAGGGGCGCGGCGGGCCTGGGCGATCCCGGGGCAGGGCGGCAGAGGGGCGGGCAGGGCGTGCGTCCCGCTGGTCTCGCTCCGGTGCCCGTCACGGGACGTCGCCCAGCCACGGGACGGGGGGCCCGGCCGCGGGACGGTGCCCGCCACGGGTGGGAGCCCGGCCACGGGAGGGGCCCGCTCTCGTCTTGGGGCGGCTGTCGGCCCCGGCTGGCCCGCTGTCGTCCCGCCGGGCAGGGGACCAGCCGCCCCGGGGGGGTCAGGTGGTGGCTCGGTCGGGCTGGGGCGGGGCGGGCTCGGGGGCGGCGGGGGCCGGGAATTGCAGGGCTGCGCGGGCGATCGCGTCCGCGTCGGTGAGGGTGACCGAGTTGACGCCGGGGCGGATGCCCGCGGCCGTCACCCAGTGCACCGCTTCGGTCGGCACACCGAAGGCGTAGCGGTGCGGGTGCGGGGCCCCCGCCACGTCGATCAGGCGGAAGGGCCGCTCGGTGACGGCCAGCCCGTCGCTGTCGAAGGGCTGGGACGTGCGGGTGCGGATGCGGTGGGCGGTGCACTGGCCGGTGTCCAGCAGATGGCGCAGCAGCCGGTCCCCGGTGCGGCGCAGCGTGATCGCGGGCAGGCGGGCCTCGACGACCGCGTCCACCTGCCGCGCGGAGCCGGGCACCAGCGGGGACAGCGCCGTGCAGCGCCCCTCCGCCACCTCGACGCGCAGGCCGGGACCGATCACGTCCAGCACCCCCGCCTCGATCAGCGCGGTCATCTCCTCCACCCGGCGGGCCGGCGGGCCGATGGACAGGTGTGCGTTGAGCGGTGTGTACCAGCCGTCCAGATCGGTGCGGTGGGAGTCGCCGTCCAGGCCGCCGTGGTCGACGGCCTGGCGGATCTCGTTGCGCAGGTCCCGCAGCACGTCCAGGGCCGCCTTCAGGGGCCCGTTGACGTTGCCGGCCCGCGCCTCGGCCACGTCCTGGCGCAGGTGGTCCAGAAGCCAGCCGGTGAAGTCCTCGGGGCCGGTGAACTCCCGCTCGCGCCAGGGGCGGGCCAGCAGCTCCCAGTCCAGGCGGTCCTTCTCGCCGATGCCGTACTCCTCCAGCACCGCCCGCAGGTGCCCCTCCCCCGCCGGTGCGGCCAGGCAGGCGGCCTGCAGCTGCCGGGCGGGCAGCGCCTCGCCGCGCGAGCGCAGCAGCGTGGCGTAGTAGACGGCCTCCGCCTCCCGGGCGACCAGCGGCCACACATCGTCCCGGAAGTCCAGCCCGCCCTCGGCGTGTTCGCGGCGCAGCGCGGCGATGCGTGCGGCGGTCAGCAGCCGCGGCTCGTGCCGGCCGTGGGGGCCCTTCTGGTTCTCCCCGCGCGCCTGGTAGGGGATGCCGCGCCGCGATCCGGCGTACAGGCGCGGCTCCTGGCCCGAGGCCTGGTAGGACAGCCGGCCGCCGCGGCGGGTGAAGGTGCCGCCGCGGCCGGCGGTGAGCCGGGCCAGGTAGTCGAAGAAGTTCAGGCCCAGGCCGCGCAGCAGCACCCGCATGCCCGGCGTCAGCGCCCGCAGGTCCACATCGGCCGGGTTGGCCGGCGCCAGGTGGTGCAGCCCCGCGGCGCGGGCCCGCCCGGCAAAGGCCCGCTCCCCCGCGTCGGGGCCGGCCGGCAGGTGGCCCTGGCACAGGATGACGGCATCCAGCCCGCCGAGGACCGTGCCGTCGGCCAGCCGCACCCGCTGGCGCACCCCGCCGGCCCCCGCGCCCGGGGGTGGGGCGGGCTCGTCGTCCAGGGCGACGGCCAGGCCGCGGTGGAAGGTGACGCGCACCCGGCCGGGTGCGCCGCGCACCACGCGCCGGCAGGCCCAGCGCAGGTAGTGGCCGTAAAAGGCGCGGGTGGGGTAGGTGTCGGGGCCCAGCGCGCGGGCCTGGTCCAGCACGTCGTCCGGATATGTGCCGTCGATCTCCCCGCAGGCCAGTGCGTCCGCCCACTCGTGCAGGCTGGGCCCCGGCTCCAGCGGGCCGGCGAGGTCGACACTGGCGTCGGTGAACACCGAGATCTGTCCGGCCACGGTGTTCATGAGCAGGTGCGGGGACTGGTCGGTGCGCCACACCCGGCCGGCGCCGGGCGGGCAGGGGTCGATCACATGGACGTGGACGGGGCCGTCCTGCGGCCGCAGGCGGGCGTTGGCGCACAGGCGCTCCAGTACGGACAGGCCGCGCGGTCCGGCACCTACCACGCACACCGTGCGAGGGCTCACTGTCATGACTAACCGTTTCTGCTGATCACGCAACGGGGCGGGGACCAGGCGCGGCGCACCGGCCGCCCCCTTGAGCGGGGCGGCCGGTGCCGGGCCGGGTCCGGGCGTGCCGCCGAGCCGGGCTCGGCGGCACGCACGTGCACGCCCCGCCTCCCCGCCGACCCCGGGGGGAGGACCTCACCCGGGCGGCGGACCACACCCGGCGCGCCGGTCGGGCGGCGCGAGGGCGTGGGCGTGCGGCGGCACGTGCGGGAAGAAAGACGGACGGCGGGGGCGGCGGCGGGCGGTGTGCCGCGCCACGGGGTGCTCCCCTCGCGTCCCTCCTGCGCCGTGCCGTCAGCCGCTGTCGCGGGGCGGACGGTAGCCGTTCACCATGCGTGCCGGGTCGGCCCCGCGGCCGGATGACCGCCTCCCGCGCGCGTCAGCAGAAACAGAGTCGGACCGCCCTCGTGGACGGCCTGGTCGTGGCGGGGACGGACGGACACGGCGGCGCCGAAGCGGTGACCGGACGCGGGGCCGGGTCCGGCAGTGAGGCCGGGGCCGGGCGCGTATGCGGTGCTGTCGGTGTCCATGTGCGTACTCCTTTCGCCCGTCAGTGCGTCAATACATGGGTGGATGGGGTGGGTGGTTCGGGGTGGTGCCGAAAATTCATGGGTGGGTGGGGTGGGTTCGGGGTGGTGCCGGGGTCCGGGATGGCCCCACGGCCCGGGGCGGTGTCGCAGGTGCCACGTTGTGCCAGGGCGCGGGACCGTGCCCGGTGGTGCGGGCTGGTGCTGGGGGTCAGGCGGGGTGCGTGTCCGGGCGGGCCGTCAGCGGCAGGACCCAGGTCTGCTGGGCGCCGGCCGCGTGGAGGCGGCGGGTGACGGTGCCGGCCTGGTCGGAGGGGACCAGTGCGATCATGCAGCCGCCCAGCCCGCCTCCGGTGATCTTCGCGCCGAGGCTGCCCGCGGCCAGGGCCGCCTCGACCAGCGCGTCGATGCGCTCGGTGCTCAACCGGGCCTCGCGCAGCAGGTGGTGATAAGCCGTCAGGTAGGGGCCGAGTGCGTCGGGGGTGTCCTGGGCCAGGGCCTGGCGGGCCCGGTCGGTGAGCAGGGCGGCGCGGCGCAGGAAGTGGTGCCGGCTGCCGGGGTGGCGGGTGAAGCCCTCGCGCAGCCGGGTCACCGCGTCCTTGGTGCGGCCCACCTCGCCGCTGTCGGCGACGATGAACAGGCCTTCGCAGCCCACCTCCAGGTCCTGGGCGGTGCCCTGCTGGAACAGCAGGGGGCCGGGCGCGCCCACGGCGGTGGCATCGACGCCGCTGGCCCGGCCGTGGGCCACGTTCTCGGCGCTCTGCACCAGGTCGAAGACCGTGCGCGCGCTGACCTCGCGGCCGAAGAGGTCGGCCAGGGCCAGGACCACGGCGCGGGCGCAGGCGGCGCTGGAGCCGAGCCCGCGGCCGGGCGGGATCGCGCAGTCCAGGATCACCTCCAGGTGCACGTCCTGGGCCACGTCCACGGTGGCGCGGAATTCGGCGGCCAGCTGCCGCAGCCCCTCGGAGGCCTCGGTGGCCACCGGCCGGGACGGGGAGCCGGTCATCGTCAGCGACACCCCGCCACTGCCGCCGGGGCCGGGCGCGGACCAGCCGGCGCTGGCGGTGACCGCCAGCTGCGGCACCGGCAGCGCCAGGGCGGGCGCCCCGTACACCACGGCGTGTTCCCCCAGCAGGATCGTCTTGGCGTGGGCGCGGCCGACCCCGACCGTGCGGGCCCGGCGGGCGGGGGCCGCGTCCGGGACCGGGGCCGGGGCCGGTGGTGTCAACGCGCTCAGCTCCTCTGGTGTGTTCCGCATGGCGATCGCATCGTCCAGACTTCTCGGAAGGAATGAGGAAACGCAGACGTACGACGGGTACGTGAAGGCGTAAGCAGCAAGCGGCAAGCGGCAAGCGGCAAGCAGCGAGGAAGGCCCGGGGCGCAATGGCGTCTCACCGGTGACGGCTGCGGGGCGCTGGGCCCCAATTCCCCGCCTCCGTAATGCTTTTGGGCAGGGTGGATGCCCTGGAATAGTGACACGCGAAATGAGGCCGCGCCTAGAGCGCCTCGGGGTGGTGTGGGTCACGTGAGGGTGAGCGGGAAAAGGCGGGGCGGGAAAGGGGCGGGACGGGAAAAGCCCGTACCGCCCCCGGGGCAGGACCCGGGGGCGGTACGGGTGAAACGGGCCGTCAGCTGTGCGACGGCGTCACAAGGCCGGCGCGCCGGGTACGGCCCGGCGCGCGGTCAGGAGGAGACGCCGGTGGCGGCGGGCTTTGGGGCCGTCTCGGCGTCGGGCTCCCCCTCGGCCTCGGCGAGCACGTTGCGCGGGGTGGCGTCGACCTTCTGCATCAGGACAACGACGAGCACCGCGGCGACGGCCACCAGGATGGCGCCCACCTGGAAGGCGCGCGAGGTTCCGTCGGACTGCGCAACGGTGGGGATGACACCGTCACCGATGTGGTCGGTGGCGTAGCGGATGGCCAGCGGCACCAGGGTGGCCAGGCCGAGCGCGCCGCCGATCTGCTGCATGGCGGTCTGCACGCCGGAGGCCAGACCGGAGTCCTTGCCGGTGACCTGGTAGAGCGCGCCGTTGACCAGGGCCGGGTAGCACATGGCGCTGAACAGGCCGAACACGATCATGCCGGGCAGGACGCCGTTGAGGTAGGTGGAGTCGGACTCCAGGGTGGAGGCGACGACCAGGCCCGCGGCGGCGCCGCCGAAGCCGATGGCCAGGACCGCCTTGACGCCGATGCGGGGCATCAGTGCGGAGGCCGCGCCCATGCCGGCGCCCATCGCGAAGGCCAGCGGCACCACGGCCATGCCCGACTTGATCGGCGAGTACTCGAGGACATCCTGCATGTACATGATGAGCAGGAAGGCGTAGCAGTGGAAGCTGGCCAGCAGCGCCAGGGTCACGACGTTGGAGGTGACGCGGGTGCGGTTGGTGAAGAAGCGGATGGGCACCATCGGGTCGGCGGTGCGCGTCTCCCAGATGGCCGCCAGGAGCAGGATGCCGATGCCGCCGAGCAGCGGGAGCAGCACGGTGGAGGAGCCCCAGGAGTGGTCGGCGGCCTTGATCAGGCCGTAGACGACGGCGACGAGACCGCCGGTGATGGAGACCGCGCCGACGACGTCGACGCTGCGGCCCTCGCGCTCCATGCGGCTCTCGGGCATGACCTTGGGGACCAGGATCAGCGCGGCGATGGCGATGGGGATGTTGATGTAGAAGATCCAGCGCCAGTCGACGTACTCGGTCAGGGCGCCGGAGACGACCGACCCGATGACGCCGCCCAGGGCGGCGGTGCCGCCCCATACGCCCAGTGCCTTCATCCGCTCCTTGGCGTCGGGGAAGAGCACGGGGATCATGCCGAGCGCGGCCGGGCCGCACAGCGCCTCGCCCAGACCCTGCACGAAGCGGCTGGAGACCAGCATGCCGGAGGACACCGCGGCGCCGCAGGTGGCCGAGGCGACACCGAAGCAGACCACACCGACCATGAAGATCTTGCGGCGGCCGTACATGTCGGCCAGTCGGCCGCCCAGCAGCAGGAATCCGCCGGCCATCAGCACATAGCCGTTGATGACCCAGGCGAGGTCGCCCTCGGTGGAGAAGGTCAGATCACCCCTGATTTCGGGAAGCGCGACGAGCACAATCGTGACGTCCATGACGAGCATGAACTGAATGGCGGCCAAAATGGCCAGCGCTTTCCAACGCCGCGGGTCGCCAGCGGGGGCTTCCGCCCCGCCCGTGGACTCTTTGTCGAGAGTACTCATGGCCTGATTACTTCCTCCGAATGATGTGCGACCAAGAAGGCCGCCCGCGCGGACATTCCGGCCGACGCCGGTGAGGGGCCCGCGCCCGCTGTGCGCGGGTTGGCGCCGTCTCCACCGGTACGACGAAACAGGGCCGCGGAATGTGAGGGGGGACTTCGCCTCCGGTGGCCGCCGGGCGGGACGGGGCCGGGGGCGGGCGGGTCAGCCGACCAGGTAGCGCTGGATGGTGGGCGAGACCAGGGCGACGACCTCGTCGACCGAGGCGGAGGCGATCGGCTCCAGTTTCACGACGTAGCGCAGCACGGCCACGCCCCACACCTGGGCCTGGGCGGCGTTGATGTTCATCGGCGGCACGCCGAGCGCCTCGGCGACCTCGTCGAAGTCCTTGGGGGGCTCGTCCAGGGAGGCGGCCAGCTGCTGGAAGATCTGGCGGGACATGAAGTCGCGCATGCGGGCGGCGCCCTGGTCGTCGGCGAACACGGCGCCGAAGGCGCCCAGGAGCTGCGGCCGGGCCTGGGGGTCCTCCCACTTGGTCAGGGCGGCCCGCAGCAGGCCTTCGGCCAGCTGGGCGCGTTCGCCGGTGAGCGAGGCCGCTCCGGCCTCGGCGAGGGCGTCCCCGATGTCGCTCAGGGCGTTGGGGCCTTCGGCGGCGGCTGTGGACATCGCTCCTCCTAGGAACAGGGGCCCGCGCTCTGGATGTCGGGCCCCGGTCGGACGTACGGCGCACCACCACCCCCGAAAAGGGCCGGGGGTGGTGCGGGCGGTGCCGGTTGCAGGCGATGGGACGGCGGGGGTGGTGGCGGTGCTCATGGGTGGGGGCAGGGCGCCATCGTCGCCCCTGGCCGCTCCGGACCCGCTCGATGTCCGCTCGAACCGGCCGCAAAGAGCGAACGTCCGCGGGCCCGCACAGGGGCCGGTTCACCCCAACCCGTGGCCGCGGCAGCCGCGTTGGTTCCGGCGTCTGGGAACTGCCTCCCGGTGCGGGCCCTGTTGAGGCCCGGGCTCGGCCCGGGCCCCGGGACCGTCGGCGGGGAGGGTGTCAGTCGATGCCGCGCACGAGGTGGCTCTCGAACGTGTCGTCCTCGTCGATGCCGGCGAGCCGGAGCGGCGGGGTGGCGTACGGGGCCGGGGGCAGGGCCAGGGCCGTGGCCGGTCCGGGCGGGCCGGGGTCCTCCTGTTCGGTGTCGTGCACCTGCTTCTCCTGTTCCGACGGCCCCGTGCGGGGCGTTCTTCCAACGGCCCCCGCACAGGGGGGCGTTGCGGGTGGGTCAGTAGCGGTAGTGGTCGGGCTTGAAGGGGCCTTCGACCTCGACGCCGATGTAGGCGGCCTGCTCCGGGGTGAGCGTGGTCAGCTTCACGCCCAGAGCATCCAGGTGCAGACGGGCCACCTTCTCGTCCAGGTGCTTGGGCAGCACGTAGACATCCGTGGGGTACTGCTCCTGCTTGGTGAACAGCTCGATCTGCGCCAGCGTCTGGTCCGCGAACGAGTTCGACATCACGAACGAGGGGTGGCCCGTGGCGTTGCCCAGGTTCAGCAGACGCCCCTCGGACAGGACGATCAGGACCTTGCCCTCGGGGAAGGTCCAGGTGTGCACCTGCGGCTTGACCTCGTCCTTGACGATGCCCTCGATCGCCGCGAGACCGGCCATGTCGATCTCGTTGTCGAAGTGACCGATGTTCCCCACGATCGCCTGGTGCTTCATCCGGGCCATGTGCGAGGCCATGATGATGTCCTTGTTGCCCGTGGTGGTGATGAAGATGTCCGCGCTCTCCACCACCTCGTCCAGCGTGGTCACCTGGTAGCCGTCCATCGCCGCCTGCAGCGCGCAGATCGGGTCGATCTCCGTGACGATCACCCGCGCACCCTGCCCGCGCAGCGACTCCGCACACCCCTTGCCCACATCGCCGTACCCGCACACGACGGCGGTCTTGCCGCCGATCAGGACGTCGGTGGCACGGTTGATCCCGTCGATCAACGAGTGACGGCAGCCGTACTTGTTGTCGAACTTCGACTTGGTCACCGCGTCGTTCACATTGATCGCGGGGAACAGCAGCTGGCCCTCGCGCTGCATCTCATACAGACGGTGCACACCCGTGGTGGTCTCCTCGGTCACCCCACGGATCTCCGAGGCCAGCTGGGTCCACTTCTGCGAACCCTCACTGATGGTGCGGTTGAGCAGCTGCAGGATGACACGGTGCTCGTCGTTCTCCGCCGTCTCCACCGCCGGGACCTTGCCGGCCTTCTCGTACTCGACACCCTTGTGCACCAGCAAGGTGGCATCCCCGCCGTCGTCCAGGATCATGTTCGGGCCGCCGGTGGGCGTGTTCGGCCAGGTCAGCGCCTGCTCCGTGCACCACCAGTACTCCTCCAGGCTCTCGCCCTTCCAGGCGAAGACCGGCACACCCCGCGGGTCCTCGGGCGTGCCGTTGGGGCCCACCGCGATCGCCGCGGCCGCGTGGTCCTGGGTGGAGAAAATGTTGCACGAGACCCAGCGGACCTCCGCGCCCAGCGCGACGAGGGTCTCGATGAGCACGGCGGTCTGCACGGTCATGTGCAGGGAACCCATGATGCGGGCCCCGGCCAGCGGCTGGGCGGCGGCGAACTCCTTGCGGATCGCCATCAGACCGGGCATCTCGTGCTCGGCCAGCGTGATCTCCTTACGGCCGAACGCCGCCAGGGAGAGATCGGCGACCTTGAAGTCGTGGCCGTCAGTGGTGGGCTGCGAGGTCATGCGGGGTGCTCCTTGCGTCGGTGATGTTGCGGTGGATCTCGAGGGTGGCCGTCGAGCGGTTGAGGGTGATGTAGTGCAGGCCGGGGGCGCCTTCGGCGAGCAGGCGCTGGGCCATGGCGGTGGCGTGTTCGACGCCGATGTGGTGGCCTTCGGCGGGCTGGTGGCGGGCGGCCTCCAGGCGGTGGGCCAGGTGTTCGGGGAAGGCGGCGCCGCTGAGCTGCGCGAAGCGGCTGATCTGGCGGACGTCGGTGGCCGGCATGATCTCGGGGATGATCGGGGTGGTGCAGCCGGCGGCGGTGACCTTGTCGCGCAGGCGCAGGTAGTCCTCGACGTCGAAGAACATCTGGGTGATGGCGTAGTCGGCGCCGGCGCGGCATTTGGCGACGAAGTGGCGGATGTCGCTGTCCCAGTCGGGTGAGCGCGGGTGGCGTTCGGGGAAGGCGGCCACCCCGACGCTGAAGTCTCCCGACTCCTTGACCAGGCGCACCAGTTCGTGGGCGTGGGTGAAGCCGTCGGGGTGGGGTGTCCAGGGGGCGCCCGGGTCGCCGGGCGGGTCGCCGCGCACCGCCAGGACGTCGCGGACCCCGGCGTCGGCGTACTGGCCGATGATGTGGCGCAGTTCGGCCACCGAGTGGCCGATGGCGGTCAGGTGGGCGACGGGGCGCAGGGTCGTCTCGGCGGCGATGCGTTTGGTGACCTCCACGGTGCGGTCGCGGGAGGAGCCGCCGGCGCCGTAGGTGACCGAGACGAAGGTGGGGGCGAGGGTTTCGATGCGGCGGATGGCCTTCCACAGGGTGCGGGCGCCGGCGTCGCTCTTGGGCGGGAAGAACTCGAAGGAGAAGCTGGGGGTGTCCTGGTCGATGAGGGCGCGCAGGGCGGTCATGGGCGGCCTCCGGCGTTGAAGTAGCTGGCCTGGGGGTGGTGCAGGACGAGCGCGTCGGTGGACTGCTCGGGGTGGAGCTGGAATTCCTCGGAGAGGTGGACGCCGATGCGTTCGGGCCGCAGCAGGGCGGCGATCTTGGCGCGGTCGGCCAGGTCGGGGCAGGCGGGGTAGCCCAGCGAGTAGCGGCAGCCCTGGTACTGGGTGCGGAACATGCCCTCGATGTCGTGGGGGTCGCCGGCGTGGATGCCGAGTTCGGCGCGCACTCGGGCGTGCCAGTACTCGGCGAGGGCCTCGGCGAGCTGGACGGACAGGCCGTGCAGTTCGAGGTAGTCGCGGTAGGAGTCGGCGGCGAACAGCTCCGCGGTCGCCTCGCCGATCCTGGCGCCGACGGTGACGACCTGCAGGCCCACCACGTCGGTCTCGCCGGATTCCTCGGGGCGGAAGAAGTCGGCCAGGCACAGCCGGCGCCCGCGCGGCTGGCGGGGGAAGGTGAAGCGGGTGTGTTCGGCGCCGGTCTCGTCCAGCAGGATCAGGTCCTCGCCCTTGGACACGCAGCGGAAGTAGCCGTGCACGACGGCTGCTTCGAGCAGGTTCTCGGTCTGCAGCCGCTCCAGCAGGCCGCGCAGCCGGGGCCGCCCCTCGCTCTCCACCAGTTCCTCGTAGGTGGGTCCGTGGCCGGTGCGGGCCTGCTTGAGGCCCCACTGCCCCTTGAACAGGGCGGCCTCGTCGAGCCAGGCGGCGTACTCCTTGAGGGGGATGCCCTTGATGACGCGGGTGCCGAAGAACGGCGGGGTGGGCACCGGGTTGTCGAGGGCGACGTCGGAGCGCACCGGGCCCTGGTCCTGGTCCGGGGTGACCTCCAGGACGGGGGTGGTGGGTACGCGGCGCTGCTTGAGTTCGGGCAGGCTCGCGCCGGGCACGCCGCGTTTGACGGCGATGAGGGCGTCCATCAGCCGCAGGCCCTCGAACGCGTCGCGGGCGTAGCGGACTTCGCCTTCGTAGATCTCGTGCAGGTCCTGCTCGACATAGGCGCGGGTCAGGGCGGCGCCGCCGAGGATGACGGGATAGTCGGCGGCCATCTGGCGCTGGTTGAGCTCCTGAAGGTTCTCCTTCATGATCACCGTGGACTTCACCAGCAGCCCCGACATGCCGATGACATCCGCCTTGTGCTCGGCGGCGGCATCCAAAATCGCCGCGACCGGCTGCTTGATGCCCAGGTTGACGACGTTGTAGCCGTTGTTGGACAAGATGATGTCGACGAGGTTCTTGCCGATGTCATGCACGTCGCCACGCACGGTGGCCAGCACGATGGTGCCCTTGCCCTCCGCACCCTCCACCTTCTCCATGTGCGGCTCCAGGTGCGCCACGGCCGTCTTCATGACCTCGGCGGACTGCAGCACGAACGGCAGCTGCATCTGCCCGGAGCCGAACAGCTCCCCGACCACCTTCATGCCCTCAAGCAAAGTGTTGTTGACGATGTCCAGCGCGGGCGTGTCCCGCAGGGCTTCGTCGAGATCGGCCTCCAGGCCGTTCTTCTCACCGTCGATGATGCGCCGCTGCAACCGCTCCTCCAGCGGCAGCGCCAGCAGCTCCTCGGCCTTGCCCGCCTTCATCGACTTCGTCGAGACCCCCTCGAACAGCTCCATCAGCTTTTGCAGCGGGTCATAACCCTCGGCGCGCCGGTCGTAGATCAGGTCGAGGGCGACCTTGACCTGCTCCTCCTCCAGACGCGCGATCGGCAGGATCTTCGAGGCGTGCACGATCGCGGAGTCCAGACCCGCCTTGACGCACTCGTCCAGGAACACGGAGTTCAAGACGACACGGGCGGCCGGGTTGAGGCCGAAGGAGATGTTGGACAGACCCAGCGTGGTCTGCACGTCGGGGTGACGCTTCTTCAGCTCACGGATCGCCTCGATGGTGGCGATCCCGTCCCCCCGGGACTCTTCCTGACCGGTGCAGATGGTGAAGGTCAGCGTATCGATGAGAAGGTCCGACTCCTGGATGCCCCAGTTACCGGTCAGATCGGCGATCAGGCGCTCGGCGATGGCGACCTTGTGCTCGGGCGTGCGGGCCTGGCCCTCCTCGTCGATGGTCAGCGCGATCAGCGCCGCCCCGTGCTCCTTGGCCAGCGCGGTCACCTTCGCGAAGCGGGACTCCGGACCGTCCCCGTCCTCATAGTTGACGGAGTTGATCACCGCACGCCCGCCCAGCTTCTCCAGACCCGCCTGGATGACCGGCACCTCGGTGGAGTCCAGCACGATGGGCAGCGTGGAGGCAGTGGCGAACCGCCCGGCAAGTTCTTCCATGTCCGCCACCCCGTCGCGGCCCACGTAATCCACACACAGATCGAGCATGTGCGCGCCCTCACGGATCTGATCGCGCGCCATCTCCACACAGTCGTCCCAGCGCCCCTCCAGCATCGCCTCACGGAACTTCTTCGACCCATTGGCGTTGGTCCGCTCCCCGATCGCCAGGTACGAGGTGTCCTGCCGGAACGGGACAGTCTGGTAGAGGGAGGCGGCGCCGGGTTCGGGGTGCGGGGTGCGGGCGGGCGGGGTCAGGCCGCGGACGCGCTCGACGACCTGGCGCAGGTGCTCCGGCGTCGTGCCGCAGCAGCCGCCGACCAGGGAGAGGCCGTAGTCGCGCACGAAGCTCTCCTGGGCGTCCGCCAGGCCGTCGGGATCCAGCGGGAAGTGCGCGCCGTCCTTGGTCAGGACGGGCAGGCCGGCGTTGGGCATGCACAGCAGCGGGATGCGGGCGTGGCGGGCCAGGTGGCGCAGGTGCTCGGTCATCTCGGCCGGTCCGGTGGAGCAGTTCAGGCCGATCATGTCGATGCCCAGGGGTTCGAGCACGGTGAGCGCGGCGCCGATCTCGGAGCCCAGGAGCATGGTGCCGGTGGTCTCAAAGGCCAGGGAGCACACCAGGGGCAGGTCCAGGCCGGCCAGGGCCAGGGCGCGGCGGGCGCCCAGGACGGCGGCCTTGGTCTGCAGCAGGTCCTGGGTGGTCTCCACGATGAGCAGGTCGGCGCCGCCGGCGATGAGGCCTTCGGCGTTGGCCTGGAAGCCGTCGCGCAGGGTGGCGAAGTCGGTGTGGCCCAGGGTGGGGAGTTTGGTGCCGGGTCCCATCGAGCCCAGCACGAAGCGCTGGCGGCCGTCACCGGCGTCGAAGGTGTCGGCGACCTGGCGGGCGATGTGGGCGCCGGCCTCGGAGAGTTCGAAGATGCGGTGGGCGATGTCGTACTCGCCGAGGGCGGCGTGGTTGGCGCCGAAGGTGTTGGTCTCCACGCAGTCCACGCCGGCCGCGAAGTAGGCCTCGTGCACGGAGCGCACGATGTCGGGGCGGGTGACGTTGAGGACCTCGTTGCAGCCCTCGAGCTGCTGGAAATCGTCGAGCGTGGGGTCCTGCGCCTGGAGCATGGTGCCCATCGCGCCGTCGGCCACCACCACCCGGGTGGCCAGGGCCTGGCGCAGGGCGGCGGCGCGGGCACGGGGCGTGCTGCTGGGTGTGCTGCTCATGCGGTCCCCTCGATCCGCGCCTCCAGGGCGCGGGCGGCGGCGGCTCCGTAGGTCTGGTCGATGCGGGCGCTCAGGTCGGCGGGGATGAGCTTGTACTCCTGGGTGCCGACCGATTCCAGGACGGTGGTGGCCAGGGCGCAGCCGAGCTGGGCGGCGCGTTCGTGGGGCAGCTCCCAGGCGGTGCCGGCCAGGAAGCCGGCGCGGAAGGCGTCGCCGGCGCCGGTGGGGTCGGCGATCTTGTCGGTGGGGACGGCGGGCACGGGCAGCGTGGGGCAGCCGGCGCGGGCCAGCAGGACGCCGCCGGCGCCCAGGGTGGTGATCCAGGTGCCGACGCGGTCCAGGAGCTGCGGTTCGCTCCAGCCGGTGCGCTCCAGCAGCAGGGCGGCCTCGTATTCGTTGGTGAACAGCCAGCGGGCGCCGTCCACCAGGCGGCGGGCCTGCTCGCCGTCCAGGCGGGCCAGCTGCTGGGAGGGGTCGGCGGCCACCGGGATGTTCAGGCGGTGGGCGGCGGCGGTGTGGCGCAGCATGGCCTCGGGGTCGTCGGCGCCGATCAGGACCAGGCCGGGGGTGCCGGTGCGGGCGGTGACCTCGGCGAGGTCGATGTGGGAGGCCTCGGCCATGGCGCCGGCGTAGAAGGTGGCGATCTGGTTCTGGTCCTGGTCGGTGGTGCACACGAAGCGGGCGGTGTGCAGGGTGTCGCTGACCTGGACGGCGCCGGTGTCCACGCCGTGGTCGCGCAGCCAGTGGCCGTAGTCGGCGAAGTCCAGGCCGGCGGCGCCGATCAGGATCGGGTCCAGGCCGAGCAGGCCCAGGCCGAAGGCGATGTTGGCGCCGACGCCGCCGCGGCGCACCTCCAGGCGGTCGGCGAGGAAGGACAAGGAGACCCGCTCCAGCTGTTCCTTGAGCAGCTGTTCGGCGAAGCGTCCGGGAAAGACCATCAGGTGGTCGGTGGCGATCGATCCGGTCACGGCGATACGCACGGCAAGGCACTCCTTGAAGCTGGGTGGGTCGGCGGTGTGGGGCCGCCCGCCCCGCCCCGGGCGGGCGCCGGGCGGGCGCGCGCGAGGGGCGGGGCGGGCGGTGGCCGAAGAGAGACGGGAGGTGAGGGTGAGGGAGGCGAGGGGTGAGGGGTGGGGGGTGATGTGAGGTGAGAAGGGCCGGGAGTTGGGGGGTGTGGGGGTTG
This sequence comes from Streptomyces venezuelae, assembly GCF_008642355.1. NCBI lineage: Bacteria > Bacillati > Actinomycetota > Actinomycetes > Kitasatosporales > Streptomycetaceae > Streptomyces > Streptomyces venezuelae. Next base: position 133,688 of record NZ_CP029193.1, read on the forward strand.
GTGGGGGTCAGTTGGCGGCTTCGACGGCCTTGCGCAGGGCGTCGGCGCGGTCGGTGCGCTCCCAGGTCAGCTCGGGCAGTTCGCGGCCGAAGTGGCCGTAGGCGGCGGTCTGGGCGTAGATGGGGCGCAGCAGGTCCAGGTCGCGGATGATCGCGGCGGGCCGCAGGTCGAAGACGTCGGTGACGGCCTGTTCGATGGCGGCCTGGGGGGCGGTGGCGGTGCCGAAGGTCTCGATGAACAGGCCGACCGGTTCGGCCTTGCCGATGGCGTAGGCGACCTGGACCTCGCAGCGGGCGGCCAGGCCGGCTGCGACGACGTTCTTGGCGACCCAGCGCATCGCGTAGGCAGCCGAGCGGTCGACCTTGGAGGGGTCCTTGCCGGAGAAGGCGCCGCCGCCGTGGCGGGCCATGCCGCCGTAGGTGTCGACGATGATCTTGCGGCCGGTCAGGCCGGCGTCGCCCATCGGGCCGCCGATCTCGAAGCGGCCGGTGGGGTTGACGAACAGGCGGTAGTCGTCGGTGTCGAGTTTGATGCCGTCGTCGGCGAGCCGGTCAAGGACGTGTTCCACGACGTGGGTGCGCAGGTCGGGGGTGAGCTGGTCGGTGAGGTCGATGTCGGCGGCGTGCTGGGAGGAGACGACGATGGTGTCCAGGCGCGCGGGCCGGCTGCCCTGGTATTCGATGGTGACCTGGGTCTTGCCGTCGGGGCGCAGGTAGGGGACGGTGCCGTCCTTGCGGACCGCGCTCAGGCGGTGCGAGAGGCGGTGGGCCAGCTCGATGGGCAGCGGCATCAGGGTGGGCGTCTCGTCGGTGGCGTAGCCGAACATGAGGCCCTGGTCGCCGGCGCCCTGGCGGTCCAGTTCGTCCTGGTCGCCCTCGACGCGGTTCTCGTAGGCGGTGTCGACGCCCTGGGCGATGTCGGGTGACTGGGCGCCGATGGACACCGATACGCCGCAGGAGGCGCCGTCGAAGCCCTTGGCGGAGGAGTCGTAGCCGATGTCGAGGATCTTCTGGCGGACCAGGGTGGCGATGTCGGCGTAGGCGGTGGTGGTCACCTCGCCGGCGATGTGGACCTGGCCGGTGGTGATGAGGGTTTCGACCGCGACGCGGGAGGCGGGGTCCTGGCTGAGCAGGGCGTCCAGGACGGTGTCGCTGATCTGGTCGGCGATCTTGTCGGGGTGGCCCTCGGTCACGGACTCGGAGGTGAACAGACGGCGGGACATGGCTCTCCTGGCGGAAGGGGGCGGGTGAGTGGTGGGTGTGGGTGGTGCGGTGGTGAGTCGTGGGTGGTGGCTTGTGGGTGTGGGGGGGCTGGGAGGGGCGGGCGCCCCGGGGGGAGCAACTCCCGTGGCGGTACGTCGGGTTACGTACGCACGCCGTATGCGGGGCGGGGCGGTGTGGGGCGGCGGGTGGCCGGTTGCGGGCGTGCGCAGGAGGGCCGGGCTGCCCACTCCCCCGGCCTCGTGCCGGGAGGGGCGGGTGGCCGGGGCCGGGTGGCGCGTGCGGGGCAGCCCGCCCCCGGCCGGGGGCGGAGCAACCTCCCTGGTGGCAGCCCGGGTTGCGCACACACGCCGCGCGGAGCGGGTGCGGCGGGCGGTCGGCTGCAGGGCCGCGCGTCCGGGACACCGGGTCACCCACTCCCCTCCCCGGTCCCCGGGCCGGGAGGGGCGGGTGGCGGGGGCCGGGTGGCGCGTGCGGGGCAGCCCGCCCCGGCCATGGGGGCGGGGCAACGCCATTGGCGGTGGGCCGCGTTACGTGCACACGCCCCGTTCGGGGCCGGGGCGGCGGACAGCCGACCGGGGGCGTACGGCCGGGCCACCGGACTACCCGCCCCCTCCCCCCCGGCCCCAGGCCGGGAGGGACGGTGGCCGGGGCCGGGTGATGCATGCGGGACAGAGCGCCGCCCCCAACCCCGCGCGGGGCGGGCGGAGCAACTTCTGTGGGGGTGAGCGGAGTTACGTACACACACTCCGCCCGCGGCCCGTTGGGCAGCGGATGGTTCGCTGGGGCGTCGGGGGAGCCGGACCGCCCTCCCCCCCCGCTCCCCTCCCTTCCTCCCCCGGCCGGGGGCCCGCCGGGCAGGGGTCCCGTCGGGCTCGGAGTCCGGGGGCGGGTGGGTCAGGCGGGGTCGGGCAGGCGGTGTTGGAGCTGCTGGGTCAGGGCGATGCGCTGGACCTTGAGCGTGGCGGTGCGCGGCAGTTCGGCCTGCGGGAGCTGGACGGGGTCGGCGAGCTGGGGGAAGTCGGTGACCGCGGCGCGCCAGCGGGCGCGGTCCAGGGGGGCGTCGTCGGCGGTGCACACGACGGGCACGGGCCGGTCGTCGGGGCCGGTGACCACGACCAGTTCGCTCAGTTCCGGCAGCCGTCCCAGGACGACGTCCTCGACCTCGAGGGAGCTGCGCACTCCGTCGATCATGTCGACCTCGCGGTCGAGCATGTGCAGGCAGCCCAGTTTGGTGCGGTAGCCGACGTCGCCGGTGCGCCACCAGGCGCCGTTGCGGTTGGTGTCGTAGCGGTCCTGCTCGGCGTAATAGGTCTTGGCCAGGCCGGGCCAGGCGACCTCGATGAAGCCGGGGTTGGTGGGTGAGGGGGCCTTGCCGTTGCGGCTGACGACGCGGACCTTGGCGGCGCCGGCGGGCATGGCCCAGCCCACGCAGCGGCCGTTGGCCTTGTGGGCGGAGTTGCGGAAGTAGGCGCGGCCGACGGCCGGGCCGACCTCGCTCTGTCCGTAGATCTGGAAGAACAGGGCGCCGGGCCGGTCGGAGGCGTTCAGCAGGCGGCCCATGGTACGCGGGTGGATGGCGTCGAAGGTGCTGCTGAAGATCTTCACCGAGGCGAAGGGGCGGCGCGGGTCGCCGGCCAGGTCCTCCCAGTCCATCAGGGAGTTGGGCAGGGCCTCGACGAAGCCGGGGCGGTGGGCCAGGAACTGCTCGGCGACGCTGTCGGGGTCGGATTCGTTCATCAGGAGGACCGGCAGCTCTTTGAGCAGGGCCAGGGACATCGCCGCGACCATCCGGGAGTGCACGAAGGGGATGTGGATGGCGACGGTGTCCTTGCGGCGCAGCAGGGTGAGCAGGCGCCACTGCGGGACCAGGCGGATGCCCTGGGTGCGGGGGGTGTGCACGACGAGTTTGGGCAGGCCGGTGGTGCCGGAGGTGTGGGTGATGACGGCGGCCTCGTCGATGGGGCGGACCACCGGGGTGACGCGGGGGGCGTGGGCGAGGGCGACCAGGGACTGGGTGCCCTCGCGTTCGCCGGCGGTGATCAGGACGTGCCGGGTGAGGTCGGCCAGGGCTTCCTTGGCGAGGCCTGCGTCGAGTTTGGGCAGGTCGGTCAGGAGGCTGGGGCGTTCCAGGCGGCGCAGGAGGGCGGCGACGGTGGGGGCGTCCAGGGCGGGCGAGAGCATCACCGGGACGGCGCCGATGCGGGAGGCGGCGGCGCCCAGCATCCAGATGTCGGCGTTGGCGCTCTTGTGGATGACCAGGTGTTCGTCGGGGCGGATGCCGGCCGCCCACAGGCGGGCGGCGAGGTCGTCGATGGCCTCGGCGAACTCGGCCAGGGTCAGGCGGCGGCCGGCCTGGGGCAGGACGTGCAGGTCGTGGTCGAGGGTGATGGGGACGGAGCCGTTGACGGCGGCGGCCATCTCCGGCAGGAGACCGAGGTGCAGACCGCGCTTTTGGATCGATGCGTAGACCGTGGAGCCCTTCATCGGGGCTGTCTCCTTAGGTGAGGTGGCCGGACGGCGAGATGGTGATGGTGGTGTCCCGGCCCCGGGGAGGTGAGGCGGGGCGGGACGGTGGGGCGGGCCGGGCAGGGTCGTGGGGCGGGCGGGCGTGGCCGGGGAGCGAGTGGCCGGGGCGGCGAGGCGGGTGCTGGTGGCGAGGCAGGCCGCCGCCACCGCGTAACGGTGTGGCGGGGGTCTTCCGGGCAGTGGGCTGGTCCCGCCCCGGTGCTGCGGCCGAGGGCCTCAGCGGCGCGAGACCCGCCACAGCGCCCGTGACCGGTGAGCCCCCAGCGGCACAACGGTCCGCCGCAGCACCGCGCCCGACAGCCCCAGCAGCACACCGGACCCAGCCGAGCGGCGCGGCCGATGAGCCCCGGCGGCACAACGGGGGCCCCACCGCGCCAGGACCGATGAGCCCCCAGCGGCGCAACAGCCCGCCACGGCAGCGCGACCGACGAGCCCCAGCGGCGCAACAGCCCGCCACGGCAGCGCGACCGACGAGCCCCCAGCAGCACACCGGCCCGCCACGGCAGCGCGACCGGCGAGCCCCGGCGGTGCGGCGCACCCACTGCTACAGCGGCGAGGCGGGCTCCGGCGGTGCAGCAGGTCGGCCACACCGGCGGGGCCAACTCCGCTCAGCGAGCGGGTGGTTGGCCGGGCCGGGGCGGCGAGGGTGGGCGGCTGCAGCGCGGGGCGGGCGCCCCCGCCGGTGGTGTGGCCGGGCGGGGGGCCGGGGTGTTGCGGCGGTCCGGCCGCGCCGGTGCAGCGGATCCCCCCGGAGGCATGCGCCGGTGCAGCGGATGCCCCCGGAGGCATGTGCCGGTGCAGCGGATACCCCCGGAGGCATGTGCCGGTGCGGCGGATGTCCTCCGGGGCAGTGGGCGGAGGGGCTTTTTTTTTCCGGGCCGGGCTCACATTGCGCGGGGCTGTGTCGTCGGAGGGGTGAGGCGGACGAGGCGGACGCCGTCGGGCCGGGCCGTGCCGGGCCGGGCGGTCGCTGCCCCGGGCCGCACCGGGGCGCCGGGGGCGCCCCCTCGGGCCGGGTCTGCCGACCGGCCGCGCCCCCGGCCCCGCCCACCGGCCACCGGCCGGGGCCCGCACGGTTGTGACCGAAGCCCGTGCGGGCCCGGCCGGTTCACCCACCCCCGCCCCCGGGCAGGGCGGGGGCGGGTCAGGCGGCGGCGCGGCCGGCCTTGAGCGCGGCGGTGGTGTCCACCACGCGGCGTGCCTGGTGGCGGGCGGCCTGCAGGGCGACCTCGCCCGGCGCCCCGTCGTTCGCGACGTGTGAGGTGCCGTAGGGGTTGCCGGACTGGAACTGGATGGGGTCGGTGTAGCCGGGGGGCACGATGATGCCGCCCCAGTGGTAGAAGGTGTTCGACAGCGCCAGGATCGTCGACTCCTGCCCGCCGTGGGCGGTGTTGCTGGCGGTGAACGCGGAGAACACCTTGCCCGCGATCTTGCCCGCGAACCACAGCGGGCCGGTGGTGTCGATGAAGGCGCGCAGCTGGCTGGCGGGGTTGCCGAACCGGCTGGGGGTGCCGAACAGGACCGCGTCCGCCCAGGCGAGATCGTCGTGGGTGGCCTCGGCGACATCGGCGGTGGCCGCCCGGTGCTCCACCCAGGCGGGGTTGGCGCTGATCGCCGCGTCGGGGGCGGTCTCGGCGACCTTGCGCAGCCGCACGGTGGCGCCCGCCTTCTCCGCACCCTCGGCCACGGCCTGAGCCAGGGCGTGCACGGTGCCGGTCGCGCTGTAGTAGATGACGGACACGTTCACAGGGTCCACAGCTGTTTCCTCGTGTTCTGAGTGCTGAATGCCGGGTGCTGAATGCCGGGCGTCGCCGGTGGTGTTAGCGGGCGATGACCAGGGTGGCGGGCGGGGCGGAGTGGAAGGTGATGTCGCTGAAGCCGGCCTTGGTGAGCCAGGCGTGGTAGTCGGCGCGCCGCCAGGTGCCGCCCTGCTGGGATTTGAGGAGCATCTCGGAGGCGAACAGCAGCGGGAAGGGCGGTCCGGAGCGGTCGTCGTCGACGACGTAGTCGCAGACCACCAGGGCGCCGCCGGGCTTGAGTGCGTCCTTGAGGCGGGTGAAGACCGCGATGTTGTCCTCGGGGCCTTCCTGGTGGGCGATGTGGGAGTACAGCGCCACGTCGTAGGTGCCGGTGCCGAAGTCGGTGGTGTGGAAGTCGCCGTCGATGCAGGTGAAGCGGTCGGCGACGCCGCGTTCGGCGAGGAGTTGGCGGGCGATGGCGTTGATGGGTTCCCAGTCCAGCTGGGTGGCGCGGGCGGCGGGGTTGGCCTTGAGCCAGGTGGCGGAGTAGATGCCCGAGCCGCCGCCGACGTCCAGGATGGACAGCGCTCCGGCCTCGGACAGGCCCAGCACGTCGGCGGCGATGGCGGCGGCGGGCACCGACTGGGCGGCGATGGCCGGCACGACCTGGCCCCAGTGGGGGTTGTCGGCGACTTCGGTGGTGGGGTCGCTGACCGGGCCGCCGGCGCGGACCACCTCGGGCAGGGCGGCCAGCTTGCCCATGTGGGTGAGTTTGAGGCGGGCCATCGCGGACAGGTCGGCGGGCCGGCCGGCGACCAGGTAGGCGGAGGCGGCCGGGGTGTTGCGGTAGCGGCCGTGTTCGAGGGTGAGCAGGCCGATGCTGACCAGGCCGTCCAGCAGGGTCTGGGCGCCGCGTTCGGAGATCTGCGCGCGGGCGGCCAGCTGGGCGGCGTCGTGGGCGCCGTCCTCGAGGTGGGTGAACAGCCGGTGTTCGGCGGCGGCGCCCAGGATGCCGGTGGACCAGTAGCCGTTGATGAGCCGCAGGATGGTGTCCGGCCCGGCATCCGGGCCGGAGCCGGGGCCTGCGTCCGGGCCGGAGCCGGTGGGCCGGGTGGTGGGCGGGGTGGTCGTGGTGGGCTGGTGCTCGCTCATGCGGTTCCTCCCCGGCCCGCGGGGGCCGCGTGGGTGCGAAGGGCGGTGCGCAGCACCGTCACGACGCGTTCGATCTGGTCGGCACTGAGTTCGGCGTGCATGGGGATGGCCAGGTGGCGGGCGAACAGGTCGGCCGAGACGGGGCAGGCCTGGCGGGCGGCGAAGACGGGCTGCAGGTGGCTGGCCCAGGTGCCGTGGCCGCAGCCGATGCCCTGGCCGCGCAGGTCGGCGGCGAGGGCGGCCCGGTCCACCCGCGCGTCCAGGGCGATGAGGTAGGACTGCCAGGCGTGGGTGCGGTCGGCGGGCACCTGAGGCAGCGTCACCAGTTCCTCGTCGGCCAGGAGTTCGCCGTAGGCGGCGGCGACCTGGGTGCGGCGGGCGAGGAGTTCGTCGATCCGCCCGATCTGGACCTGCAGGATGGCGGCGGCGATGTCGGAGAGTTTGAAGTTGTAGCCGACCTCGGTGAACTCCGGGATGGGCAGGCCGACGATCTTCGACTGGTCGAAGATGCTGCCGATGCCGAAGGAGGAGCGCAGCCGGGCGTCGGCGGCGATGGCGGGGTCGGCGGCCAGCAGCGCGCCGCCCTCGCCGCTGGTGGCGCCCTTGCGGCCGTGGAAGGACAGGCAGGACACCGGTGCCAGGGCGCCGGCCTGGCGTCCCTGGTAGGTGGCGCCGACCGCGCAGGCGGCGTCCTCGATGAGGAACAGGCCGTGCCGGTCGGCCAGGGCCTGCAGTTCGCGGTAGTCGGCGGGCAGCCCGACGGTGTCGACCGCGATGATGCCGGTGGTGCGTTCGGTGATCAGGTCGGCGACGGCCTGGACGTCCACGGTGTGGGTGTCGGGGCGTACGTCGGCGAAGACGGGCACCGCGTCCAGGTAGCGCACCGCGTGGGCGGGGGCGGGGAAGGTGTAGTCGGCGACGATGACTTCGTCGCCGCGCTGCACGCCCAGGGCGAGCAGCGCCACGTGCAGGGCGGCGCCGCAGTTGCTCAGGGCGACCGCGTCCATGGCGTAGCGCTGGGCGAGCTGGGCCTCCAGGGCCTTGCCGCGCGGGCCCTGGCCGGCGGGCCAGCCGGAGGCGAACACCTCGGCGACGGCGGCCAGTTCCTGCTCGCCCAGGCTGGCGTGCACCAGCGGCACGGCGGCAGCCGCCGCGGCGGAAGCAGAGGCGGCAGAGGCTGGTGTGGCGGGTGTGGCGGGTGTGGTGGTGGTCATGGCGGTCACGTCCCCTGCGGCTGCGGTGCCGCAGCGGTAGCGGTGGCGGTGGGGGGCTGGTAGCGCAGGGGGGTGAGTTCCTCGACGTCGTAGCGCTTGCGCATCTCCTCCACCGCGGCCGGGTCGACGGTGGTGCCGCGTGCCCAGATCTCCGCGATCTCCTCGAAGTACTGCTCGTGGTCGGGCGAGGGGAAGCTCTGGAAGAGCATCTTGACCGGTTTGTCGGTGGCGTTGCGGAAGGCGTGCGGGGTGCCGGTCGGCACGAACATGCAGCCGCCCTCGGCGGCGCGGATGACGCGTTCGCCGCTGGCGGAGCGCCAGTGGTGCCAGGTGTCGCGGGTGCGCCGGGTGGGCTCGAAGCACATCAGGTCCAGCTCGCCCTCAAGGACGTAGAAGAACTCCTGGGACTCGTGGTGGACGTGGGCGCCGACGTCGAAGCCGGGCGGGACGATCACCTCGAAGATGGAGACGGCGGAGCCCTGCGCCTGGGTGGCCTTGAAGGTCACCTCCTGCGCCGGGGTCTTCAGCGTGCGTCCCCCACCGGGCGGGACGATCAGGCTGGCAGTCATGTGATGGTTTTCCTTCGGTTGTCGCGGACATCTCGCGCGGCGCGCGGCCCTGCTGCGCCTGGGCGAGGCGGGGCGGGGCGGGGCGGGGGCGGGTCAGCCGGCGGCGGGCGGGGTGTCGCTGTTCCAGCGGCCCAGGGCCATCTCGGCGGTGATGCCGGGGCCGAAGCCGGCGATCAGGCCGGTGGCGTCGGGCATCGGGGTGTCCTCTTCGAACAGGCGCAGGGCCGCGTCCAGGACGACCGCGCTGGCGATGTTGCCGTACTCGGTCAGCGTCGACCAGCTGTGGCGGAACACCTTGCGGTCCACGTCCAGGAACTTGGCCAGGTCGTTGAGGATCCGCGGGCCGCCGGCGTGCACGATGTAGAAGTCGAGGTTGGAGGCGTCCCACTGGTGGCCGGCGGCGAACTCGCGCAGCACCGGGGCGAGCGGTTCCATCGTGCCGGGCACCCGGCGGTCCAGCTGGAAGTGGAAGCCGGTGTCGCGCACCGAGTAGGAGATCCAGTCCTCGGTGTGGGGGATGAGGTAGGAGGAGTTGCGCTCCAGCTCGATGCCGGTGCCGCCGGTGCCGCGCACCACGGCGGCGGCGACCGCGTCGCCGAACAGGCCGTCGGAGAGCAGCGAGCCGATGTCGTCCATGTCGGGCTGGTAGCACAGCGAGCACAGCTCGCAGGAGACGATCAGGACGTTGCTGCCGGGGTGGGCCACGCAGAAGTCGTGGGCCCGGTTGATGGCGGCGCCGCCGGCCGCGCAGCCCAGCTGGGCGATGGGGATCTGGCGGGTGTCGGAGCGAAAGCCCATCGTGTTGATGAGCCAGGCGGTCAGCGAGGGCATGAGGAACCCGGTGCACGACACGTAGATGATCGCGTCAATGTCCCGGGCGTTGACCTGGGCGTTGGCCAGGGCCTCCTCGACGACCTCGGGGGTGCGCTTTTTGGACTCCGCCTCATAGATGCGGTTGCGCTCGGTCAGGCCGGGGTGTGCCAGGGTCTGCTCGATGGGCTGCACGATATGCCGCTTCAGCACCCCCGTGTTGCGGATCAGCCGCAGCGCCAGAGGCAGTTGCGGCTTTCCGGCGTGGACCCTCTCGGCGAATTGAAGCGTCTCTTCCGCTGTGATGACGTATTCCGGCACACGCACTGACGGCTTGCATAGCCTAGGCATATCGGGAATCCACTTTCTCTAGAGTCTGCCTTCTGCACGTGAGGAAGCTTTCGCGCACTCCCGGTGCCGCCCGGCGGGCGGCGGCGAGGGCAGCTGCTGTGACGGCGTCTGCCGCGCCGCCTTCGCCGGCCCCGGACCACCACGCCTGCCCCCACTTGGGGCTCGGGCCCTCATGCGGCTCGGGCTCGGGCCCTTGGGGGGAGCCCTCGGCCTTTGGCCTCCTCAGGGGCTCCATGGGGCTCCTTGAGGCTCCTTGGGGCTCCTTGGGGCTTGCCGAGACCGGTGGAGGCCTGCGGGTCAGGGCCCCGCGGGGGCAGGGGTGGTGGTGGTCCGGGCGCCGGGGAAGGCGGCACGGGTGAGGCACGGGCGGACCGGCCCGGGGGCCGGGTGGGGCTTGGAGCGGGTGCAGGGTGCGGGGGTGCTGTCCTCCCCCTTTGCGGGGGGGCGGGGACCGTATGACCGGTGGGCTGCGGGCCGGGCCGGGGGAAACGAAGCGCGGGTTGGGGGCGCGGCAGGGCGTGGGGAGACGGGGAGGTGCCGGGGGTGCGGGGGCGCCGGGTGTGCGGGGGTGCTGGGGTGCGGGTTCACGGCGCGGCGCCGCGGTCCTGCCCTGGCGGGCGAGGGGGTGGCGCGGGGCTGCGGACTTGTCGCCGCGGTGCGGCCGGGGTCCGGTGGCGGGCGGGCGCTGCGGGTCCCGAGCGGGTACGTCGATGCCCCGGGCAGGTACGTCGATGCCCGGGCGGTAGGGGAAAGCCCCCTCTCCCCGCCCCTGGGGGCCGCCCCTCCCCCACCGCCGGCCGTTTCCCGGCCCCGAGACGGCCCGCAGCTGACGGCCCGCGCGGCAGCGGGACTTGAACCGGAGCGAGGGGATACCGGCGGGCCCGGGACCCGGTGCCGGCCAAGGCGCGGGCGGCCTTTTCCGGGGCGGATTTCGTCCCGGCCGAGGAGCCGAAATCAAGGAGGGCGAAAATCCCCGCCGGGCCCGCGTACGTCGACGCGGGGCGTCAGGGCATACGGGCGAATAAATGCGGTGGGGAAGCGATACGACACTCAACCCACCGCCCCAGAACCGGCTTTGGGCAGGGAAGTCGTGCGGAAATAGTGACACGGATGCCGTCCCCGCACCAAGGGACTCCGAAAGTGACGTAGGTCACTGCACCGGGGTGTTGTGTAAACCGGATCCCGGGGCGGGCGCCCGCCCCGGCGCGGAGCGGCGGCGTCCACATCTCCGGCTGCTTCGGGGCGAGTTGGCGGCTGTCCCGGGGCGGGGCGGGGGCCGCCGGGGGTGCGCGCAGGGTGCGCAGGGGGTGCGCGCCGGAGGCCTGGCGGCCCAGAGGCTGTGTCATATCCCTGAAGCCGGGTGGTCGCCGTCTGGCACGCACTCCCCCAAGGCCTGGAAGGCCAGGGGCCCGTGCCGCGTTGCCGAACCGCCCAGGCAGCCCCTCCCCAGGCCTGACGGGCCCCCGGGGGCCTCGCCCAGGACGCTCCGGCGCCTTGCGGTCGCACGCACCAGACGGCGCCCGCTGATCCGACCCAGGGTCATGGCACAGGCGCTGAGCCCCGGCACTTCCCCTGCGGCAGGTCGGCGGCGGTCTCCGGGCCCGGCTGCCGCGCCCGCGCCCCCGGGGTCGCGCCGCTTCCCGTGGCGGGGTCGCTTCCCGTGGCGGGGCCTGCGCAACACCCGCGCGGCGGTGTCCTGTTGGGGTCCTTGCGTCGCGGGCCCGGTCCGTCTTGGGGGCCGCGGGATCCGGGGGCCGTGGTGCCGGGCGGGGCATGCCGGGGCTGGGGCCTTGCGGGGTGCCGGGCCCGGGGGCCGGGCTCCGGCTTCGGGGAGGGTGTGTCCGCAGGGGTTCGCGCCGGCCACGGGGTGGGGCGGGGGCGGCTGGGGGCGTCGCCTTGGTGTGCCGTACGGGCGGGTCCGCGCCGCCTTCTCCTCCGGCGGGGCGGGGGGGCGGCCCGGGAGGGGGCGGGGCGGGCTGCGGGTGGTGGAGGGGCTTTGCCGTGGGAGCCGGGCCGGCGGAGGCGGGGCCGGCCGGCGGGGTCACAGGACGCGGATGGCGGATTCGGCGTGGTGGCGGGCCAGTTGCAGGGTCTGGCGGCTGTCGCGGGCGAGGTCGGCGCGGATGCGGCGGCGGGCCTCGGCCAGGGTGGTGCCGGCGCCCAGGACCTGTTCGATGTGGTCCTCGCGCAGCAGGGCGTGGTGCTGGGCGACCACTGTGACGCCGCGTTCGTCGGGCAGCACGGACCATTCGCCGCAGTGCGCGGCCAGCAGCGGGCGGGGCACGGTGGCCTTGTGCACGATGCGTCCGGCGTGCGGGAAGCAGATGCGGATGCCGGCCACGTTGCGGGCGGGTCCGCCGTCGGCGGCGGTGAGTTCCAGGGCGACTTTCTGGATGCCCAGGTGGGGTTCTTCCAGGGCGGCCCGGCGCACGTGCGGGAGCTGGCCGGGCCAGTCGGCGACGTCGTAGAGGAAGCCGTAGACCAGTTCGGCGGGCCCGTTGACGCGGATCGACTCGGCGAAGGAGAGGGCCAGTTCGTCCAGGCGGGTCCAGCGTTCGGCCAGGAACTGCAGGCTGCGCAGGGTGGAGCGGGTGTTGTCGGTGGTGACCTGGGCGAGCCAGATGGCGTCCTGGGGCCGGTCGGGGGCGGCGGTGAACTCGTGTTCCAGGGTCACCCGGCAGCGGCCGGGCGCCAGCGGCTGCACGCTCCAGCGGCCGGCCATCGAGGTGGCGGGCTCCATGAGCAGGTCCTGGCGGAAGGTGATCTGGCGGCGCACGGGGTCCTGGGTGCGGTGGGCGGTCCAGGAGACGATCTGGCCCTCGGCCAGTGCCCACACCCTCACGCGTTCGTGGACGCCGTCGAAGTCCAGGCGCTGGGCGTAGATGTTGCGCGGCAGGTAGAGCGGCCAGCGTTCGGGGTCCGCGATCAGCGCGTAGAGGGTGGAGGCGGGTGCGGCCACCTCCCGCGTGTGCGACAGCCGGTGGATGCGCTCGCCGGGCACCGGGCCCCCCTTTCTCTCGCGTTGTGCACGCGACTGGTCGTGGCAAGTCCGGCCGGACCGGGCCGGGTGGTGCAACGCGGCGGGTCGGGGCCGGGGCCCGGTGACGGGCAGGCAGGTTCGGGGTGGAGCGCGTCCGGAGTGGGGCCGGTGGTCTGTGCAGTGTGCCCCATCCGGCTCGACGCGTGCCCGCAGACGGCTCGAGTCCGCCTCGTCCCGCGCCGGGCACGCGCACCGAACCGAAGACGGGGCCCGCCCCAGCCCCAGCCCCTTTGGTACTGCTTGGTGCTGCGGCCCGCGCCGCGGCCCGGGACCCGCCCGCGTGACCGGGCACCGCAGGCGGGCAGCGGGCGCCCGGCGCGGGTGCTGCACGGGGCTGGGCGCCCCGGTGGTGCGGCCCCCGGTGGTGCGGCCCGGGTGGTGCGGGGTGGCTGGATGCCCGGTGGCGTGGCCGCCGGGCGCCGGGGGCCGTACCCGGATAGCGGGCGCGGTCGGGCGGGTGGTGACCAGATGGCCGTAACCGAAAAGGGAGCTGGTGCCCAGACGGCCAAAGCCCGACAGCCAGGGGCCGGACTCGTGGTGACCGGGCGGCCGTGGCCGGACGGCCGGCAGGCGGACGGCCAGTGGTCAAAGGGCTAGTGGCCAGGTGGCCGTGGCCCGACGGCGGGCAGGCGGACGAGCGCCGATTAGGTGTCCGCAGCCGGACAGCCGGTAGCCGGGGGCCGGTGACTGTGGCCCGAGCGGACGAAGCAGCGGCCGTGGCCGGACAGCCGGTCGGCCAAGCAGCCTCGGCCGACCGGCCGGAAGCCGGACAGCCGGCGATTGGACAGCCGGCCACCGGGCGTCCCGAGCCGAACGTCAGGCCCTGTGTCCTGGCCCCGGCCGGAGGGCCGCCGTCTGGCACGCACGCCCGCCGTGCTGCCGGAACGCCCTGGACCCAACTGGGCCTGCCCGGCCGTCCGGGAGCCGGTCAACCGGCGGCCGGACAGCCCAAGGCGGACGGCCGCCGGCCAGACAACCCTGGCAGCCCAGGCCCAGCGGCCCGTCACCCACTGGCCCCGCACCAGACGACCGAAAGTGAAAGACCGACAGCCAGGACGACAGGACGGCCGGCGACCAGACGGAACGGCCGGAGCCCTGGCCGGGCACCGTGAGCCGAGACCGGCAACCGGCAACCGGCGGCCGGCGGCCGGCGGCCGGCGGCCGGCGATCAGGCGGGTGGGCCGGACGGCCGGACAGCGCCCGGACCTGGCCAGACAGCCGGGAGCCGGACGGCCCGCGCCGGGCGGCCGGGGCCCGGCGCGGGCCGGATGCCCGGCTGCCGGCCGGCCTGTGGCCAAGGGGCCGGGCACCGGGCCGCCGGTGGCCAGGTGCCCGGCCCCTGCCACCCGGTGCCAGGTGCCCGGGGTGCCGGTGTCCGCCGCCCGGTGCCGGGTGGTTCAGGCCGCGTAGAGGTCGAACGTGGAGGTGCGCCGCGGTCCGGCCGTGACGTCCAGCTGGGGGTCGACGGCCAGCATCGCCTGGTGCAGCCGCTGCACCTGCGGGGAGGGCTCCACCCCCAGTCCTTCGATCATGCGGATGCGCAGCTTGCGGTAGATCTCCAGGGCCGAGGCCTGCCGCCCCGAGCGGTACAGCGCCACCATGGCCTGCGAGTGCAGCCCCTCGTGCTGGGGGTAGCGCGCGGTCAGTTCGGTGAGCTCGGCGATGAGCTCGGAGTGCCGGCCAAGGCGCAGGTCGGCGTCGATGCGCCGCTCCACGGTGCCCAGGCGGGACTCCTCCAGCCGCATGACCTCGATCTCCAGGATGGGGCCCACCCGCACGTCCACCAGCGCGGGCCCGCGCCACAGCGCCAGGGCCTGGCGGAAGCGGTCGGCGGCGGTGGCGTCGTCGCCGTTCTCGAAGGCGGTACGGCCCTCGGTGGCCAGGCGGTCGTACTCGTGCACGTCCACCCCCTCGGGGGGTATCTGCATCAGATAGCCGCCGTGCCGGGTGGCCAGGACCTCCTTGGCGGTGCCGGGGGTGCCGGGCCCCAGTGCGGTGCCCAGGTGCCGGCGCAGCTGGAGGATGTAGGTCTGCAGGGTGGTCAGCGCGCTCTGGGGCGGTTCGGTGCCCCAGAGTTCCTCCATGAGCGTGGGAACAGGCATGACCTGTCCGGGATAGAGGGCAAAGAGGGACAAGATCTGCCGCGGCTTGCGTGCCGTCGGAACAATCGATCCCCCGTTGACCTCGGCGCTCAACGGACCCAGAACCTGAATCTTCATGGGTGTTCTCCGTACTTCGTCGAGTGTGTGTCTTGACTGCATTCCGTCGCCGCGGGCGCTCTCGTGTCGGGTGCGGGGCGTCCTCCTTTCGCCGTACGGGCCACCGGGCCCCGGTGGTGCACCAGGAACCGGAACCGGGACAGGAGCCGGAACCAGAACCCGAACCGGAACAGGGACTGGGGCAGGGGCTGGGGCTCGGGCTGGGGCTGGGGGGCCGGCCGGCGCGGGGTGCGGTCCGCGTGCCGGGGCCGGGCCGGGTGAGGCGGCGTCAGGCGCCGTGCGGTGCCTGCGGGTTGCACGGTAGGCGGCGCGGGCCAGGTGCGCCTGGCCCGGGGTGAAGTCCGTGCGGCCGGCAAGGAAACGTTGTCGCGCACCACCCGCCCGCCCTCCCCCTCGCTCCTCGAAGTCCTTTACACGTCCGTGAACGGTTCCAGCTGCCGTGCATGCCGTGCGGTGCACGGGTGCACGGGCCCGCTGCGCGGTGGGGCGCGCCAGCCGGCGGTGGTACGCGGTGGTGCACGGCGTGGCCGGTGGGGGCGGCGCACGCGCTCTCCACGCGGCTCGCCCGCCGCAGATCTCGCGGCGGGCGAGTGCGTGGGGAAGAAGGGGAAGGGCAGGCGGCAGGGGGCCGGCCCGAAGGGGCGGGGCGGACGGGCGGGGGCCGCCCGCTGCCGGCCGGGCGCCGGCCCCGCGGGGGGGGTCAGCCGGTGGGCACCAGCCGTACCTTCACGGCCGGGGGCGCCGGAGCCGCCGCACCCGCCCCCGGGGCCGGGGCCGGGGCCCCGGGGGCGGCGGCAGCGCCGGCCCCCGCCGCGGCGGGGGCCGGGACGGGGGCGGGGGCGGCCAGGTCGTGGCCGGCGGTCAGGATGGAGCGCTGCAGGCGCCGCAGCCGGGCCGAGGGCTCCAGGCCCAGCTCGTGCACCAGGGTGGTGCGCAGCCGCTGGTAGGCGTCCAGCGCCTCGCCGCGCCGGCCGGAGCGGTGCAGGGCCAGCATGTACTGGGCGTGCAGGCTCTCGTGGGTGCGGTAGCCGTTGACCAGCACGGTCAGTTCGGCCAGCAGCTCGCGGTGGCGGCCCAGGCGCAGGTCGGCCTCGATGCGCCGGTCCAGCGCGCACAGCCGGCTCTCGTCCAGGCGCTTGATCTCCATCTGCAGCTGCGGGCCGGCCTGCACGTCGGCGAAGGCGGTGCCCGACCACAGGGCCAGCGCCTCACGCAGCTGGCGGGCCGCGCCGGCGCAGTCCCCGGCGTCCATGGCCCGGTAGCCGGCGCCCGCCAGCCGCTCGAAGGTCCGCACGTCGCTGGTGCCGCCGCCGCTGCACAGCAGGTACCCGCCGGGCATCGTCACCAGCACGTCCTTGGCACTGCGCCCCCCGCCCGGGGCGCCCGGCGCGGCGGGGGTGCCCGGCGCGGTGTCCGGGGCGCTGTCGCGCTCCAGCGCGGCGGCGATCAGCTCGCGCAGCTGCAGGACGTAGGTCTGCAAGGTGGTGCGGGCGCTGCGCGGCGGGGCGGCGCCCCACAGCTCCTCGGTCAGGGCGGACACCGGCACCATCCGGTCGGCGTGCAGCGCCAGCAGCGCCAGCACCTGCCGGGGCTTGGGGGCCGTGGGCGTGACGGACAGGCCATTTTCCCGCACCGCCAGTGCGCCGAGTACCTCGATGTCCACAGCGTCCCCTGAAGGTGGTTGTTGCCGCTCGCGTCGAAGCCGCTCGCGGAGCCGATCCCCTTACCGCACCCAGATTCAAATAGATTCGCGGAGCCCTGTCAATACAAAACCGCGTAGTTGGTTTCTAGTTGCGCTGGAGTCCACTTCAGGTGATCTGCCTGCCATTTCTTGAGTGGATCTTGAGGAAGGGGCAGGTCACGCGGGTATGGACCGGCGGGTTCCGGCCGCGGGTGGCCGATCCGGCACGGGCGGAATGACCCCCTGGGCCTGGCCGGGACGGCAAAACAGCGGGTGCCCGCTGTTTTACGTTGGGTCTAACAGCGGCTGAAGTCCCGTGGTTTCACGGGGACTTGACGGGACCCGGGCAGGGGGCCGGGGCCGCCCGGGGGCCGTGGGGGCGGGCCTGGTGCCCTGCGGGGGCGGTTCCGGGGTTAGGAAGGGGCAATTGCGGGGTCTGAGGGGGTGGTTTCCGGAGGGTCTGGGAGGGGGTTCCGGGGCCCGGAAGGGCACCTCCGGTGCCCCGCCCGGGGACGGTCCGGCGTCCACGCGGGCTCCACCGGGCAGGGCCGGGCAGGGCCGGGCGGGGGCGGGCGGGGGCGGGCGGGGCGAGTGAGGGAGGCGGGGCGCGGAGTGGCTTCCGGAGTGCCGTGCCCGGGAGAGCACCCTCGGGGCCCGGACGCCCGGGATTCCCCGGCCCCCTCCGGGACGCCGTGGACGCCGTGACTTCCGGTCGCCCCGGGGGGCGGGCCCGCACGGGATGTGCCGGTGCGGGCCGCCGTCACGCCAGGGAGCGCCCCGGGGGGGGCGGGGAGCCTCCGGGGGGTTACGGGCGCCGGGGGCGGCGGGGGCCGTGCGGGGCGGCGCCCCGGCCGCCGGGGCCGCTTCGGCCCTCCCGGACGCCCGGGGCGCCCGGGGCGGCGGGGGCAGTGGGAGCGGCGGGGGCAGGGGGCGTGGCGGGGGCAGGGGGCGTGGCGGGGTGGGGGGTGAGGCGGGGCAGCAGGAGGTCCCAGTACTGGGCCAGGGTGCGCGGGGAGAGCCACCGGGGGTCGGTGCGGCCCAGCGCGGCGAAACCGACGGTGGCCGCGACGACGGCTGCCGCCGCGGCGGCCGGGCTGACGCCGCCGGCCAGGGCGCCCTGGCGGCGGGCGGTGTGCAGCAGCGTCTCGACCCAGCGCTGCCAGGCGCCGCGCAGGTCCAGCGGGTCGGTGCGCCAGGGGGCGGGGCCCACCAGCTGGAACCCGGCGCGTACCACGATGTCCTGTTCCAGGGCGTGCAGCAGGGCGTTCCCGGCCGCGGCCAGACGCGGCAGCGGGCTGCTGTGGTGTTCCTCGGCCTGGCGGGTGATGCGGTGCAAGGTGGCCAGCGAGGCCGCCTCCACGGCGCGGGCCAGGGCCTGTTTGTTCTCGAAGTGGAAGTGCAGGGCGCCGGTGCTGACCCCGGCCCGCCGGCTGATGGTGCCCAGCGTGGCCGGTACGAAGCCTTCCTCGGCAAACACCTCGGCGGCCGCCCGCATCAGTGACTCCCGCGTGCGCGCGGCACGTTCCTGCTGCACCATCGTGGCTCTCCTGGACTGGGCACGGACACGGGCACCTCCGGCAGGCCGGCCCGCGCCCCCCATGGCGGAGGCGGGGCGGCCGCCGCCCACCGTAAGCCGACTCCCGCCCCAGCCCAGACGGCTGCCCGCCGCAGCCGACTGCGGACTGACGACTACCGGTTGGCAGCTGCCCGTCGGCGACTGCCGATTCGGGGTGGGCGGTGGCCGGTTGGCGGTTGGCTGCTGCTGACTGGCGGCTGCCGGACAGCGGTTGGTGGCGGGTGGCTGGGGGTGGGCAGTTGCCTGCTGGCAGTTGCTGCGTGGCGGCTGCCCGCTGACGGTTGCCGGTCGGCGGCTGGTGGACAGTTGACGTTACGGCGGCGGGCGGCCGGCGTTGTGGTTGCCGACTGCCGGTCAGGCAGCCGACGTTACGGCCACCCGGTACGGGCTGCCGGCCCGGCGGCTGGTGGCCGCCAGTGGTGGGCGGCCGGCAGTTGCTGGTTGGCGGCCGGCGTTGCGGTGGCCGGGGCAGCCCGCAGCTCCCCCTCCCCTCCCCCAGACCCTCAGGTCCCGACCCGTCCGCCCCCGGGCCCCGCGAGGCGGCCCGGAGTCCCCTGCAATCCGTTCCTTGGAGTCCTGCCCTGCCGGAGGCGAGGGCCTGAGGGGGGTGGGGGGGGAGCGCGGCCCCTCGACTGCGGCGGACGCGCGGCTGACATACGGGACTTCACCCCGGCCCCCAGTTCCCGGTCCCCGGTTCCCGGGCCGCGGGGCGGGCCGGGTGGTTCCGGGCGGCCGGACGCCGGGCGGGGGCCGGGGGCGGGGGCGGGGCCCCGCGGGCGCGGGGCCGGGGGCGGCGGCGCCCTGCCCCGCGTACCCCTGGCAGGGCCGGGAGAGCCACGGCGCCGCACCGCGCGCACCGCGCGCACCGCGCGGGCCCGAGCGGACGGCCCCGGGCCGGGCGGGCGGCCCCGGGCGGGGCGGGGGTTATTGCGGGGGGTTGCCGTGTTTGCGGGAGGGCAGGTCGGCGTGTTTGGTGCGCAGCATGGCCAGGGCGCGGATGAGGACCGCGCGGGTTTCGGCGGGGTCGATGACGTCGTCGACCAGGCCGCGTTCGGCGGCGTAGTAGGGGTGCATCAGCTCGGTTTTGTACTCCTTGGCCAGGCGGGCGCGCATCGCCTCGGGGTCGGGGGCGGCGGCGATCTGCCGGCGGAAGATGACGTTGGCGGCGCCGTCGGCGCCCATCACCGCGATCTCGTTGGTGGGCCAGGCGTAGGTGAGGTCGGCGCCGATGGACTGGCTGTCCATGACGATGTAGGCGCCGCCGTAGGCCTTGCGCAGCACCAGGGAGATGCGCGGCACGGTGGCGTTGCAGTACGCGTACAGGAGCTTGGCGCCGTGGCGGATGATGCCGCCGTGCTCCTGGTCGACGCCGGGCAGGAAGCCGGGCACGTCCAGCAGGGTGAGCAGGGGGATGTTGAAGGCGTCGCACATCTGCACGAAGCGGGCGGCCTTCTCCGAGGCCTCGATGTCCAGCACGCCGGCCAGGGTCTGGGGCTGGCTGGCGACGACGCCGACGACCTGGCCGTCCAGGCGGGCCAGGGCGCAGATGATGTTGCGGGCCCAGCGTTCGTGGACCTCCAGGTACTCGCCGTCGTCGAGGAGTTCGGCCAGCACCCGGTGCATGTCGTAGGGGCGGCTGCCGTCGGCGGGCACCACCTCCAGCAGCTGGGGGGTGGGCCGCTCGGCGGGGTCGGTGCAGGCGAGGGCGGGCGGGCCCTGGCGGTTGTTGGAGGGCAGCAGCGACAGGAGGTAGCGGACCTCGGCCAGGCAGGTCTCCTCGTCGTCGTAGGCGAAGTGGCACACCCCCGAGGTCTGGGCGTGCACGTCGGCGCCGCCCAGGCCGTTCTGGGTGATCTCCTCACCGGTCACCGCGCGCACCACGTCGGGGCCGGTGATGAACATCTGCGAGGTGTCGCGGACCATGAACACGAAGTCGGTCAGCGCCGGACTGTAGGCCGCGCCGCCCGCGCACGGGCCGAGCATCACGCTGATCTGCGGGATGACACCGGAGGCTTTGGCGTTGCGCTGGAAGATGCCGCCGTAACCGGCCAGCGCCGCCACGCCCTCCTGGATACGGGCGCCCGCGCCGTCGTTGAGGGAGACCAGCGGGGCACCGGCCGCGATGGCCATGTCCATGATCTTGTGGATCTTCGTGGCGTGCGCCTCGCCCAGCGCGCCGCCGAAGATGCGGAAGTCGTGCGCGTAGACGAAGACCGTGCGGCCCTCCACCGTGCCCCAGCCGGTGACGACACCGTCCGTGTAGGGCCTTTTCGCCTCCAGGCCGAACCCGGTGGCCCGGTGCCGGCGCAGCTGCTCCACCTCCTGGAAGGAATCCTCGTCCAGGAGCAGCCCGATGCGTTCCCGGGCGGTCAGCTTGCCCCGGGCGTGCTGAGCCGCGGTCGCCTTCTCGCCCGGCCCCTCCAGCGCCTGCGCGCGGATCGCGGCCAGCTCGGCCGTGCGGCCGCGCGCCTCGGCCGATGCCGCATCCCGTGCGGAGGGCTCCGTCACCGTCACCACGACGGTCCCCTTTCTCCTCGAATCGGCCCGGCCCCGCCCGCGGCGGGCCCGGCACCCGGCCGGACCGGACCGCAGCCACGGACCAGACCCACTGCAGCGGATCTCACATCCAGGACATGTCCCATCACCCCGCACCCCGCACCCCGCAAGGACCAAGCCCCCGGGACACCCGGATGCCGGATCCCCGGCCCCGGCACACCGGGACCCGAGGCCTGGGACCCGAGGCCTGGGGCCTGGGCCCCTGGTAGCAGGGACCGGGGCCCGCCCCTGCCGAGCCGGGGGCGGGCG
Source organism: Streptomyces venezuelae (assembly GCF_008642355.1). Lineage (NCBI taxonomy): Bacteria > Bacillati > Actinomycetota > Actinomycetes > Kitasatosporales > Streptomycetaceae > Streptomyces > Streptomyces venezuelae. The sequence goes on from NZ_CP029193.1 coordinate 154,593, forward strand.
GCCCGGCCCGGGAGCCGGTTTCCCCCGGCCCCCGGACCCAGCCCCCATTCCCCGGGGGGGGCGGATGGCCCGTTCCCGGGCCCGCTCTGCTGCCGGACCCGACTCCATGCCGGGCCCGGCCCTGTCCCCGGGCCCGGCTCTCTTGACCGGCCCCGCCCTACTGCCGGACCCAGCTCTGACTGCCGGGCCCAACCCTGCTGCCCGGCCCCGCTGTTCCCGGGCCCGCTCTGCTGCCGGACCCGACTCCGGTGCCGGGCCCGGCACTCTTGCCGGGCCGCTCCCTTCCCGGGCCCGGCTGTGGACCGCTCTCTTCCCGGGCCCAACCCTGCTGCCCGGGCCGCGCTCTGTTTCCGGGTCTGTTTCCCGGCGCGGCTCTGGTGCCCGGCCCTGCTGCGGTGCCGGATCCAGCTGTGGTGCCGGGCCCCGGTGGTGTCTGGCCCCGAGGCCACTTCCCCGGTCCGGGCCCGGACACAACGCCGGTCCCGGTCCAGCTCCCGTTGCCGGTCTCCGGTCACGCGCCGGTCCGGGTTCGGGCACCCCCCGGCAAGGGGCAGGGCGCCGGGCGTCCGGACCGGGTGGCGACGTGTGCGTGTGTGTCAGCGCCAGCTGTGCGGTGCCCGGTAGGCCCGGGCGGGCTCCGGCGGACGCCAGGCCGCGACCCGGCGCGGTACGTGCGGTATCCGGTCCCCGCCCGGCGGCCGGCCGGCGGCCAGCGAGAACAGTGTCACGGCAACAGCGGCGAGCTCTTCGTCGCTGGCCTGCCCCCGCTCGATCCTGAGCAGGGCAGTCCTACGTTCGGCAGCGTCCACGACCCCACCTCCCCTTTAAGCGCCAACGGTCGACCGCCGGGCTCAAAACAGGCTCGGGTCTGCCTGGAGCTGCCCGCACAACAGCCCCCGACACCACCCACCCCAACCCCAGACCCCAACCCCAGCCCCCCCTCACGCCTCTGGCCCCGCCCCGGAACACCTACCGCAAGACAGCCCCGGGACCCGCCACACAGGGGCACCCGCAACACGACCAACCCGCACACCCGCGAATCCCCCGCAGCGACCCGCGGGCGGCCCCGCACGAGCAGACAACCACCACCCCGCCTCGCCCCCACCCACCCAGCCCCACCACAGCGCCACGGCGCCACCAGCCAGGAGCAGCCCGGACACACACCCCTGCCCGGACACACACCCCATCCGGGACACGACACAACGTCAGGCCCCCAGCGGCAGAAGGCTCCTGAGACACACCCCCGGCACACCACCGGCACAGCCCGCCCGACCCCCCTCTCCCAACACCGCCCCACACCCCCACCCCCGCCCAGCCCCACCCCACGGCCACCACGACACCGCGCCCCCGGCACTCAGGACCCGTCCCGCACCCGTATCCGCACGCAAGGCCCGCCACCCCAGCCCGCACAGCCCACCCACCCCCTCCCCCATCACCCCACCCCCTCCACACCCCGCCGCCTCCCCTCAACCGGCCGCCTCCCCGCCTCCCGAACCCCTCACCCCGGCCCACACCCCGGCTCCACACCACTCCGCCCCCCCACCCCATCCCTGCCGCACCCAACAGGCCGCGCCACCCGGACCGTCCGGGCCGCGCCACCCGGGCCATGCACACCGTCCGGACCAGGCCCCCGCACCTCCCCCGCACAGGCCGGGCCCTCCAGGCAGTACGGACCGCCCCCGAAAACGCACCCGGGACCGCACCCGGGGGCGGCCTGACCGGGGCAGAGGTGACACACCGTTTCATTAAAAACCGCTCGTACGGTTTTTAACGGGGCTAATGTCACGGGCATGTTCCCCGCCACCGCCTCCCCGCCCCACCCGCCGGAGAGCCGGAACGGAACCCCCGCCTTCCGGCCAAAGCGGCCCCCACCGCCCCCGCCCCGCCCCCCGCACACCCGCCGAGGTGGCCACGGCACGGAGGCCGGCGGGGAGGCAAACGGAATGCGTCACACCGGACCGTCCCCGCAGCGGAGCACGGCCCGCCTCTGGATATCAAACCGGCAAGTTGGTTTTATACGCGGTCTGGACACGAATCGTGACGGGAGTCACCAGTGAGCAAGCAGGAACGGGCCACCCGTACCCGCAACGCCCTCATCCTCTCCGCCGCCCAGCTGTTCGAGCGGTCCGGCTACACACAGGCCAGCCTGGACGAGATCAGCTCCGGCGCCCGCGTCAGCCGCGGCGCACTGCACTTCCACTTCGAGAACAAAGCAGCCCTCGCCGACGCCGTGGAACAAGCCGCCGCCCACACCCTGCGCACCACCGCCCACACCCCACCCCCCGACCCCACCAGCGCAGTCCAGGCCCTGATGGACCTCTCCCACCGCATGGTCCACCTGCTCCACCACGACATCGTGGTCCGCGCCGGCTTCCGCCTCAACTGCGACACCGGCCCACGCACCCCCCTGGACCTGCGCCAGGAATGGCACACCTGCGTCCACCAGCTCACCACCCGCGCCGCCGACGAACACGCCCTGGCCCCCGGCATCAGCCCCGACAGCCTCGCCGCCACCATCGTCGCCACCACCACCGGCCTGGAAGTCCTCAGCCGCGCCAACCGCAGCTGGCTCTCCCCCTCCTCCCTCACCAGCTTCTGGCAACTCCTCCTCCCCACCGTAGCCAGCCCACCCACCCTCCCCACCCTCCAACCCAACCGCACCCCCACCCACTAACCCCCCACCCCACACACCCACACCCCCAGACCGCCCCGCCCTGCACGATCCGGCGGACTCCCCCCCACCCCACCCAGCCCCCAAGACACCGCCCCGCCCCCGCCCCACCCCGCCTCTGCCCCACCCCGCCTCTGCCCCACCCCGCCAACGAACCCGCCCCCGCCCGACACCCTGGGTTGCCCAGCCCAGCCCCGCCCGGCCCTCGGGCTGTTCCGCATCCCGCGCTGGCCGGCCTCCAAGCCGCCCCTGCCCGGATCGTGAGCGCCCCCGCCCCGCCAGGCCTCCAGACCCTCACCTCTGCCCGGTACCGGGCTGCCCCACTCCCGCCACAGTCACAGCTGGCTTCACGTCCGAACCCCGGACAGCACCGCACATGCCAGCCCCCCGATCATCCCGCCCACACAGCCCGGCGCCCCGCCACCCGCACCCGGCACCGACCTGCCCGCCCCCTAAGGCGCCCACACCCAGCACGGCGCCCCCGCCACCCACTCCCGGCACCAACCTGCCTGCCCCCTGAACCGCTCCCACCGGCACCCAGCCCTGCCATGGCGGACCGCTTCACCCGCCCTTCCCGCGCCTATACCTGCCCCTGCGCCTGCGCCCTGTGTCTGCGCCTGTGCCTGTGTCTGCCCCTGCGTCTTGGCCGGGTTTTGCATTTGGTCCGGCGTAAGCGGGCTGGAACCAGACACAAACGAGACCACCCGCAAAGAGCCGACAAAAAGGAACAACCCCAAGGCCACCAGACGCGAACCCACCCACAACCACAACAGAAACCCACCACCCCGAAACCAGCCAGAGGCGGGACGCCCCGGACGGAAACCCGGCACGACAGCACAGCCCCAACGGCCGAACACAGGACGAAACACACAACAACCCAAAAAACGGACCGCGACAACAACCCCGAAGATCGGACAGCAACGAGACACAGAACAACCCCGAAACCCGGACAGAGCAAGACAACCCAGAAGACCGGCCAGGGACGGAACAACCCGCCCACCCACACCAAACGGGACAACCCAGGGACCAGACAGCAGCTCAACCACCCGGAGAGAGCCCACAGGAACGGAACAGCCCCGGAAGCCAGCAACGAGACGCCGAACAACCCCAAAGCCCGGACAAGGCAAGACAACCCAAGCACCGAGCAAACCCAGGGGCAGGACGAAACGACGACCGCCCCGCACAGCCACCACCCAACAGGCCCGAACACAAGGCCTCAGACCTGTGCGCCGGCGTACCGGCCGCCCTCACCCCATGCACCCATACCGGAAAACCTGCGCCCGGCACACTCGGCGCCCAGCGCTACCACACGAACCGGACCACAGCGACGACCTGCCCAACAGCTCCAACACCTGCAACGCACACCATGAATTTCACCGCCACATGCATCACGACGCCCCCTCACACACAGCCAAAGCAAAAAAGACCAGACACCCCACACCAACAAGACAACAACCACCACACACACAAACCCCAGACACAAACCCCCCCATAAAAAAAACCCTCGACCCCACCCCCACCCCCGACGACGACAAGGACAAGGACAAGGACAAGGGCAAGGACGAGGCGCACCAGCACACAAAACCAGAAACAAAAACAACCAACATCAACACACGAAACGCAGACACCCCACCTCAACCCACAAAAACATCAACCCACAAAAACAACACAGTCACCCCCACCCCCCACCCCGACCCTCACCCACACACCGCACACCGCACACCGCACACCGCACACCGCACACCGCGACTAACCACAGCAAAACAACCCACACAACCCAAAAAACAACCCCCACACAACAAACCCCGCCCCCCGGCCACCAACCCCGCCCGCACCCCCCACCCCTCACCCCGACGACGACACCAACCCCGACTGCGGCACCGACACCGCCTCCGCATACAACCGCGCCCCCCGATCCGCCGCCACATCCAACCGCGCCAACACCGCCGGCACCGTAATCGCCGGAATCACATGCTCATACAAAACCGAAATCCGCCGCTCCACATCCGCCAAACCACACTCCAACTGCGAAAACAACTGCACCCCATGAAACGCAGACACAATCAACTCCGCCGTCTGCCGCGGCACCACATGCGACAACACCTCCCCCCGCTCCTTCGCCTCCGCCAACGTCTGCGCCGACAACTCAATCCACGCCGGCCACGCACTCCCATAATGCTCACGACCCTGCGGATCCGACGACAACACCGCCCCCGCCCTCACCACCGGATCCCGCGGCAACCGATACGCCAACAACAACCCCGCATCCACCCACTCCTGCACCTTCAACTCCTGCACCGGCCCCGCAAACGCCACCTGCGCCTGCAACACCCCCCGCGCCAACGCCTCCTTCGAATCAAAATGAAAATACAAAGCCCCCTTCGTCACCCCCGCCACCTGCAAAATATCCGACACCGTCGCCGCCGAATACCCACACTCCGCAAACACCACCGCCGCAGCCTCCAACACCGCCCGCCGCGTCCGAACAGCACGCTCCTGCCGCGCCACCCCACACCACCCCTCCACACACCCACACCAACAACAACACCAACCACACCAAAGCAGCCCCCACAAAAGAAACCGCCACCCCCGAACCCTACCCACACCACCCCCACCACCCCCCAACCCACCCACACACCCACGCACGCACGCACGAAGGAGCGAATGCGGAAAGACGGACTCAGGGCTAATGGAAGCAGGCCACCTCGATCAGACTGTGTACATTCGATCCCCATGAGCTCCGGAATAAGCGACGCCTGGAAGACCGATCGGATCGGGAGTGCCCTCAGAGGGGAGAATCCCGCCGTCCTGCGGAGAATGACAGCGGGGTTCGCGGCAATCGGGGACGTGCAGTTTCTACCGGGATACCGGGATACTCCGTCCTCCTCGTCGACGAACCCGGCGTGCAGCGGCTGTCGGATCTGTCCAAGGAACGGCGGCTGCGGTTTCTGTCCGACATGGATCAGCTGGGGGAAGCGGTCGAGCGGGCCTGTCGGCGGATTGATCCGGCCTTCCGGCGCGTGAATCTGGAGATCCTCGGTAATAGAGATTCCTTTTTGCACGCCCACGTGTGGCCGCGATATGAGTGGGAGCCCTCGGACCTCGTCGGCGTACCGGTCTGGCTCTATCCGCGCGAACGGTGGAGCGATGAGCGGTTCACGCTCGGGCCACAACACGACGCGCTGCGGGCGAGCATCGGTGCCGAACTCGACCGTATTCGGCTCGCTGCGGACGATTGAGCCCATGCCTCTCCTCTCCTCTCCTCTCCTCTCCTCTCCTCTCCTCTCCTCCGGGGCACTCTGAGCGTGAGAGCGGCGTTTTGTGGCGATCAAGACCCTGACCTGCAGCTACGTTCGCACGCCACATAGAATCCCGGACGAGTACGCGGATATCCCCACCCGGACCGCCGCCGGTGCCCACATCCCTGCCGACCGCGAGGGAAGACGGGCCGACTCCTGCCCTTCTGCCATCGCCGTCCGGGTCTCCCGTCGGCCCTGCCCCGGAATCGCCCTGTCTTGAGCACCGACGAAATCGTTGACACACAGCCCGCTGCACCCGTTGTCCCTCTCTCCCCTTCCGGCGACTCTCGTGTCCGCACCCGCGCCCGCACCCGTAGCCGTAGCCGCCCCCGCTTTTCCGCCCGCCTCGCCGGTCGCGCACCCGCCCCTCCCTCGCCCGGTGCCGCCCTGCACAACATCAGCGCCGCGACTGCCGTGCTGCTCGTTCTGGTGGCGATAGGGTCCGTCATCCACGAGCCCGTGCTCATACCCCCGCTGGCCGCGTCCGCGGCGATCATCCACTGCGCGCCGGGGCTGCCACTCGCCCAGCCTCGCAGCGTGATCGCCGGGCATCTGCTGTGCTCCGCCGTCGGCTACGCGGTCCTCGCCGTTGCGGGCAGTTCCCCGTGGGCGGCGGCCCTCGCCGCCGGGATCGGTCTCGCCGTGATGACCGTGGCCCGTACCCCGCACTCCCCCGCGTGCGCGACCGCTGTCGTCATCGTCCTGAACACGCCGCGCCCCGCCGCCTTCGTACCCCTGCTCGTGGGGTCCGCGGCGCTGCTCGTCCTCGCGGGCTGGGCCGCCTCGTATGCCCGTCCCCGGACACCCCGCTATCCCACCTACTGGTGGTGAGCCCGGGTGACAGGGGCGAGCCCGGCGGACAGGGGTGGGTCGGCCGATAATCGCGTGCCCTTCTCTGCCCGGCTCGTTATCCTCGACCACATGAACGTCACAGGCCCAGGCACCAACGCAACCGCGCGAGCGACCAGCTCGCCGGTTGCCGCCGTCTGACGTCTGACGTCTTTCCCTCTCTCCATCGGCGACCGGAAACGGCCCGCCGATGGCAGTCACTGGATCGTTCATCGAGCTCACATCCATCGCTCCCACATCGATCCATCACCGTGCGGACCGTTCTCCGGTGCCTCCCCGCTCATCAGCGAAGGAGTCACACACCTCATGAACACCGATCACGTCGTTCGCACGTTCATCGACTATTTCCGGGAGCGCGGGCACCAGCGCATCACCGGGTCGACCCTGCTGCCTCCGCCCGGCGACCCCGTACTGTTCACCACCTCCGGCATGCACCCCCTCACTCCGTACCTCGAGGGGCGCCCGCACCCTCTCGGCAACCGGCTCGTCAACGTGCAGCGCTGTCTGCGCACCACCGACCTCGACGAAGTCGGCGACCCCACGCATCTCACCGTCTTCCAGATGCTCGGCACGTGGTCGCTCGGCGATTACGAAGGGCCGCAGAGTCTGCGATGGGGGTACGAGCTCCTGACCGAGGGGCTCGGTGTCGATCCGCGCATGATGTACGCCACCGTCTTCGGCGGCGACGACCGAACCGGGCCCGACACCGCTTCCCTCGAAGTGTGGGAGGAGCTTGGGGTTCCGGTGGAATTGACCGTGGAGGACAACTGGTGGTCCAACGGGCCCACCGGACCCTGCGGTCCAGATTCGGAAATCTTTCTCTGGACCGGGGGCGTAGGCCGGACCGGAACCGGGACCGGGATCGAGAGCGAGACCGATATCACGGGCCAGGCCCGAACCGGGGGCGTCAGCCGGACCACGGTCGACGGCGTCCCGCTCCCCTCCAACACCCCCTCCCAAGACAACCGTTGGGTCGAGATGTGGAATCACGTCACCATGCGCTACCGCCGGCTCGACGACGGCTCCCTCGTCCCGCTCCCTCAGCGCAACGTCGACACCGGACTCGGTCTGGAGCGGCTCGTCGCCACCCTGCAGGGCAAGTCGTCGGTGTTCGAGAGCGACGTCTTCGAGCCCTGGCGTCTGCTCGTGCCGGGGCTGTGGCCGCTGGACGAGACGTCGCTGCGGCTCGTCTGCGACCATCTGCGTTCCGCCGTCGTGGTCATCGGCGACGGGGTGCGGCCGAGCAACACCGGGCGCGGATACGTGCTGCGTCGGCTGGTGCGGCGTCTGCTCACCGTCCTCTGGCGTGAGGAGCCCGGGTCACGCAGCATCGGAGATCTGCCGGATGAGCTGTTGCGGCACACTCTGGATCACTTCCGTCAGGACATGGATCCCGTCGACGTACGTGTGATCCTGCTCGACGAGGAGCAGCGGTTCCGTCGGCTCCTGGAGCGGGGGCGGCGCGTTCTGGCCCAGCCCCGGTTCCGCGGGCCGTTGGATGAGGAGCGCTTGCACTACCTCCACGACACGCACGGTCTGCCGCGCGACCTCGTGCTCAGCCTGCGGCCCCCCGAGTAGTCGGCGCGGGTACCCAGACCGGACCGAGAGACTGCCACTCTCTCGCTCTCTCACTCACCCGCCTACTCGCACTCACCCACCGACTCGCTCTCTCACCCACTCACTCACTCGCCCTCAGACTGCCGCGTCCGCGATCAGTTTGAGGGCGAGAGCCTCCGTTTCGGCGTCCGCCTTCTCCGGGCTACCGGTGTCGTAGGGCGGGTCCGGGTCGTACTCGACCGCCAGTTGCATCGCCTCAGCCACTGCGGTACCCGAGAGTCGGGCGGTGAGGTGGAGGCCCATGTCGATGCCCGCGGAGACACCCGCGGCCGTGATGATCTTCCCCGCCTCTACGAAGCGTCCGGGCTTGTACGTCGCGCCGACCTTCTCCAGGTACGGGCGCGCCGCCCAGTACGTCGTCGCGGGGAGACCACGGAGCAGGCCCGCCGCTCCCAAAATCAGTGAGCCCGTGCATACGGACGTCGTCCAGACCGAACGGCGGTGGACTCGGCGTATCCACTCGTGGGCTGTCGCGTCGCCCATCATCGCCGTCACCCCGCGATCCCCTCCGCCGGGGACCACCAGGACATCGGCACCGTGTACGTCCCGCATCGCGCGCTCCGCCACCAGGCTCAGCTCCCCGGTGTCCGTACGGACCGGGCCCGCCTCGCGGGCGACCATCGTCACCCGCACGCCGGGGACGCGGCAGAGCACTTCGTACGGCCCCACCGCGTCCAGCGCCGTGAAGCCGTCGTAGAGCAGCACCGCGACCTCCGGTCGGCCTCGCCGGGTTGCCGCCCGCGCCGGGCCGGCACCCACTCCGGCCACCGTTGCGGCTCCCGCTGCCACTGCTCCCGACACCGCGCCCCGCAGCACCCCGCGCCTACTCGGCCGCACTCGCCGGTTGCCCTCTCCGCCGTCCCTGCCACCTCTACCGTCCCTGCCGTCTTTATTGCCCCAGCCGTCCCCGCTGCCCCTGTCGTCCCTGCCATCTCGGGTTGATCCGCTCACATTCACAATGCCCTTCCCTCCCACAGAAGTTGGCATCTCGTCCGTTCACTCCAGTAGTCGTACGCCATCGCCGCCCAGTTCCTCCCTCTCCCCGTCTCCCTCTCCCCGCCTCTCTCCCCCCCCGGCTTTCCCCCTCCTTACCTTCCGGGTAATCGACGGCGTGATCCCCCACGGCGACAGTTGGCACATCGTCGCACCCCACGCACCACACGATCGGTACCGCACCGAAAGGACCCACCTCATGCCGGAGTTCACATTCCGCGGGAGGTGTTCGATGCCATGACCGCCGAGCGGACCAAGGACCGGCCGCGCTGGATGGCGCAGAACTCGCAGGCGTTCTTCGCGACGCACCTCGGCAACAACGTCTCCACCGGGCTCATGGACTGGATGGTCCGGCAGTGCCTCGACTGTTCGGCCATAGCCGCCGTCGAAGCGGTGAACACCGCGTTCCGCACCGATCTCCGTACCGAGGCCGCCGCGATCGAGGTGCCGACCCTGATCCTGCACGGCGACGCCGACGCCTCCGCTCCCGTCGCCCTCTGCGGCCGGCGGCTGGCCAAGACGGTGCCGGACAGCCTCTACAAGGAGTACTCCCTGGCCGGGCACGGCATCTGCGTCACCCACGCCGAGGCCGTCAACCGGGATCTGCTCGATTTCATCGGCGGCGCCTAGCGCTCGCGGTCACATCCGTGTCACCTAGACTCGAACAATGGCCAAGTACTTCGACGTGCACCCCGACAACCCCCAGCGCCGCAGCATCAGCAGCGTCGTCGACGGGATCCGCTCCGGCGCGCTCGTCGCGTATCCGACGGATTCCTGTTACGCGCTGGGGTGTCAGCTCGGCAGCCGTGACGGCATGGACCGCATCCGCTCGATCCGTCAGCTCGACGACCGGCACCACTTCACGCTGATGTGCGAGAGCTTCGCGCAGATGGGGCAGTTCGTTCATCTCGACAACGACGTGTTCCGCGCCATCAAGGCCGCCACGCCCGGCAGTTACACCTTCATCCTGCCCGCCACCAAAGAGGTGCCGCGTCAGATGATGCACCCGAAGAAGAAGACGGTCGGCGTGCGCATCCCCGATCACACGGTCACTCAGGCGCTCCTCTCCGAGCTCGGCGAGCCGCTGCTGTCCAGCACGCTCCTCCTGCCCGACCAGGAGGAGCCGCTGACCCAGGGCTGGGACATCAAGGAGCGTCTCGACCACCTCGTGGACGCGGTCATCGACTCCGGCGACTGCGGTACGGAGCCGACCACCGTCATCGACTTCTCCGACGGCGAGGCGGAGATCGTACGGCGCGGCGCGGGCGACACCTCCCGCTTCGAGTAGCAATCGAGTAGCGAGCGAGTAGCGGGCCTCCGCGGAGCCGGGCCCAAAGCGCGGAGCACCGGAGCGCCGCGCTCAGCCCGCCGGCGTGCAGCACCCGTCTCTCCGCATCAGGTGGCCCACCTGCAGCCAGTGCTCCTCCCCCTCGTCCTGCCGTCGCCGTCGCTGCCGCTGTCGGCGTAGTCGTTCGAAAGCCGAGGTCAGGTCCGCCGTCCTGTAGAGGGTTCCGCCGCGGAGCACCGACACCGTCCGCACCATCGTGTCGAAGTCCGTGAACGGGTCACCGTCCACCATCGTCAGGTCGGCGATCTTGCCTGCTTCGACCGTGCCGAGGTGGCGGTCGAGGCCGAACACCCGGGCGGGCCGTACGGTCGCGGTGCGCAGTGTCTCCGCCGGGGTCAGGCCGCCCAGGTGGAGGGCGCGCAGGCCCAGGTGGAGGGCTAGGCCCACCGGGACGATGGGCTGGTCCGTGCCGAGGGCAACCTGGCCTCCCGCCGACAGGATGCGACGGTAGATGTCGGTTTCCCTGCGGAGTGTCGCCAGTTGGGCCTCGCTCGGCGGTACGGCCGCCCCCGCCTTCACCGCCGCCGCGTCCCACGGTGGCATCACCGCGGTGACGCGCGGGTCGTCCGCGAGTGCCGGGTCCGCGCCGAGCAGGGGGGCCGAGGTGAACGGTGTGGCGATGAGGGAGAACGCGGCTCCCCGCGCGCTGTAGATCTCGATGACGTCGTCCCACGCGCGGCCGGTGGCCGTGATGGCGTGCCCGAACTCCGCGCGCTGGGTGGCCTGCAGGTGGGTCGTCAGGTCCTGTCCGAGTTGGATGCCGGGCGAGAGGAGGTGGCCGCCCGTGCGTACTCCCAGCTCCTCGTGCGCGAAGCGCGCCGCCTCCTCCATCACCCAACCGGGCGCCCTCACATAGGTCTTGACGAAGTCCCAGTCGAGCGCGGCCCCGCGTCGCAGGGAGCGTTTGAGTGCCGCCCGGCTCCGGTGGGCGCGGCCCATGCTGTACGCGACGCGGGCGCCGTCGAGCAGTTCGCCGGACGTGAGCAGGCGGGGGCCCGCCAGCTCGCCCGCGTACACGGCCTCGCGGATGCGGGCCTGTTCGTAGGCGAAGCCGCCCAGTGAGACGGCGGTGGTGATGCCGTACGTCAGCTGGCCCGCTGTCTGACGTCCGCCGTAGGTCGTCTGCCAGGGGTGCGTGTGCGTGTCCCACAGGCCGGGGACGACCGTGTGGTGCGAGGCGTCGACACGGCGGTCCGCGGGGCGGGCGGGGCCTGCGGGACGGTGGGGGCGTACGGAGGTGATGCGGCCGGCGCGGACCACGATGTCGACGTCGTCCCGTACCTCGTCCCCGGTGCCGTCCCACAGCCGTCCCGCGTGGACGACGACGTCCGCGGGCGTGGGCCTGCGCTGGTCCAGCGGCACCCGGACCGTGCGCGGACGGCCCTCGTTCCCGTTGCCGGTGCCGGTGCCCGTGCCCGTGCCGATCAGGCGCAGCCGTCCGCTCGACAGGTACAGGAGCGACTTCGAGTCCCCCGCCCACGACGGGTGGTCGGCCGGTTCGTCGGAGAGCACCCGCAGTGCGCCGCGGGGCGTTCCGTCGGGCGTCACGGGCAGCAGGCACAGTGCCGACTCGACGATGACGGCGAGCCAGCGGCCGTCCGGGGACCAGACGGGTCCCGAGTCGTACCGGTCGGCGAGCGAGGCGTGCGGCGCCACGGCGTGCAGGCGGTCCGCCCCGGTGCTCGTGTCGACGACGCGGATCAGGTTGTAGCCCTCGCGGAAGCGGTGATTGATGCGGTTCCGGTCGCAGAACGCGAGGTAGCGGCCGTCGGGTGACCAACTGGGGCGGCCCGGGAGGCCTCCGCCGCCGAGTGGCGTGACCAGCGCGCGTTCGGTGCCGGATGCCAGGTCGCGTACGACGAGGCGGCCGGTCATGTCGAGGCAGGCGAGCCGTTCGCCGTCGGGCGAGAGAGCGGGGTGGGTTCGGCCTCCGGTCGCCAGTGCGGTTTCGGTGCCGGTGGCGAGATCGTGGCGGTACACGCCGAGCAGTCCGTCGCGGTCGTCGGCGTAGATCAGGGACTTGCCGTCCCTTGCCCAGGTCGGCGCGAGCAGGTAGCAGGTGGCTGGTGCGCGGTGCAGTCGGCGGGGCGGTTCGCCACCCGAAGTGTGAGCCACCCAGAGGGAGTTGAGCGCGGCGAAGGCGACCCGGCGGCCGTCGGGTGAGAGTGCGGGAAGGTGGATGCCACGCGTGGGGCGTGTCCGCCCGAGCCCCAGGTCGTACTCCTTGACCCGGTAGTGCGGGCGTTTCACGGGCAGGGTGGCGTCGAAGGGGATCACTTCCGGGGCGCCGGCGCGCGAACGGCTGCCGGGGTCCTCAGGCTTGCTGCCGCTCTCAGGACGTACGAGCGTGAAACGGCCGTCCAGTGTGAGCAGCAGCCTGCCGTCCTCCGTCCAGCGCGGCGGCACGGGAGCCAGGTCGCCGTCGAGCGCGACGGGCTTGCCGTCGACGACCAGCGTGCAGGACGCGTCGGGTGCGGCCGTGGTCCGCAGGTAGGCGAGGCGTTCTCCGTCCGGGGCGAGGGCGGGCGTCATCACCTGCGCCTTCGCGGGCTCGGTGTGGGTGACGGCGACGGGGCCCGCGCCGCCCGCGGCCACGGACGCGATGGTGCGGGCCTCCAGCGTGCTGCCCGTCTGCGTCGCGACGGGTCTGCCGCGGACGAAGAGGAGGCGTTCGCCGTCCGGTGACCACGTGGGGTCGAAGTCCTCCCACGGGCCGTCCTGCAGCGGGCCGTCCTGGCCGGGGCGGCCGGTCACGCGGACGATGTCGCCGCTCGCGAGGTCCAGGACATGGATGCGGTACGAGCCGCCGCGCACCGGGTCGCCGCCCCGCTCCGACGCGAAGGCGATCCGCGAGCCGTCGGGAGACCAGGCGGGGCCCCGGTCGTCCCAGGGCCCCTCGGTGCGCTGTCGCAGCGCCGATCCGTCGGCGCGCATCGTCCAGATGTGGAAGCCGCCGTCCTGGTAGGCGCTGAAGGCCACCGACGTCCCGTCCGGCGCGTGGACGGGACGGTTCGGTTCGAGTCCGGCCGGTGTCAGCGGCACCGCTTCGCCGCCGGTGCGGGGCAGGGACCACAGGGTGGCCTGCGCCTCGACGATCAGGCGGTCCGCGCCCGGTGCGAGCGTCGCCGCGCCGTTCGTCACGCGGGTGAACGAGAGGGGCACCGCGGTGCGCGGCCTGGCGGGTGCCGGGGTCGCGGTCCCCAGGGCGACGGCGGCCCCGGACGCGCCCGCGGCGACGAACAGTTGACGTCGGGACAGAGGCAACACGGTGTTGTGCCGGTCACAGTCCATGACACAGAACACTCGCCCATCGGCACCGCCGTGGACAACACCCATCGACGCCAACACGCCGGTGTTCTGACCCGCCGGTGTTCTGACCCCGCCTGCGCCCGGGCTCGTCACGGCCCTACGTGGGGAACTCGCCGAGCCAGTCGCGCTTGAGGAGGTGCTTCGGCAGGTAGGGCGACGTGTCGTCGACGGGGAAGTCCGAGTCGTGTGCCAGGCATGCCAGCGCGAGCGGGCCGAGGGCGATGCGGCTGTACAGCGCGGTGGTCGCGGCGCCCGACCTGTCGCTCCAGTACCGCTCGTGGTGCGCGAGCGCTTCGGCGAGGGCCTTGGCGAAGGCGTCGCGGTCACCCGCGATCAGGCGGTGCATGAGGGCGGCCGGCTGGTGGTCGATGAGGTTGAGGAAGTCGCCGGGGGTGCGGGTCGCGACGTGGGGGTGGGAGGTCTCCATGGTGGCGATGAGGTGCTGGACCACGTCGTCCATGGGCTGCCTGAGCCAGAACGCCCGCAGTGTCTGGATCCAGTGGAAGACGTAGGCGTCGGCGGGGGCGGCGCGGCGCAGGTCGTCCAGCGGCACGTTGCAGAGCAGCGTCAGCCGGTCCTGTTCCCTGCAGACGGTGGCGAGGTAGAACGCGTCGAGCCAGGCGCGGGCGTCCGCGCCGGGCACGGGTCCGGTGGCGGGCAGGCGCAGGGTGCGGTCGGTGATGCGGCACTCGACCGTGCCCTCGGTGGCGACGGTCGTGCGGAACAGCGCCGAGCCGGTCTGCATCGCCCACACCCACGCCTCCCAGGTCTCCAGGCGCGCGCCGTCGGGGTCCGCGGCGAAGCGGACGTCGCTGAGGCGCTTCGTCGCGGCGAAGGTGTGGGCGACGCCCGCATCGCTCTGCGCGAGCCGGACGATGCCCTCGGCCGCGGCGGCGGGGTCCAGGTCGGCGGCGTCGGCTTCGGCTCCGACCGGCGTGCCCGCGGGGACCGCGGCGGACGCGGTCCGCGGTTCCGCGGGGGCGTGTGCGCTCTCCGCGTGCAGCTTCTTCATCAGCTGCATCAGCTCGGGCGGCGGCGCCACGGAGAAGGAGCGGGTCTCGTGGTCGATGGCGGTGAGCGAGGTCATGCGGCCCTCGTGCCACCAGTACAGCCGCGGGGAGAGTGCGCCGGGGCCGTCCTCGTAGGCGCCGAGCGCGTACGCGCCCAGGTCGTTGACCGCGTCCACCACCGTGCCGTCCTCGATGGGGTGGAACGCCAGCAGGTTGCGGCTGGGCAGGACGACGAGCGCGCCCGCCTCCGGCAGGTCCTTGCCGGTGGTCGCGCGGGCCAGTTCGGGGAGCACGAGCGCTTTGCTGGCCACGAAGTGGGAGTCGCCGTACACGGTCCACAGCCGCGCACCCTGCGGTCCGGTGACCTCGTCGTGCTCGACGAGTTCGCGGATCAGGTTGTTGCGGGCGGCCACCCACAGCTCATCCAGTCCGGCGCGTGCGACGTCGTGGTCGGTGAGGATGCGCACGGAGGTGGGTGTGTCGAGGGCGAGCGCAAGGAGCAGCCCCTCGGCGACCGGGCGCGTGTAGCGGAAGCTGTTCGCCGTCTCGGCGGGGAAGGCGTCGTCGGGCAGGAGCCGCAGGACGGTTCCCTCCAGCAGTTCCTGTGCGCTCTCCCCGCCCCGTGAGCCGTTCTCCAGCGTCGTGAAGTGCTGTTCGACCAGGCGGGGCCAGTGCTCCTCCGGCGTGGCGCGGCACTGGTGCGCCAGGTTCGGGAGGGGACTGCGGCGTCCGTCGCCCCACAGCACGGCAGCGCCCTCGATCCGCGGGCGTATGCCGTGGCGGGTGAGGAGGTGATCGGCTGTCAGGCTCCGCAGGTGTTCGGCCTGCGGGTGGGTCAGCATCGGCAGGTGGGGATCTGGTGCGTGGTGTTCGTTCACCCGGTGACTCTACGAAGGGTGGGTCCGGCGCGTGTCAAAGGGGGGTTGGGGAGGTGGCGTACGCCTTGGAGCTGATGTTTCCCGCGCGCGTACCCCCAGAGTCTGGTGCTGCGCGGTACCAGGGGCCGACGCGGCGCCAACCGGCCCCGCACTAGCGTCCTTTGGCATGACAGCATCACGGAGCGCCGCGCGCAGACGCGCCCTTGCCACCGCCCTCGTCCTCTCTCTCGCCGTCCCTCTCGCGGGCGGCGCGACCGCCTTCGCCGCGGCGGGGGACGGTTCCTCCGGTCGGGCCTCGGCGAGTGCCGCCCCCGCGGCGGACACCAGGTCCACGGCTCCACTCCGGCTTCCGCGTCCCACCGGCCCGTACGCGGTGGGACGCGACACGCTGCACCTCGTCGACAGGAGCCGCCCCGACCCGTGGGTGCCGTCGGCGGGCGCACGTGAGCTGATGGCGTCCGTGTACTACCCCGGGCGGCACGGGGGCGGGCACCCCACCGCCTACACGTCGCAGGAGGAGGCGCGGCTCCTGCTGGAGTGGTGGAAGAAGGAGGACCTGCTTCCCCCCGCCGCGTACGCCGACACCCGTACCCACGCCCGCACCGGGGTGCGGCCCGCGCCGGGGCGGTTCCCGCTGATCGTGCTCTCCCCCGGGTTCACCGCCCCGCGCTCCACGCTGACGCACCTCGCCGAGGACCTGGCGAGCCGGGGCTTCGTCGTGGCCACCGTCGACCACGCCTACGAGTCCGTCGGCACGGCGTTCCCCGGTGGGCGCGTCCTGACCTGCCGGGCCTGCGCGCCCGTCGACGAGCCGGGCGGCGGCGAACTCGCCACGAAGGGGCGGGCCAAGGACATCTCGTACGTCATCGACCGGCTGACGGGCGGCAAGAACGCCTGGCGGCACGCCCGCATGATCGACGGGAAGCGGATCGGCGCGGGCGGGCACTCCATCGGCGGTTCCGGCGCGCTCGCCGCCATGACCACCGACCGACGGGTGCGGGCCGGCATGAACATGGACGGTCACTTCCACACCCGTCCCACCGGTCTCGGCGACCGCCCGTTCCTGATGATCGGCACCGAGACCGCCCACACGCCCGGTGTCGAGGACGGCGAGAACTGGGACGAGATCTGGGAGGGCATGGACGGTTGGAAACGGTGGCTCACCGTCAAGGGTTCGGGGCACTTCACCTTCACCGACGTGCCTGTGCTCGCCGCGCAGGCGGGTGTGGTCGACCCGGAGGCGCCGCTGTCCGGTGAGCGCTCGGAACAGATCACCCGGGCCTACATCGGCGCGTTCTACGAGCAACACCTGCGCGGTACCCCGCAGCCGCTGCTCGACGGGCCGTCGCCGGGGCATCCCGAGGTGACGTTCCAGCGGCACTGACCCGGCGGCAGACCGCTAGCATGTAATGCATGAATGAGAATAGTGACCCTTACGGTGACCCATACGAGCTGCGCGCGGAAGTGCCGTCCGTCGAGACCTTCCGCCGCCTGCGCACCGACGCCGGCCTCTCCGACAAGGCACCCGAAGCCGTCGCGCTCGCCCTGCCGAACACCTGGCACGGCGTGGTGCTCCACCACGAGGGCGAGCCGATCGGCATGGGCCGGATCATCGGCGACGGCGGCACCGCGTTCCAGCTCGTCGACATCTGCGTACACCCCGCTCACCAGGGGCGGGGCCTCGGCAGGCGCATCATGGCGGCGCTCACCGAGGAACTGGAGCGGCGCGCTCCCGCGACCGCGTACGTCTCGTTGATCGCGGACGGACCCGCGCGCCACCTCTACGAGAAGTTCGGCTTCGCCGACACCGCGACGCACGACTCGATCGGCATGTACCGCTCGATGCCGGCCCGCTGACGAACGAGGCCGGTCCGCACCAACTCCTTGACGGGGCCCGGGAGTCTGCCTTAAATCAAGCAGTGAACGAAGTGGGCGCGACGAATGGTACGTCGCGTTCACTTCTCGACGCCTACTTGTCATGCGCATGCCTTGTGCATCTTCACGCACGCTCCCCCCACCCCCCACGCGAAGCGATGTGATGACAGTGCCCACCTCCCTCAGTCGCCGCACCAAGCTCGGCGCGCTCGCCCTGGTCTGCGGCGTGGCGAGCCTCGGCGTGCCGCCCACCGCCTCTGCGGAGAACGCGTCCCCGGCCCCGGCCCGCTCCGCCGCACCGGCGGCCAGCACGTTCACCGACGACTTCAACGGCCCCGCGGGAGCGGCGGTCGACGGCGGCAAGTGGCAGATCGAGACCGGCGACAACGTCAACAACCACGAGCGGCAGTACTACACGTCGGGCAACAAGAACGCGGCACTCGACGGCCAGGGCAATCTGGTCATCACCGCCCGCAAGGAGAACCCCGGCAACTACCAGTGCTGGTACGGGCGTTGCGAGTACACCTCGGCCAGGCTCAACACCTCCGGCAAGTTCACGAGCACGTACGGGCACGTCGAGGCGCGGATGAAGGTGCCGCGCGGCCAGGGCATGTGGCCCGCGTTCTGGATGCTCGGCGCCGACATCGGCAGCGTGGGCTGGCCGAACAGCGGCGAGATCGACGTGATGGAGAACGTCGGCTTCGAGCCGTCCACCGTGCACGGCACGCTGCACGGGCCGGGCTACTCGGGGTCGGGCGGGATCGGCGCGGGGTACACGCTGCCCGGCGGCGAGGCGTTCGCGGACAAGTTCCACACGTTCGCGGTGGACTGGTCGCCGAACAAGGTGACCTGGTCCGTGGACGGCCGTGTCTACCAGACCCGCACCCCGGCCGACCTCAACGGCAACAGGTGGGTCTTCGACAAGCCCTTCTTCCTCATCCTGAACCTCGCGGTCGGCGGGTACTGGCCCGGCGACCCCGACGGCAGCACGACCTTCCCCCAGCAGCTGGTCGTCGACTACGTCCGCGTGACCGGCGGAAACGTGGCTCCGAGCGGCAACTGAGCACCGGCCGCGGGCGCGTCTCCGAGCGGCGGTGGCGGCTACCCGGAATCCCGGTGACCCAGGCCACTCGGAGGCCTCCACGGCTGTGAAGCCCCTCATAGGGGCCACGTCACATGCTAAGGACGGTAGTAGGCGCCGTCAGGCCTCAGCCGGGGCCGGGAGCCTCATGGGGCACGGCCTCCGCCAGGGCGTCTTCGTATCGCGGTAGTACGTCACATCATTGCGCCCGACCCCGGGCGCAGCTAACCCTGGCTGAGTCTTCGGGACGCCCGGGATCGCACATCAGGCACAGTCGCCTGCCGATCCGGCGCCCATCTCGTCCCCACCCAGGAGTTGCACCCGCATGTCCCTGACGCGCACCGCTCGCACCCGCAAGTTCTCCGTCGCCGGCATCGCCGCCGCGGGAGCGGCCGCCGCCGCACTGACCCTCGTCCCCTCCCCCGCCCACGCCGCGGAGCCCGCGAAGGCCGCTGCCGCCGCCCCGCAGGCCGCGGGCGACAAGAAGTACCCCGAGAACCTCGACGGCTGGATCCGCGAGTCCCTCGACATCATGAAGGCCAAGGGCATTCCCGGCTCCTACGAGGGTCTGCACCGCAACATCATGCGTGAGTCCTCGGGCAACCCGAACGCGCAGAACGGCTGGGACGTGAACGCCCAGAACGGCACGCCGTCCAAGGGCCTGCTGCAGGTCATCCAGCCGACCTTCGACGCCTACCACGTCGAGGGCACCCCCAACAGCCTGACCGACCCGGTCGCCAACATCACCGCGGCCGCCAACTACGCCGCCGACAAGTACGGCTCCATCGACAACGTCGACTCCGCGTACTGAGTCCCGGAACCCCCGAGTTTCCCGGACACCTGATTCGCGAGGAGAGACAGCGCATGCCGCACGAGAGCCAGAACGAGCACCCGGCACACCCGGCGGACGGCCCCTCGGTGCCCGCCTACGGGCCCGCCCGGGTCCGCGGCTCGCGGCGCAAGCCACGCAAGAAGGCCCTGCGCTATGTCGCGTGGGGTGCCCTGGGCCTGGTCCTTGCCGGTGGCGGAGGCGTCGCCTACGCCTGGCAGCACCTCGACGGCAACATCCAGGGCACGGACGTCGACGCCGCTCTCGGCCACGACAGGCCCGCGGAGCAGCGGGACGGATCGATGAACATCCTCCTGCTCGGCTCGGACTCGCGGGCGGGAACCCACGGCCGGTACGGCGCCGGTGTGCAGGGGGCCCGTGCCGACACGGCGATGGTCCTGCACGTCGACAAGACCCACCAGAAGGCCTCGGTCGTCAGCATCCCGCGCGACACGATGGTCGAGCGGCCGCAGTGCGTGACGTCCCACGGCGCCGCGGCGGGCGCCCAGCAGGCCATGTTCAACTCGTCGTACCAGGTGGGAGGGCCCGCCTGCACGGTGAAGACGGTCGAGCAGATGTCGGGCCTGCGCATGGACCACTACCTCGAAGTCGACTTCAAGGGGTTCCAGAAGCTCATCGACGAGCTCGGCGGCGTGGACATCACCACTCACAAGGCCATCAAGGACCCCAACAGCGGTCTCTCGCTGACCGCGGGCAAGCACACGCTGAAGGGCGAGGACGCCCTCGCGCTGGTCCGCACCCGGCACGGCGTGGGCGACGGCAGCGACCTGGGCCGGATCCAGCTCCAGCAGGCTTTCATCAAGGCCCTGATCCACCGCGCCGACACCGTCGACCCGCTCAGCAACCCCGCCAAGGCCTACGGCCTCGCGGACACCGCGACCAAGACGGTCAGCGCCGACTCCGACCTCGCGTCGGCCGACAAGCTGCTCGGCCTGGCCAAGGACCTCAAGGGCGTCGGCCCCGACGACACCGACATGGTGACGATGCCGGTGACCTACGACGCACAGGACGCGGGCCGCGTCCTGCCGCACGACAAGGCCTCGCACCAGGTGTGGAACGCGCTGCGCCACGACAAGGCCATACCGAAGTCCGCAACCGAGCAGTCGGTGGCCGACAGGACGGACTCGCCGGTCTCGGCAGGCTCCTGAACCACCGGCCTGCACCTCATGTCGAGGGTCGGACTCCACTCGATACGGTCAGCAGACCGGGTTCGACGGAAACCGTGCATATTTTGTGCGCGGTTTCTGTTATCGAGGCGGGCTCAGGGCGTCTCCTCTGTGTCGGAGGAGACAGGCCCCCCACATAGAGAGTGGACACAGCGTGAGCAGCGAACGCCACATCGCGATGATCAGGGCAGCGCAGGACGGGAACCAGCAGGCGCAGGACGCGCTGGTGGCGGAGTATCTGCCGCTGGTCTACAACATCGTCGGACGGGCCCTGAACGGCCATGCGGACGTCGACGACGTGGTGCAGGAGACCATGCTGCGTGTCCTCGGCGGCCTGGACGGTCTGCGCGGCCCGGAGACCTTCCGCAGCTGGCTGGTCGCCATCACCATGAACCAGATACGCGGGCACTGGCGGGAGCGCGCCTCGGGCGCGATACCCGCCGGCGGCGGTCTCGCCGACGCGTACGACGTGGTGGATCCGGGCGCGGACTTCGTCGATCTGACCATCACGCGGCTCGGGCTTTCGGGGCAGCGCAGGGAGACCGCCGAGGCGACGCGCTGGCTGGACGAGGACGACCGGGCGCTGCTGTCGCTGTGGTGGCTGGAGTCCGCGGGCGAGCTCACGCGGGCGGAGGTCGCCGAGGCGCTCGAGCTGTCCCCGCAGCACGCGGCGGTACGGGTGCAGCGCATGAAGGCCCAGCTGGAAACCGCGCGCGTGGTCGTACGCGCACTGTCGGCCAACCCGCCGTGCGGGGGGCTCCGGCAGATCACCGCCGGCTGGGACGGCGTGCCGTCGGCTCTGTGGCGCAAGCGGCTGGCGCGCCACGCCCGGGGCTGCTCCGTCTGTGAGGGCCACTGGTCGAACCTGGTGCCCGCCGAGGGGCTGCTCGTGGGTCTGGGGCTCGTGCCCGTGGGCGCCGTGCTCGCGGGTCTCGTCCTGCCGCCCGATCTCGTCGAGGTCGGTTCGGCGTCCGCCGTCTCCGGCACGTCCGGCGACGGTTCGTCCGGTCAGGTCTCCGCTCGGGCGCAGGCCCGCCGTGATCGGGCCAGGCGCCGGCGGCGTACGACAGGAGTGGCCGCCGCGGTCGTGGCGCTCGGCATCGGAGGCGCCGCCGTGCACCTCCTCACGAGCCCGGACGCGGACGAGAGCACGCCGTCCACCGCCGCCGCACCCGCCGCACCCGTGACCCCGTCCGCCGCGAAGAGCGCCGCTCCCTCCGCCTCTCCCAAGCGCTCCGCGTCCCCCAGCGCCAAGCCGAAGCCGAGCAAGACGAAGAAGGAGAAGAAGAAGGCGAAGCCCTCGCCGGACCGTACCTCCGCCGCGCCGAAGCCGAAGCCGAAGCCCGAGGCGCCCGATCCGAAGCCCGCGCCGCAGCAGCCGAGCGGCACGGCCGAGCAGGTCGTGGCCCTGGTGAACACCGAGCGCGCGAAGGCGGGCTGCGGCCCTGTCCGCTCCAACGGCAAGCTCGCCACGGCGGCGGCCAAGCACTCCGCCGACATGGCGGCCCGCGACTACTTCGACCACACGAGCCCCGACGGCACGGACCCCGGCGACCGCATCACCGCCGCCGGCTACCGCTGGAGCACGTACGGCGAGAACATCGCCCGCGGCCAGCAGAGCCCCGCGGCGGTCATGGACTCCTGGATGAAGAGCCCCGGCCACAAGGCCAACATCCTGAACTGCGACTTCAAGGAGCTGGGCGTGGGCATCCACAACGGCTCCGGTGGCCCCTGGTGGACGCAGGCCTTCGGCACGGCTCTCTGACCGCGGGGGCAGCGGCACGGCGGCACGGCACCGGTGATTTCACCGATGTCCGTGCACCGTCATCAGCGCCACGGTGGGGACCGCCAACGAAACGGCGGGCCCCACCAGGGCGTTCCCCTCTCCGCGCATGCCGCACCGCATGCCGCCCGGGTGGTTCCCGCCACGACCGAGAGGACCCCCCGTGCAGCTGCACGTCTTCTCCCGCCCCGTGGTGCGGGCCTGTCTCGCCGCGACGGTCGCCACCGCGGGACTCCTCGGCACCGGCCTCGCGCCGGGAGCCCACGCCGCCGCGGACAACCCGTACGAGCGCGGCCCCGACCCGACCGTCTCCAGCATCGAGGCGCCGCGCGGCTCCTACGCCGTCTCGCAGACCAGCGTCTCCTCGCTGGGGGTGTCCGGGTTCGGCGGCGGCACCATCTACTACCCGACGTCGACCGCCGACGGCACGTTCGGCGCGGTGGTCATCTCGCCGGGCTTCACCGCCTACCAGTCGAGCATCGCGTGGCTCGGTCCGCGGCTCGCCTCGCAGGGTTTCGTGGTCTTCACGATCGACACGCTCACCACCCTCGACCAGCCCGCCAGCCGGGGACGTCAGCTCCTGTCCGCTCTGGACTACTTGACCAAGTCGAGCTCGGTGCGCGGCCGGGTCGACGCGTCCCGGCTCGGTGTGATGGGCCACTCGATGGGCGGCGGCGGCACGCTGGAGGCGGCCAAGAGCCGTACGTCGCTCAAGGCGGCGATCCCGCTGACCGGCTGGAACCTCGACACGACCTGGCCGGAGCTGCGGACACCGACGCTGGTCGTGGGCGCGGACGGGGACACCGTGGCGCCGGTCTCCAGTCACTCCGAGCCGTTCTACGAGTCGCTGCCGGGCTCTCTGGACAAGGCGTATCTGGAGCTCAACAACGCGAGTCACTTCACGCCGAACACGTCCGACACGACGATCGCGAAGTACAGCATTTCCTGGCTGAAGCGGTTCATCGACAGTGACACCCGCTACGAGCAGTTCCTCTGTCCGCTGCCGAGGCCGAGCCTCACGATCGAGGAGTACCGCGGCAACTGCCCGCACACGTCTTGACGCTCCTCCCCCGGTCCCCCGTGGGATTACGACGACCGCCGTCCGGTGCCGGGCGGCGGTCGTCCCGCGCCGGTACGCGGGCGTCCTGTGCCCGTGCACAGAGACGTTTGGTGGCGTGCCCAGAGCTGTGGACGCAGGCCTTCCGGACCGTGTTACGCGACAGTAACGTGCCGGCGTGACCCTTCAGAAGCCGCCCGAACTGTTCGGCCGCCGCGAGGCGATCGCCGCCGTGGAGTCCCTGGTGGGACGCGTGCGGGACGGTCACGGCGGGGCGCTCGTACTGACCGCGCCGCCCGGCCTCGGGCGTACCGCGCTGGTGGAGTACGCGCGGGGGATCTGCGGCACGGTCCCGTCGGTGCAGGCGGCCGTGCCGGCCCGGCTCGCCGTGTACGGGGAGGACGGACCGCGGCTGGTCTGTGCCGACGATGTGCACCGCTGGGACGCGGCATCCCGATCGGCTCTCGCGGCGGACCTCCGCCGAATGCCCGGCCCGGCCCCCGTGGCCGTACTGCTGACCGTCGCGGAGCACCGTGTCGGCGCGGACGAGTTCGCGGGGCTGGCGACGCTTCGGCTGGGGCCGCTCGACGACGGCGCGGCGGCCTCGCTCCTCGACCGGCTCACCCTGGGCACCGCCGACCCGGTCGTCGGCGCCTGGCTGGTCCGTGAGGCGGCGGGGAACCCGCGCCTGCTCGGCGCGCTCGTCGCCGCCCTCACCCCCGGCCAGCTGACCGGCCGCACCCCGCTGCCCGACCCCCTGCCCGGCGGCGAAGACCTCCTCGCCGACCACGCACTCCGCGTCGACGAGCTGCCCGGCCCGGCGCGCGCCCTGCTGCTCCTCGCCGCGGCGGCCGCGGAGCACGAGCCCGACGGTGCGGGCGCGGACCTCGCGCTGGTCCTGCGCGCGGGCGGAGACCCCGCGGGACTTGCTCCCGCCGAAGCCTCGGGAGTCGCCGTCGCGGTGGGCGGACGGCTGCACTTCACCCACCCGTTGCTGCGCCGGGCGGTGCTCCGGCGTGCCGCGCCCGACCGCCGCAGAGCGGGCCACATCCGCCTCGCCCAGGCCTGCCGCGAGCGTCTCCCCCGCCTGATGCAGCTCGCCTGCGCGGCGGACGACCACGACGCGCGGCTCGCCGCGTCCCTTGCCGCCGCGGCGGCGACGCACCGGCCCCACGCCGAACGTTCCGCCGCCCTGGCCCGCGCCGCGGCGCTCACCGCCGACACGGGGGCGCGCACCGACCGGCTCGCCGACGCGGCGGAGGCGGCCCGCCTCGCCGGGGACCCGGTACGGGCACGCGCGCTGCTGGCGCGGGCCGGTGCCGCCCCCGCACACGGCGGCGTCCACCGCGTGCGCGGCCTGCTCACCCTCGCCGACGGCCCGGCCGACGACGCCAGGGAGTCCCTGCTCACCGCGGCGGCGCTCCTCCCACCCGCACGGGCCCGCCGCGCCCTCATCGGCGCGGCGGAGGCCGCGTGGGCGATGGGCGACGCGGCGGCGTACCGAGAGGC
This sequence comes from Streptomyces venezuelae, assembly GCF_008642355.1. Taxonomy (NCBI): domain Bacteria; kingdom Bacillati; phylum Actinomycetota; class Actinomycetes; order Kitasatosporales; family Streptomycetaceae; genus Streptomyces; species Streptomyces venezuelae. Next base: position 179,888 of record NZ_CP029193.1, read on the forward strand.
GATGACGCGCATACCGCCCTGCGACGACGACCCGATGCTGGAGGCGTACCGAGCAGGAATGTGCGCAGTCCTCGCAGGCCGCACCCCAGAGGGCCACGCGCTGCTGCGCCGCTGCGTGGACGGCTTGCGCGGGGCGGAGCAGGGCGAGGAGGGCGGCGGAGCGGGTGTGCCCGGCGGGTTGTCGCGCGCCGGGGTGGCCGAGCCTGACGGGGCCGCCCGGACGGGAGAGGCGCACCGGGCGGGTGCGCCAGAGGCGCTCTCCCTCGCAGGGGCGCACAGCGCCGACGGGGCCGACCGGCCGGAAGAAGCCCGCCGCACAGACACATCCGATGGGCTACCGCGCCCCGAAGCGACCGCCCTTACCGCAGCCGGGCAGGCAGGACAGGTTCGCAGGACCGACGTCCTCGACAGACCACTGCGCGCCGAAGCGGCCGGACTCGACGGCACCGCCCGGGCGGAGGAAGCCCGCGGGGCGAGCGTGCCCGGGGGGCTGTTGCGGGCGGGGGTTGCCGCTCTCGTGGTCGGGGAGGTCGAGGTCGCCTGTGAGGCCGGGGCACGGGCGCTTGCGGCTGTGCGGGCCTATGGGCCCGAGGTTCTGTTGCCGCGTGCGCTGGAACACCTGGCCTATGGGGAGTTGCGCGCGGGACGTCACACCAGTGCCCGCGCGCACGCCCTCGAAGGGCTCGGGGCGGCGCGGCGGATCGGGCAGCCCAACGTCGCCGTGTCGCTGCACGCCGTCCTCGCGCTCGCCGCGTCCGTGGAAGGGGACGCGGACGCCTGCGCCGCCCACGCGGCTGCCGCGGCGGCGGGCGCGGGGCCGCGCGGACTCGCGCAGGCCGCCACGCTCGCCGTCTGGGCCGTCGCCCGTACGGAGCTGGCAGCCGGACGCCCCGCCGACGCGGCGGCGCGGCTCGCCCCGCTGGTCGCCCCCGGGCCGCGGTGCGGTCACTTCGCCGTGCGCATGCTGGCCGTCCCCTGTTTCGTGGAGGCGGCCGTGCAGGTGGGGCGCGTGGCGGAGGCTCGGCGGGCCACCGCGGAGTTCACCCATTGGGCCGGGGCGACCGCCGACGGGCTGGCGTCGGCTCAACTCGCGCGCTGCCGCGCCCTGTTGGCCCCGCCCCACCAGACAGCCGCAGCGTATGCGAGCGCGGTCGCCGAGCATGACCGTCTGCCGGGCGAGTTCGAGCGCGGCCGTACGCAGCTCCTGTACGGGCAGTGGCTGCGGCGCCGTCGCCGTACCCGCGAGGCGCGCGGGCCGCTGCGTGACGCGCTGGTCTCCTTCGAGCGGTGCGGGGCACGGGCCTGGGCGGAGCGCAGCCGTGCCGAGCTGCGTGCGGCGGGCGAGGCGGTCGCCGGTGAGCCGAGCCCCGGTCCGCTGGCGACGCTGACCCCGCAGCAGCAGCGCATCGCCCGGCACGTCGCGGAGGGCGCCACCAACCGGGAGGTGGCGGTGCGTCTCTCGGTGAGCCACCGCACCGTCGACCATCACCTGCGGAACGTGTTCGCGGCGCTCGGCGTACGGTCCCGCGTGGAGCTGTCGCGGCTGCTCGCCAGGGAGGGCGGCAGCGGCGTCGTCACCGTCGGATGAGGCCGAGCCGGATGCCGGTGGCGACGGCGGACGTGCGGAAATCGACGTCGAGCTCGGCGTGGACGCGGGCCAGGTGCGACTCGACGGTGCCTTCGGTGAGGCGGAAGGCGGGCTCCGATGGCCTGGTTGTCCGCGACGGATGCCTGTCCCTGCCTGGATTTGTCACACGGGTGGCTAGTCCTCCACGCGTCCCTGCCCGACGGTTATCTCCCCGACGGAGTGGACCGAGTGGAGGGACCAGCGGTGAGGCGAAGACGATTTGTGGCGGGAACGATCGGCACGGTCTCCGGGATCGCTCTCGGCGCGGGCACAGCCCGAGCCGGCACGGAGGCACCCCGGTCCGGCACGGAGGCACCCCGGTCGCGGGGCGCTCGGAACGTACAGGACTGGCGGGCCGTCCCGGCACCAGGCAGCGTCCCCGCCGCGCAGCTGCGCCGTATATCCGCCGCCGGGGCCGGGCTCGCCTGGGCTGTCGGCGAGGAAGGGCTCGCCGGGCCCTCGCGCGGTCGGGCACTGGCCATGGTGTGGAACGGCAGCGCCTGGTCGAAGACCGATCTGTCGCATCTGGACTACAGCGGGCGGCTGAGTGATGTCGCGGGCGTCTGCGCCACCGCCGCGTGGAGCGTCGGCCTGCCCGCGGGTGACGCGAGTCCGCTGCTGCGCTGGGACGGGGCGACCTGGCGCCAGGCGTCCTTCCCCGGGCGGGGTGAGGCCGGTGTCAGGCTCGAGTCGGTGGCGGTCGGTCCCGACCGGCGGGTGTGGATCTGCGGCACTCGGGGCGGCGCCGCCCGGCTGCTGCTCGGCGACGGCAAGCGCTGGACCTGGCTCGATCCGCTGCCGGTCGCGAGCGCCAACCTGTACCGGATCGTCCTGCGCACGCCGGACGAGGTCTGGGTCAGCGGCGACCAGGCGTCCGGCGGCGGCTGGTCGGGCCTCGTGGCCCGGTGGAACGGCGCATGGACCGTCCTGCCGCCGATCGCGGGCGCCCGGCTGGGCATCGGCGACGTGCACGCGGCCGCCGCGGACGACGTATGGGCCGTCGGCACGGAGGCCGGTGTCGGCGGGCCACCGGGACGCCCCGGCAACCCCGTCCTCGCGCACTGGGACGGCACGGCGTGGACCCGGGTCGAGCCGGGCTTCACCATCGGGTCGCTGTCCGGGATCGCGGGTGACGCACACGGCCGTGCCGCCTGGATATCGGGGTGGAACTACCAGGACCAGAGCCGCAGTACGTATCTGCGCCGGGACGGCGACGGCTGGACCGTCGTCCGGGGCCCGGCGGGCGGGGCGACGGCTCCGTACCTGAACGACGTGACCGCCGTGCCCGGCACGGGCGGATTCTGGTCGGCGGGCATGACGAGCCCGGTGCCGGCCCCGCCGACGGAGGCGTACACGGAACGACTCGACGGCTGACGGGGGACACACCCCGGACAGCGAGGCGGCCATGGCCACAACGCCGCCGGTCCCGGAGCCGATACGGGCAGCGGCGGGCGACTGACCGATTGCCGGTTCGACGCCGGGAGCGCGGGGAGTCACGCGGAAATCGCGCCTGATCGACGAGGCGGCAAGGCGCCAGGAAGGCCCCTGAGTGCCCCTCTGGCGGATTATTGAGGATTCCGCGCAGGGGGGCTCACCTTTGCCGGCGTTCGAGCCTCACAACGCCACCTGGGGGCCCTCTCGCCCCTTCGCCGGGGTGCACCTTCGATAGTCTGGATGAGTATTCGCAGTCGACGGTCCCGAGGTTCGCGCGCCTCCGGGCCTTGTTCGCGCTGCCCTGTCCCGTCTTCGTCGGCCGTCCGTCCGCTCCGCCCGCACGTGGTGCCGGAGCGCGGTCCGCCATGCCCGAAAGAGAGCATCCGTGACCACTTACGACGCCACCCGTCCCGCCTCCAACGACACCTACGACGCCCACGCGATCACCGTTCTGGACGGCCTGGACGCCGTGCGCAAGCGGCCCGGGATGTACATCGGCTCCACGGGTGAGCGGGGGCTGCACCATCTGGTGCAGGAGCTCGTGGACAACTCCGTGGACGAGGCGCTGGCCGGGGTGGCCGACCGGATCGACGTGACGATCCTGGCGGACGGCGGCGTGCGGGTGGTCGACAACGGCCGCGGCATTCCGGTGGGGATGCATCCGGCGGCGAAGCGGCCGGCCGTCGAGGTCGTGCTGACCGTGCTGCACGCGGGCGGGAAGTTCGGGGGCGGCGGGTACGCGGTCTCCGGCGGCCTGCACGGTGTGGGTCTGTCCGTGGTCAACGCGCTGTCGACCCGGCTGTCGGCGGAGGTCTGGACCGACGGGCACCGATGGACTCAGGACTACAGGGACGGAGTTCCCGTCGCCCCGCCGGCCCGCCACGAGGCCACGACGCGGACCGGCACGTCGCTGACGTTCTGGGCGGACGGCGACATCTTCGAGACCACCACGTACTCCTTCGAGACACTCGCCCGGCGGTTCCAGGAGATGGCCTTCCTCAACCGCGGTCTCACCTTGACCCTCACCGACGAACGGCCCTCCGCGCGTGCCACGGCCGCGGCCGACGCCGCCGGCCCGGTCCCGGCCGCGAAGACGGTCTCGTACCGCTACGACGGCGGCATCGCCGACTTCGTCGCCCACCTCAATGCCCGCAAGGGGGAGCCGGTCCATCCGTCGGTCGTCACGCTCGCCGCCGAGGACCCGGGGCGGCTGCTCTCGGTCGAGGTCGCCCTGCAGTGGAACGGCCAGTACACGGACAGCGTGTACTCGTACGCCAATGCCATCCACACCCACGAGGGCGGCACCCACGAGGAAGGCTTCCGCACCGCCCTGACCACCGTGGTCAACCGTTACGCGCGGGAGAGGAAGCTGCTGCGGGAGAAGGACACGAACCTGTCCGGCGAGGACATCCGCGAGGGCCTGACCGCGATCGTCTCGGTCAAACTCGGTGAACCGCAGTTCGAGGGCCAGACCAAGACCAAGCTGGGCAACTCCGAGGCGCGCACGTTCGTGCAGAAGGTCGTCCACGAGCATCTGACCGACTGGTTCGACCGCCACCCGAACGACGCCGCGGACATCGTGCGCAAGGCGGTCCAGGCGGCGACGGCGCGGGCAGCGGCGCGCAGGGCACGCGATCTGACCCGCCGCAAGGGACTCCTCGAAACCGCGGCGCTGCCGGGCAAGCTGTCCGACTGTCAGTCGAACGACCCGGCGCTGTCGGAGATCTTCATCGTCGAGGGGGACTCCGCGGGCGGGTCGGCCAAATCCGGCCGCAATCCGCGGTACCAGGCGATCCTGCCGATCCGCGGCAAGATCCTCAACGTCGAGAAGGCACGGATCGACAAGATCCTGCACAACCAGGAGATCCAGGCGATCATCTCCGCGTTCGGCACGGGCGTCCACGAGGACTTCGACATCGCGGGGCTCCGGTACCACAAGGTCATCCTGATGGCGGACGCGGATGTCGACGGCCAGCACATCAACACCCTGCTGCTGACCTTCCTCTTCCGGTTCATGCGCCCGCTGATCGAGCACGGCCACGTCCACCTCTCCCGCCCGCCGCTGTACAAAATCAAGTGGAGCCGGGACCACGTCGAGTACGCCTACTCCGACCGCGAGCGCGACGTGCTCATCGAGCAGGGCCGGCAGGCGGGCCGCCGGGTCAGGGACGACTCCGTCCAGCGCTTCAAGGGGCTCGGCGAGATGAACGCGGAGGAGCTGCGCGTCACCACCATGGACCCGGACCACCGGGTCCTCGGACAGGTCACCCTCGACGACGCCGCCGTCGCCGACCACCTCTTCTCCGTCCTGATGGGCGAGGACGTCGACGCGCGCCGCCACTTCATCCAGCGCAACGCCAGGGACGTCCGCTTCCTCGACATTTAAGGCCGGAAATCGCTCAACTCCCGCGCCACGAGCAACCTTTGCCCCACGCCACCCGGTCCCCCACCCTCGACGCACCCGTCGATCGAAGGGACAGCACATGTCAGCACGGAGCTCTCTGGCAGGCACGGCCGCGTTGGCCGTTTCGGCCGCGGTGACGGCGGGGTTGCTCGTGGCGCCCGACCCCGCTCACGCCCGGCCGCACGGGTCGGACGGCGGCCGGCACGCTCCGGCCCAGCGGGCCATGGACGCAGCCGTCGAGGACGGCGTCCCCGGCGTGACAGGCCAGGCGAGGGACGCGTACGGCACCTGGAACGGCACCTCGGGCGTCGGCGACCTGACAACCGGGAGACCACGCGGCTCCCGGGACCACTACCGCGTCGGCAGCGTCACCAAGACCTTCGTCGCGACGGTCCTCCTGCAACTCGTGGGCGAGAGGAAGCTGGACCTGGAGGACACCGTGGACCGCTGGCTGCCGGGTCTGGTGCGGGGCAACGGCCACGACGGCAGACGCGTCACCGTCCGCCAGCTCCTCAACCACACCAGCGGCATCTACGACTACTACGCGGACGACGACTTCGCGGCCTCCTTCCGGCTGCGCGACGGCTTCTTCGAGCACCGCTACGACACCTGGCGCCCCGAGCAGCTGGTGGCGGTCGCCATGCGGCACGAGCCGACTTCCGCAACCCCGGGCAGGACCTGGCACTACTCCGACACGAACTACATCCTCGCCGGGATGATCCTGGAGAAGATCACCGGCCATTCGTACGCCCATGAGGTCCGCAAGCGCATCATCGAGCCGCTGAAGCTGCGCGAGACCTCGGTTCCCCGCACCGGGCCCGGCATGCCGCGACCCAGCAGCCGCGCGTACTCGAAGCTGTCGGACGACAGCACGGGTCCGTCGTACGACGTCACGGAGTTCAACCCGTCCGCCGCCTGGACGAGCGGCGGCATGATCTCCGACTCGGCCGACCTGAACCGCTTCCACGCGGCCCTGCTGGGTGGCCGGCTGCTGCCCGAGCGGCAGCTCGCCGAGATGAAGACGACCGTCCCCATGAGCGAGGAGTTTCCGCAGGCCGCACGCTATGGACTCGGCATCGCCGAACGCAGGTTGAGCTGCGGCCGGACGGTCTGGGGCCATCACGGCGGCATCCTCGGTTCCACCACCGAGTCGGTGGCGACGGAGGACGGCCGCCACGCGCTCTCCTTCAACTTCAACGGCGACTGGACGGGCGACAGTCACGCGGTGATCGAGGCGGAGTTCTGCGGACCGGGAACGGGGAGGACCGGCGGTCAGAGCCGGCTCAGCGCCGTCTCCCGCTCGACGCGTGACAGCTTCGCGGGGTTGCGTACGGAGTAGAGCCCGGTGATGAGGCCGTCCTCGGTGCGGATCGCCACGACACCGTCGATGCCGCCTTCGCGCCGCAGCAGGAACCCGGGCCAGCCGTTGACCTGGACGGGTTCGGCGGTGACGCCGGTGTGGAACGCGACGAGGCCCGTGGTGAGCAGGCGGGCGACCTTGTCGGACCCCACCACCGGGTGCAGCGTGGCCCGTCGGGCTCCGCCGCCGTCGCCCAGGTAGACGACGTCCGGGGCGAGTATGTCGACCAGGCCCTGGAGGTCGCCCGAGTCGATCGCCCGCTGGAAGGCACGGAGCGCGGCCCGGCCGTCCGCCTGCGACACCAGGCCCCGCGACCGGCGTGCCGCGACATGGGCGCGCGCCCGGTGGGCGGTCTGACGGACCGCCGCGAGGCTCTTGCCGACGGCCTCGGCGATGTCGTCGTACTCCAGCTCGAACACCTCGCGCAGCAGGAACACCGCGCGTTCGGTCGGCGTGAGCGTCTCCATCACGAGCAGCATCGCCATCGACACGCTGTCGGCCAGTTCGACGTCCTCGGCCACGTCGGGCGTGGTCAGCAGGGGTTCGGGGAGCCAGGGCCCGACGTAGGACTCCCTGCGACGGCCGAGCGTGCGCAGCCGGTCGAGTGCCTGCCGGGTGACGATCCGCACCAGGTAGGCCCGCCGGTCCCGCACCGAGGCGAGATCGACGCCCGCCCATCTCAGCCAGCTCTCCTGCAGGACGTCCTCGGCGTCGGCGGCCGAGCCGAGCATCTCGTAGGCGACGGTGAACAACAGGTTCCGGTGGACGACGAACGCCTCGGTGGCCGGGTCGAGATGCCCTGCACCCCCACTGTCCGTGCCGTCCGTGCCACTCATGCCAACCGTGCCGCTCTCCGCGTCGCCTTGCTCGCTCATGCTCGGCTCCCGCCCGTCCCTCTCGACTGTGTCACCCGCACAAGACGCCGGGGCCCGCCGTTCTGTGACATCCCGGCGCGATGACCCACGTCACACCACCGACCTGTCATGGCGACGGGGGCGCCGGCGTCTTGTGGGCATCAGGACGCCGTGCGGACGATCCGCGCGGCGCGCACGCCAGGAGTGACGAGTGAGGACGAAGTCATGGCAACCACGAAGCCGCGGGATCCCGCGGCTGATCCGCGCCGGTGGGCCGCGCTGTTCTTTATCGGCCTGGCCCAGCTGATGATCGTTCTGGACGGCACGGTCGTGAACATCGCGCTGCCGACTCTCCAGCGGGACCTCGGGATCTCCGACGGTGACCGGCAGTGGGTCATCACCGGGTACACGCTGGCGTTCGGCAGTCTGCTGCTGCTCGGCGGCCGGATCGCCGACTACACGGGGCGCAAGCGGGCGTTCCTGATCGGTCTGCTGGGTTTCGCCGCCGCGTCGGCGCTCGGCGGGGCGGCGGGCTCCTTCGAGATGCTGCTGGCCGCCCGTGCCCTGCAGGGCGGGTTCGCCGCGCTGCTCGGCCCTTCGGCGCTCTCGCTGCTGACCGTGACGTTCACGCATCCGAAGGAACGGGCGAAGGCGTTCGGGATCTGGGGCGCGATCACGGCCATGGCCGGTGCGATCGGCCTGCTGGCGGGTGGAGCGCTGACCGAGTATCTGAACTGGCGCTGGTGCCTGTACATCAGCGTTCCCATCGCGCTGATCGCCGCGGTCGGCGGGTACGGGGTGCTGGCCGAGTCACGGCGGCAGGAGAGGGCGCGGTTCGACGTCTTCGGTGTGCTGCTGGTGACGAGCGGGCTGGTCGCGATCGTCTACGGAACGAGCCGGGCGGAGGCCGACGGCTGGGGTGCGGCGCCGGCCGTCGGCCTGCTGGGCGTCGGGGCGGTGCTGCTCGTGGCGTTCGCGGTGGTCGAGAGCCGGGTGCCGCAGCCGTTGCTGCCGATGCGCCTGATCGCCGACCGCACGCGGGGCGGCGCCTACTTGGCCGCGGGCCTCGCCATCCTCGGCATGTTCGGGGCGTTCCTCTTCATGACGTACTACCTGCAAGGCATCAAGGGTTACTCGCCGATCAGGACGGGGGTGGCCTTCCTGCCGATGACGGTGGCAGTCCTGCTGTCGGCCGGCGGACTCGCGACCCGTCTCCTGCCGAAGGTCGCGCCGCGGGTACTGATCGTGCCGGGCATGCTCCTGGCAGCCTCCGGAATGCTGTGGTTCCTGACGATCGACACGGACACCTCATACGCGCAGGGCGTGCTCGTCGCCGGGCTCCTGCTCGGTCTCGGCGCGGGATTAGTCATGCCGGTGGCCTTCAACCACGCCACGCACGGCGTCGACCCGGGAGACGCGGGCGTCGCCTCCGCGAGCGTCAACACCGCGCAACAGGTGGGCAGTTCGATCGGCACGGCACTCCTGAACACGATCGCGACGAGCGCGACGGCGGACTACCTGACCTCGCACGCGGGGCGGGCCGAGCACGATCCGCTCCTCTCACGGCGGGCGGCCCTCGAAGGCTTCGAGACGGCGAGCACGTGGGCCGCGGGGATCATCCTGGTCGGCGCTCTGATCGTCACCGTCCTGATGAACGCCCCGCGGCCGGAGAGTGCGGCGGCGGCCGACCGGGGCGACGCCCGCGGCACGGAGCCGGAGGGGGCGGAGCCGGAGGGGGCGGAGCCGGAATTCAGCCAGTCCTGACTTCCTGTCGACGTACGCCCCGCCCCGTTGGGGAGTGCTCCGAACTCAGGGATGCCCCGAGGTCGGGAATGCTCCGGGCTCAGGGATGCTCCGGGCTCTGTTCGGGCGGGGTCCCGCCGCCGGGGCCGCCGCCCTTGTCCGTCCCGTGGTCGTGGGCACCGGCACGGCGTCCGCCCGGCCGGCGCGCTTTGAGTTCGGCGCTCTCCTGGGGCGTCGCTCCGCCCTTGGCACTGCGTCGCCGTTCGGGCTGCTGCGGGTTCGACATCACCATCGCTCCCCTCGCTGTTCCCCGTGTCCCGTGGTCGCACGCGGGACCGGGGCTAGCAGGGCGCGTCAGAACGCCTCGACCCGTACGCGTTCGCTCGCCTGGTCCGACAGGAACGCCGCCACCGCCCGCCCTTCCTCCGCGACCTCCGCGCGCTCCGCACGGGAGAACCGACGCAGCGGGGTCGCCACCACGGTGCCGTCCTCGACCGTCCACGTCGCCGCTACCCGCCCGTCGACCAGGACGACTCGCTCCCCGGCGACCGACAGTCCGCGGCGGGCGTCGTCGATGATCCGGCGGCGGTCCTGGTAGCCGAGGATCGCGTTGTCGAACGCGGGCAGGAAGCGGACCGGCGCCGGGGTGTCCGGGTCCGGGCGGGGCGCGTCGGGGAGGTCGAGCAGTTCGCGGCCTCGCTCGTCGCGGAAGGAGACGAGCTCGGGGCGGGCGGCGGCGACCGCGGCCGGAAGCCCGGCGAGTCCGCTCCAGGCGCGCAGGTCGGCGGTAGCGGCGGGGCCGAACGCGGCCAGGTAGCGGCGCAGGAGAGTTTGGCCCACGGGGTCGGAGCCGTCCGGGGACGAGGTGTTCAGGGAGGACGGGTCGGGTTCTGTGTCCTTGCCCAGCCAGGTGGCGAGCGGGAGGTTGCGTACGCCGCCCTTCGTCCGCCACAGGCCCCGCGGCGGCAGCTGCACCATCGGCACCAGCGCGGCGACCAGCATCTCCCCCAGCGCCCGCGGCGGCACACCCGGCCAGCGGTCGGCGACCGCCCGCGTCAGTTCGGCCATGGTGCGCGGCTCCCCGTCGGCCATCGTCTCCCGGCCCGTCGCGGCGAGTTCGTCGAGGTCCACGCCGTCGAGCTCGCGGCGGTACACACCGAGCACCCGCTGGCGCAGCATCGCGTCGTGCCGGGTGCGCCAGGCCAGGACGTCGTCGGCGGTGAGGAGGTGGACCGTGCGGCGCATGAGGTGCGTACGGACCACGCGCCGTTCGACGAGCAGCTCGGAGAGGGTGCCCGGCTCGAAGGCGCGCAGCCGTGACCAGAGGCCGACGAAGGGTTCCTGCGGCTCCTGCGCCTGGAGTCCGCAGAGGTGGGCGACCGCGTCCAGGGGCGGCATGTCGGCGCGGTCGAGGAGCAGTTGCCTGGCGAGCGTGGCTCGGTTCAGGGTCCTGGTGTCGAGGACGGTCACGTTCGCGGACATGCGGCTGCTCCTGGGTGCTCGGTGCTCGGTTCTGCGCGGCCGAGCACCACGCTCCCAGACATCGCGGTCAGCTTCTGTCCTCTACCTCCTCGTCCATACCCGTCGAGTTCCTCAGATCGCGATCGACTGCTGGAGCCAGCGGCTCACGCGGTACGGCAGCCACCAGGCGTACGGGCCGATGTCCAGGACGAGCTGCTCGGCCCGGAAGTCGTCCAGGACCGCCTTCGGGACGGTGTCGGCGAGGGCGCCGTGGTCGAGGCGGTCGATGGTCGTCGCGTACTCGGGTTCGTCGGCGGTGAAGCGGCGCAGCTCTCCCCACCGCCGGTCGCGGATCTGGATGAAGCCGGGGCCTCTGCGCCACAGGCATTTGCAGAGGTAGTGGCCGCGTCGCCAGGTGTTCAGCGCGTCCTCGGCGCCGTCCGGGCCGAGGAGCGTCGCCGGCGGCTGGAGGTGGCTGAGCATGCGCCACCGGTCCCCCGAGTCCGGGTCGAGGCGCAGTTTCCACTCGACCATGACGGCTCGCGCGGTCAGGTCCCGTACGAGCCCGAGTCCGTGCAGCGCGGCGGCCGGGTCCGCGGTGGCCGTGAGGTCGACGGGGTCGGGCAGGCGCACCCGGCGCGCGCCGAGCTGCCAGAGGCGTTCGGCCTGCCCGCTGGGCGGTCCGGGCAGCGGCACCTCGCCGAGGAACATGCCGGGCAGCGCGCACGCGGCCGGGTCGTAGTCGCGCCAGGCGAGCAGGGTCGGCGTGGCGAGGGTCACGGTCATCGTGCTCCTCCGGCTCGGGCGGGCTCGGGTTCGGGCTCGGGTTCGGGCTCGGCGTGGATGTGCCGCATGAAGTCGAGCCGGAGCAGGTCCTCGTTGACCGCGGCCGGTGCGATGTGGACGTACTGGCCGGCGTCGGAGAAGACGATGCCGAGGGCGAGCCACGAGTCGAGGAGTTCCTGCAGCCTGGTCTCGTCGAGGGCCATGTCGGAGACCCGTGCGGCGGCTTTCCGCAGGAGTGCCTGGACGCTGTGCGGCTGGTCGAGGAGGCGGAAGACGGCCAGCTCGAAGGGGTCGGTGAGCTCCATGGCGCGCCAGGAGAAGGTGCGTCGGCGGCTGACGAGGACGATGCGGTCGCCGTGGTCGTCATGGGTGAGACGGGCGTCGGTGTGATATGTGCGCCAGTCGGCGAGGGCTTCGTTGAGGGCTTTCACCGTGGACTCGCCGATGCCGCGGGCCGGGGCCTCGAAGACGTACGCCATGCCGTACAGCTCTTCTTCCGGCAGGTCGTAGGTGAAGCGGTAGTGGCCTTCGGGGCGCAGGCCGGTGAAGCCGAGTTCGGGGCGCTCGAAGTAGGGGCTGAAGCGTTCGATGGCGATGCGGGCGGAGAGGTCGACCGGTGGGTCGAGGTGTTCGAGGGCGGGGATCTGCGCGATGACGGGGTCGTAGTCCTCCGCGCTCTCGCCGGGGAAGCCGTGGAGGTAGTTCCATGCGACGGAGAGGCCCGTCTCGGCGCCGTCGCGGAGCATCCGGACGTTCTGGCAGCCGCTGACGCCCTTGTCCATCAGGTCGAGGACCCGGCTGTTGAGGCTCTCGATGCCGGGCTGTACGTAGATGAGTCCCGCTTCGGCGAGGGTGCGCAGCTGGCTGCGCTTCATGTTGGCCTTGATCTCGATGTGCAGGCGCAGGTCGTAGCCGCTCTCGATGATGCGGGGCAACACGGTGGTGAGGTAGCGCATGTCGAGGATGTTGTCGACGACGTACATGTCCAGGACCTTGTGGCGGCGGGCCAGGTCCATGATCTCTTCGTAGAAGGTGTCCGGGCTCTTGGAGCGGAACTCCATGAACGAGCCGTTGAGTCCGCAGAACGTGCAGTGGTGCTTCTCGCCCCACCAGCAGCCGCGTGCGCCCTCGACGACGAGTTTGGGCTCGACCCAGTTGCGGGCCACGGACGCGGCGAGGCGTTCGAAGTAGCCGCTGTAGTCGGGCGGCAGGATCGCGGCGGGCGGCAGCGGCCGGGTGGCCATGGGGTTGGCGACGCTCTTGCCCGTGGCGTCGCGGTGGCAGAGCCCCGGGATGTCGTCGAGCGGGGTTCTCTCCGTGAGGGCGGTGAGCAAGGCGGGGAAGGCGGCTTCGCCCTCGCCGCGGACGACGTGGTCGACGAAGTCGAAGTTGCGGTGCACGGCGGCGCCCTGTTCGCCGTCGCAGTTGGCGCCGCCCATGACGGTCACGAGGTGCGGGGCGAGTTCCTTGACGCGGCGGGCGCAGGCGAGGGCGGCGGTGTTCTGCTGGAAGGTGGAGGTGAAGCCGACGACGTCGGGACCGCTCGCCACGACCTGCTGTGCGATCATCTCGACGAACTCGGGGACGATCCGGTGCAGTGCGCGCGTCATCTTCATCCGCGCGGCCTTCAGCTTGCCGGTCATGACGCCGGTGAACTCGTCGTCCCGCCACTCCGGGTCGTCGTAGAGGGCCGAGGAGAACACCCAGTCGCCGCAGCCCATGAAGTACGAGGAGAGCGCGTAGTACTCGTAGTCGTCACCGGTGAACTCGGTGCGTTCGGTGATCCAGTCGGTGAAGGCGAGGTTGGCGTGCAGCACCTCGGCGGTGGCGCCGGGGACACGCTCGTCCACGCTTCGTTTGAGGATGCCCAGGGCGAGCGACGGAAGGTCGATGGGCGACCAGGGCATGTTGACCAGCAGTACGCGCACGGGCGCTCCTCCGGGGGTGAGGGCCGGCCGGCCCCCGGGGTGTGCCCGGGAGCCGGCCGGTGGGGATCAGTCCTCGACGGTCTCTTCGCCGTCCTCGGCGTTGCGGAACGGGACGGTGACCGTGATGCCGACGCTCGGCCTACGGTTCGTCTCGTCCTCCGCGAGCGGGTCGTTGTGGATGACGTCCTTCTGCATGGCTCTCTCCTCTCGGTAGGTCGCGCTGATTCACTGCTGGACGGTGTGGTGCATCGACCCGTCACCTCTCGGAGCGGGGCGTCTGGGTGGGCGGAGCTCCCTGTCGAGGAAGAGCACCGCGCGGCGCAGTACGGTCATGTGGTCGCCGCCGTCGTAGCCGTCGTGCCCGGAGTCCAGCCACAGGGACTCGTGCCGGGCGCCCGCGGCGTCGAGGGCGGCGAGGTAGGAACGGACCTGCTGCGCAGGGCATTTGGTGTCGTGTGTGGCGGCGACGACGAGCAGCGGATCCCGTACGCGGGCGGCGTACCGGACCGGGGAGCTGTGCGCGTACCGCGCGGGCACCTGGTCGGGTGTGCCGCCGAACAGCCGCTCGTCCAGGGCGCGCAGGGCAACGGTGCCCGCGGCGTGGGCGGCGGCGTAGTCGGCGACGGGCTTCACGGCGACGCCCGCCCGCCACAGGCCGGGCCGCGTGCCGAGGGCGAGCAGCACGAGGTAGCCGCCCCACGAGGTGCCCCACAGGCCGGTCGCGTCCGGGCGGATCAGGCCGCGTGCGGTGAGGTCGGCGTGGACGGCGGCGAGGTCGGCGACCTGGGTGTGGCCGACGCCGTCGCGGTAGGCGCGCTGCCAGCGGGGTCCGTAGCCCGTGGAGCCGCGGTAGTTGACCCGGGCGACGGCGAAGCCGGAGGCGACCAAGGAGTGCACGGTGCCGTCGTAGGCGTCCCTGTCGTGGTCGGCGGGGCCGCCGTGCACGAGGAAGACGGCGGGGTGCGGCCCCGTGCCGTCCTCGGGGAGGCACAGCAGGGTGTGCACGGGGCCGTCGGGGCCGGGGGTGTGGATGTCCCGGACGGTGCCGGGGACGTGGCCCGCGACGGTGCCGAGCGGTGGCAGGGGGGTGCCGGCGCTGGAGGTCATCGTCGGCGGGTGCGTGGTGTCGGTCCAGAGGGTGTGGAGGTCGCCGCCGGGGCGCGGGGCGGCGTCCAGGAGCGTGCCGGGCGGGGTGGGCACAGGTACGAGGGCGCGGGTCGTCAGGTGGGCGCGGTGGAGCAGGGAGCGGCCGTGGCGGTCCTGGCGGATCAGGACGTTGTGGCCGTCCGGGTACCAGCGGGCGGTGATCTGGGTGTCGAAGGCGCACCAGTCGTGGGTCACGGCACCGGTGTCGGGGGTCCAGGTGGTGAGCAGGTAGCGGTCCTCGTGCTCGCGGACGAGGAGGAGCGTGGGGCGCGGCCCGGTGGACGCGAAGCCGAGGGCCCAGAGTCTGCCGTGCGGGCCGTGGCCGGGCAGGACGGCGACGACGGTGCCGTCGGGGGTGAGGAGGGTGACGGCGGCGGGTGAGTCGGCGGTGCGGGTGAGGGCCAGCAGGTCGCCGCCCGGGGCGAGTCCGGCGAGGGCGGCGGGTCCTTCGACGCGGGTCACCTCACGGCCGGGGCCGCCGCGCGTGCCGATGCGGATCGTGGTGCTGTCGTCGAGGCCGATGCCGAGGGTGACCAGGGGGCCGCCGATGACGGCGAGACCGCGGGCGGTGCCGTCCGGGACGCCGGTGAGGCCCGGCCGGTCGGGTCCGCCGGTGAAAGCCTGGTGGCGCCACCGGCCGACGCCGCGGGCGTCCTCGTCGAACCACCAGACCCGTGCGTCGCGGTCGATGGCACCGTGCAGGGTGCCACCGGGCCGGTCGGTGACGCGCCGGGAGCGGCGGGTCGCGGCGTCCCAGGTGCTGATCTCACAGCGGCCTTCGGCGTCGGCGGTGAAGACCATGCGGCGCGGGTCGGCGGTGCACACCTCGGGCAGTGCGGCGCGGTAGACCTGGAAGCGGTTCATGCGGTGGCCTCCGCGAGGGCGGCCCGCCGTGTGGTGTGCACGGCGAGGAGGGTGAGCAGGGCGGCGCATCCCAGTGCGGGTGCCGCGGTGCCGATCCGGTCGGCGCACAGTCCGGCGAGTACCGGGGCGAGGGCGGCGGTGCCGCCGGACGCCGTGGCGAGGACCGCACCGACGCGCGCCTGCACGGAGGGTTGCGTGACGAGGAGGGCGCGCGCCTGGAGGACGACGGCGGGCAGCGGCACGAGCAGGCACACCGTGCCGAGCAGCAGCCCGTACGTCCAGGGTCCCGCGGCGGTGGCGAGGCCCGCGGTGAGCGGTACGAGCAGCCAGGTCACGCCGACGAGGACCCGGGCGGCGCCGACCCGCACGGCGACCCGTGGCGCCGCGAGCGACCCGGCCAGACCGGCGGCCCCGGACACCGCGAGGACGACGCCCATCGGGAGCGCGCCCGAGCCGGAGCGCTCCAGGGCGAAGACGGCGGCGTAGTAGAGCGCGACGGCGACGCCGTTGACGAGGGCGATCCACACCAGGACGAGGCGCAGGAGCGGTTGCCTCCGCACGAGCCGCAGCCCGGCGGCGGCCTCACGGAGCAGCCCTCCCCCGTGGGGCTGCTCCGCGGCCTTCAGTTCGGCCCGCATGCCGCGCACACAGCAGGCGGCGACGGCGTACGAGAGGGCGTCGGCCAGGAAGGGCAGTGCGCGCGAGAGCTGGTAGGCGGCGCCGCCGAGGGCCGGCCCGAGGATGAGGGCGCCCTGGTCGGCGGCGGCGAGCCGGGCGACGGCGCGGGGCTGGTCGTCGGGCGGGCAGACCAGGGCGACCGTGCCGCGCGACGCGGCGTCGTGCGTGGCGGTGGCGAAGCGTTCGACGAGGACGGCACCGAGGAGGTGCGCGAGCGTGAGGTGGCCGAGGGCGAGCACGAGGGCGACGGAGCCCATGGCGAGCGCGGAGACGACGGCGGACCAGAACATGATCGTCTTACGCGCGCCGCGGTCGGCGGGGACGGCGGCGAGCGGCCCCAGCAGGATTCCGGCGGCCAGCGAGAGGCCGGCGACGAGCCCCGCGGTCTGCGCCGAGTGCCCGAGCGAGAGGAGCAGCAGCGGGAGTACGACACCGGAGGCCTGGGTGCCGAGCGCGTCGGTCGCGTTGGCCCACCAGAAGAGCCGGAAGTCGCGGGCGGAGGTGCCTGCGGAAGAGAGGGATGACGACTCCACGCAATTCCTCCATGAACATGAAGCTGCCGTGAAGATGAGTGAAGAAAATGGGATGGGAGTGAAACGAGAGCGGGATCGTAGCCAGCGCTGCGAGCGGGCTACAAGGTGCGGGCTCCGCTGTCCGAAAAGCGCGGCGGCAGCGGCACAGGGCGGACTCTCGGCACGACCGCAAAGGGAAGTTCGAGTTCCGCCAGAACGCACGTGCCGGGTGTGATCCAAGCGTCACCTGTGACGTGAGGGACGCCATGACGGACACGTACATCCATGTGCGACAGAGGGTAATTACGTACGCAGACGCCCCCGCCTCCGGGACCGGAGACAGCCGTCGGCGGAGCCGCGCCGTCCGGACTATGGCCGGTTCGCGACGACGAACCCGGTGGACGCCGTCCGGATCGCGGAGGTGTGTCCCATCGGCAACAGTGGGCACGAGGAGGAACGGGTGACCGTACGGCCGGGGTGAGGACGAGTGATGGAACCGAGTGGCCAGGGCTCCGAGTTCGCCGTGGCGTTCGGCCTGTCCGCCGCGATCGGCCTGGAGCGTGAGATCCGGCAGAAGGCCGCGGGCCTGCGGACCTATACGACCGTCGGCGTGGGCGCCGCACTGTTCACCCTGGTCAGCAAGTACGGGTTCACGGACGTGCTGCAGTCCGGCACCGTCACCCTCGATCCGTCCCGGGTGGCCGCGCAGATCGTCTCCGGTCTCGGCTTCATCGGCGCCGGCGTCATCTTCGTGCAGCGGGGGTCCGTGCAGGGCCTGACCACGGCGGCCACGATCTGGCTGACCGCCGCCGTGGGCTCCGCGGCGGCGGCCGGCCTGCCCCTGCTCGCGGTCCTCGCCACGGCGTCGTACTTCCTCGTCGCGTACGCGGTCCGCCCGCTGGCCCGCCGCCTCTCACTGCTGCGCTCGGTACCCGTCCACTACCGCATCACCTATCTCCAACGCACGGGTCTGTTGCAGGACCTGTTCGCGGAGTGCGCCCGCGCCGGCTTCGACATCGCCGAGGTGCGCACCCTCAGCGCCTCCGTGCCCAAGGGCGGTTACGGCGACGGGACGGAACACACGGTCGAGGTGCTGCTGGCCGTGGTGGGACGCGGTGACGCCGACGCGCTGACGGCGCGGTTCGTGGCGGTGGACGGAGTGGTGGCGTGCGCGCGGCCCGGTTACGGGGACGAGTGAGGGAGCCGGTCCCCTACACCTGCGCGTCGAGCACTTCGGCCACCAGCCGCCGCGCGTACGCGGCGTCGTGCCCGGACGGGCGGAACAGGATGCGGTACATCATCGGCGCGACGACGTGGTCGAGGACGGTCTCGACGTCGGGTGCGGTCTCCCCGCGGTCCGCCGCGCGGGCGAGGACGACGCCGACCTGCTCGGCCGCGTAGGCGGAGCACTGGCCCGCGTTGCTGCCGTCGGGGTCGCCGAGCAGGGCGTCCCGGATGTACGCGCGGCCCGCGGGCGAACCCATCTCGTCGAGGAACTGCTCGGCCCAGGCTCGCAGATCGCTTCCGAGGTCCCCGAGATCCTCCGGGGGCGCCTCCGGACGCAGCCGTTCGACCGCCACGTCCGACAGGAGCGCCTGCAGATCGCCCCAGCGACGGTAGACCGTCGAGGGGGTGACCTCGGCACGGGCCGCGATCAGGGGAACGGTCAGCGCGTCGCGGCCCACCTCGTCCGCGAGTTCACGCACGGCGGTGTGCACCGCTTCCTGGACGCGGGCACTGCGCCCGCCGGGACGCGCCATCGGTCTACGACTCACGTCACCACCTTAGAGCGCGTCGCCGCGCGGGCCCGCGGGGGTCGTCACCGGAGCGTATCCGCGCGCGGGCACCGACTCCTCGTACGCGTGCCCCACCCGCAGCACCGTGGCTTCTCCCAGCGGTCGGCCGAGCAGTTGCATGCCGATGGGCATGCCCGCGCCGTCGCGCCCGACCGGGACGGACAGCGCCGGGACACCGGTGATGTCCGCGGGCGCCGAGAGGCGGACGTACGCGTCGGAGACGCTCTCGCTCGTGCCGTCGGGCCACACGACGGCTTCCTGGTCCGCGCGGACCGCGGTCACGGGGACGGTGGGCGCGGCGACCACGTCCACCTCGTCCAGCATCCGCAGCCATGCCCGTCGCATGAGGGTGCGGGCCCGCTGGGCGCGCAGATAGTCACCGGCGGACATGAGCGCGCCGGCCTCCAGCAGGACGCGGATGTCCGCGCCGTACCGCTCGGGCGCCGAGCGCAGGGTCCGCTCGTGGTAGGCGGTGGCCTCGGGAACCATCAGGCCCCACTGGGTGGCCTGGATGTAGCGGGTCATGGGGATCTCGACGTCGACGAGTGTCGCGCCGAGGGCCCGGAGCTGCTCGACGGCGCCGCGCACGGCCAGCTCCACGTCGGGGTCGACGTGCTCGAAGTAGTAGTTGCGCGGCACACCGACCCGTACTCCCCTCAGGTCCGCACCCGGCAGCGGCCGGTAGTCCACGGAGGACGGCGTGGGCAGGCTGGCGGGATCACGGGGGTCGTGGCCCGCGAGGACGGACATCACCAGGGCGGCGTCCTCGACGGTCCGCGTCAAGGGGCCCACGTGGTCCAGCGACCAGGACAGGGACGTCACGCCGTGCCGGGGCACGAGGCCGTACGTGGGCTTGAGGCCGACGACACCGTTCAACGCGGCCGGTACGCGGATCGACCCTCCGGTGTCGGTCCCCAGGGCGAAGGTCGCCGCGGCGGCCGCGACGGCGACGGCCGAACCACCGCTGGAACCGCCCGCCACGCGGTCCGGGTCCCAGGCGTTGCTGGTCTGCGGCGTGGTCAGCCCGTAGGCGAACTCGTGGGTGTGCGTCTTGCCGACGAGAGCGGTACCGGCCGCGGCCAGGCGTGCGGCGACCGTGCTGTCGGCGTCGGCCGTCGGATGGGCCTCCCGGACGCGGGAACTCGCGGTGGTGGCGAGACCGGCGACGTCGATCAGGTCCTTCAACGCCACGGGGATGCCGTGCAGCGGGCCGTGCGAGGCGGAGGCCGGGGCCGAGGCCGCCGTCGCGCGTTCGGCCGCGCGCGCCGACTCGCGGGCCCGCTCCGCCGTCACGGTGACGTAGGCCTGGAGGGAGGGTTCCGTCCGGGCGATCCGGTCGAGCACGGAGTCCACGAGCTCGACGGGGGACAGTCGCCGCGTCCGGATCTCCTCGGCCGCGGCGGCAAGGGTCAACTCATACGGCTGCATCGTGGGCCTCCACTCCGTGGGTTTCCTCCGCCGCGCGGTGAGCGGCGGGCGGGGTGTCGGCGAAGTCCAGCTCACGCAGGACGGCGACGACCGAGTGGATGTGGTCGGCCGTGGCTGCGACCGCCCGGGTGCGGTCACTCGCCAGCGGGAGCCCGGAACGTGCGGCCCATCGGGCGGCTTCCGGCGGAGTGAGGGGCGGTTCGGCGTCGGGCATGGAGGTCCCTCCTCGGGCTAAAAGCTAAGTGTTTGCGTTAGTCCCACCGTAGGGCCTACGCTCCCTTAACGCAAACAGTTAGCCTTTACCGGCCGCCACCAGGGAGCCCCCATGCAGACGCAGACCCCGCCCGGAACCCCTCACTGGAACGTCGGCGACGTCACCGTCCACCGGATCGACGAAATCTTCTTGCCGCCCGAGACCGGCCCCTGGTTGCTCCCGGACGCCACACCCGACGTGGTCGCCCAGCACCCCTGGCTGCACACCGGCTTCACCGACGACGCGAGCGCCCTGCGCCTCGACAGCCACACCTTCGCGCTCACCGTGGGCACACTGCGCGTCCTCGTCGACACCGGCATCGGCAACGGCAAGACGCGCGCGAACCCGGCCTGGCACGATCTCCGCACCGACTACCTGCAACGCCTCACCGACGCGGGCTTCCCGCCGGACTCCGTCGACCTCGTCGTCCTCACGCACCTGCACACCGACCACGTCGGCTGGAACACCCGCGAGGAGAACGGCGCTTGGCTTCCCACGTTCCCCCGCGCCCGCTACGTCACCTCCCGCGCCGAGCGGGAGTTCTGGTCCGGCTACGCCATGGACGAACCGCGACAGCAGATGTTCCGCGACTCCGTGCATCCGGTCGAGGACGCGGGGCTGCTCGACCTGGTCGACGTACCGGCCGAGGGCGCCGAAGTCGCCCCGGGAATCCGACTCGTACCGACCCCTGGGCACACCCCTGGTCACGTCGCCGTCGAGGTGCACAGCAACGGCGCATCAGCCCTGATCACGGGCGACTTGCTGCACCATCCCGTGCAGCTCCCCCACCCCCACATCGGAAGCTGCGTGGACATCGACCCCGGGCAGGCCGAGGCCACACGCAGCGACCTGCTCGCCTCGCTCACCGACACGGAGACGCTGCTCCTCGGCACCCACTTCCCCCATCCGACGGCAGGCCGCGTGGTGTCCGACGGGGATACGTACCGTCTGGCACCGGTCCCGCCGTCACACACCGCATCCCCAGCGTGAGCGACGGGCGGAGGAAAGCAGGCGTGTCGGCGAACTCGGCCACGAGGAAGAGCAGTTCGGCGGGAGGCCGCCTACGAGCGGGGATCACGGGTCGATCGGCGTGGCGGCGGCGTCGTACGGGAGCGTGGAGAGGGCGTCGGCGTACCCCCGCTCCATGGCCTGCCGTTGGCGGGCGTGGTGCAAGGTCGCGGGGTGTGCGTCCAGGCGCGCCATGCGTTCCTCGTGGCTCCGGGTGATCTCTGCCGCCGTCGCGCGCCAGTCGGCGTCGTCCGGTAGGCGGACCAGCTCCACACAGGCCGGAACCGTGCCCTCCGCCAGGGCGGCAGCCGCCCGGTCGTGACCGTCGAGGAGCAGCCAGCCGTCCAGGAAGGACACCCACCACAGCAGCACGGGGGCGAGGGTTCCCTCACGGGCGTGTTTGCGGAGGGCCTTGACGCGGGGTGTGTCCGGCGCCTGGAGGGGGCGCAGCGGCAGAACGCCGTGCCAGCCTCCGCCGCAGAGCAGCTCGATCGTCGCGTCGGGCCAGTCCTGGACGAGGTCGCAGCTCCAGATGCCGGGGGCGAACGTCGTACGTGGGGACAGCCGCCAGCGTCCGGCCCGTAACGGTCCGTACTCCGCCGCGTCCTCGAGCCACCGTGCGTACCGATGCGTCCACTCGCCCCCGGCCCGCACCGTCGCGGCGGACACGGGTGGCAGCGGGGAGTGGTGGCCGGGCAGCCGACGCAGGTGGAGGTCGTGACAGCAACCGTCGCCCTCCGAGCGGGCCAGCAGCAGTGGCCGTTCGTTCTGCAGAAGCACCCAGCGACGAGACCCCGTACGCGCAAAGCGAAGGGAAGGGGGCGGGGGCGCTCCCGGCGGCCCGGTTTCCGGTACGGCCAGGACGAGTCCGCCTCCCGGCAGCGGTTCCCTCGGCGCCCTGTTCATGGGACCAGTGTCGTGACGAGGAACCCGGCCCGGCAACACAGTTGTGCCCCACGCCGGCCGAAGCCCTCGTCCGTCCCTGCCGCCATCACGCCCGCGCGTCCCCGACGCGCGCGAGCCACATGTCCACGGGTCCGGCCGTAAGCACCCCGCTGCCCGCACCGGCCACCTGCCCCGCCGCCGGCAACAGGCGCGCCCGGACCCGCTCCAGGCCCGCCCGGTCCCCCACGCGCAGCGCCGCCTCCGCCTCCACACAGCACAACGCCTCGTAGAGCAGGTCCGGCGGCGGTTCGGGCAGGGCCCGCAGTGCTGCCCGTGCCTGCGCGTGGCGTCCCGTCTCCGCGAGGGCCAGCGCCTCGGCCCAGGGGCGGTGCGGGCCCCAGTCCAGGGTGAGGTCGACGTCGGGCGGCAGCAGGTGCGCCAGGCGCAGGGTGACCAGCGCCAGCGGCAGCAGCCCGGTGCGCATCCCCGGCATCCCGGCCTCGTCCAGGTGCGCGGCCGCGACCCGCATCGCGGTCTCGGCCCCTGCCACGTCCCCGGACGCGGCGTGCCGCAGGGCGTCGTACCACCGTGTGAAGACGCCGACCAACGGCAGTTCGTGACGTTCCGAGAGACGCGCCGCGGCTGCGGCGTGCGCGTCGGCGCCCGGAAAGTCGCCGAGCCCGGCGCGTGCCTGAAGGCGGATGAGGTGGCCGAGCACTTCGAACGTCACCAGGCCCTGTCTCGCGGCGAGTTCGACGATCTCGGCGCCGATGGCGTCGCGCTGCGGTGCCAGACCGGCGCGGGTGAAGGACTGCATGTACGTCCCGTTGAGGGCGAACGCCAGCAGCGCGGGGTCGTCGAGGTGCCGGGCGAGCCGTTCCGCTTCGCGCGCGGCCCGCGGTCCTCGCGGTGTCCTGGCGCCACGCGTCTCCACCGCGACGGTGGCGAGGAGCCTGCAGCGTGCCGCGTCGGACGCGTCGTGCGGCAGGTGCACGAGGGTCCGCTCCGCGGCGGCGACGATCTGCCGGGCGAGTTCCGGGTCGTCGGCGCGCGTCCAGATCGCCGGCACGTCGAAGGCGCCGATCACGCGCGCGGTCAGTTCCGCGTCGTCGTACTCCTCGGCCGCCTCGACGGCCGCCATGCGGTGGCGCCGGGCGGCCAACAGTCCCCCGGCGCCGGTCACGGCGAGGTTGCGCATGAGGCCGACGGTCGACTCCAGACGGGCGCGGGCGCCGGCCTCCACGGTGCGGTCGTACGACGCCGCCGCCTCGGTCCAGAGCCGGGACGCCGACCGCGGAGGCGCCGTCGCGGCCGTGCCGAGAAAGGGGCCTTCCCTTCCGTCCTCCAACGCCGTGTCCTGCGCGAGGATGTCCGACTCCAGGCGGCGCAGACCGGAGCCAGGGTCGAGTCCCAGTTCGTCGGCGAGCGTGACCCGTGCGCGGCGGAGTGTCGCGAGCGCGTCGCCCTGTCGGCCTGCCCGGTACAGCGCGAGAGACAGCAGCCGCCAGGCGTCCTCGCGCCACGGGTGGCGGGCCACGTGCGCGTCGAGGTCGGGCACGACATCGGCGGCCCGGCCGCACGCCAGCGCCGCTTCGGCGCGCCGCTCGACGGCCAGCGCACGCAGTTCGGCGAGCCGGGAACGTTCCGTACGTGCCCACTCCTCGTCCGGGAAATCGGCGTAGGCAGGCCCCCGCCACCAGGCCAGCGCCTCGTCGAGGCGGCGCAGCGCGTCCGGCGGCGGGGCCTGCCGGACCTCGGTCACGGCCGTTTCGAACCGCCAGGCGTCGACGGCGTCCGGTGCGGCCCGCAGCGCGTAACCCGGGCCCTCGGTCACGAGGAGGCGGGCGGGAGCGCGGTGCGGCCGGTCGGGTTCCACGGCCTTGCGCAGAGCGGCGACGAACGTCCGTACTGTCCCGAGGGCCCGTTCCGGGGGGTCGTCCCACAGGTCGTCGATGAGGCGGGTGACGGGCACGACGTGGCGGCGGGCGACGATCAGGCGGGCCAGGACGGCGCGCTGCCGCGGCCCGCCCAGGGCGAGCGGACGTTCGGCGTTCCAGGCGGTCACGGTGCCGAGGACCCCGAACCGGACCGGCCCCACCGATTGCGGACCTACTGGTTCCGGCCCCATTGGTTCCGGCCCCATCGGCTGCGGACGCACCGATTCCGGCCGTTCCGTTCCCTTCACCACGCCACCCGACCCGTTCCGTCCGTTCCTGTCCCACTCACCGATCGGTCGCCGCCCGCTCCTTCATCGGCCCCTGATCGGGGCTCGGTCTCTGATCGATTGCTGATTCGCCCGCGGGAGGCTGAACGCGTCCGCCGCTCGCGGCCTCACCCCATACTCCCGGAGAGCTCACCATGACACCGACCGTCCCCGGCTTCGATCACCAGCACGTCCCTGTCGCGGACGGCGTACGTCTCCACGTCGCCGTCGGCGGCTCCGGCAGCCCCGTCGTGCTCCTGCACGGCTTCCCGCAGACGCACCTGATGTGGCGGCACGTGGCGGCCGACCTCGCGGCGGAGCACACCGTGATCTGCCCGGACCTGCGCGGGTACGGCGCCAGCGACAAACCGGCCGACGCCGACGGGGCAACGTACTCCAAGCGCACGATGGCGGCCGACGTCGTCGCGCTGGCCCGTGCCCTCGGCCACGACCGGTTCGCCCTGGCCGGACACGACCGCGGCGCCCTCGTCGCCGTACGGGCCGGTCTCGACCACCCGGAGGCGGTCACGCACCTCTTGTCCCTCGACGTGCTGCCGACGCTCGACATGTGGGAGGTCATGCACGGCACCACGGCCGCCGTGGGCTTCCACCTGTACCTGATGGCCCAACCACCCGGCCTGCCCGAGGAGTTGATCGGCAGCGCCCCGGACGCGTTCTTCGGCCACTTCCTCGACATCTGGACGCGCGATCCCGCCGCGATCCCCGCCGACGTACGCGCCGCCTACCTGAAGGCGTGCCGCGAGGCCGTGCCGTCCATCGTCGCCGACTACCGCGCCTCCGCCCACATCGACGTCCGGCACGACCAAGCCGACCGGGACGCGGGCAACCGGCTCGCCATGCCGGTCTCGGTGCTCCAGCAGGACTGGGGCGCGGCGCTCGGCTTCGACGCCGCCGCGCTGTGGCGCGCCTGGGCTCCCGACCTGCACCACGCGACCGTGTCCTGCGGGCACTTCATGGCGGAGGAGGAGCCTGCCGTGGTCGGCGCGGCGATACGCGACCTGCTCACGCGCTGAGCACCCGCCCCCGTCTCACTTCCTGCGGCGGTCGAGCTGCTCGACCAGGTGGGGCAGGTCGTCGGCGTAGAGGTCGAACGTGTCCGAGGGCGCGGGCGGGTCCCCGACGGGACGCGCCACATACGCCGTGCGCAGGCCGAGGCTCTGCGCGGCGCGCAGGTCCCACGCGTGGGCGGCGACCATCAGCAGGCGCTCGGGCGGGCGCCCGGACACCGTGACGGCCAGGCGGTAGACCGCCGGGTCGGGCTTGTAGGTCCGGGCGTCCTCGGCGGACAGCGCCTGATGCCAGCGCAGTCCGGCGTACGCGTTGAGCTCCAGCAGCGCCGGCCTGCTCGCGTTGGAGAGCGCCAGCAGCGGGAAACGTTCGGCGAGACGGGTGAGCCCGGCCACCGTGTCGGGCCACGGCGGAAGCCTGCGTCCCGTCAGGCCCAGCGCCGCCACGGCACGCGCGTCGCCGGCCTGCACCGCGTCGGCGACGAGCTGCGCGGCCTCCAGGTCGAGGACGTCGCTGGTGGCATAGGGCCTCAGACCGTCGACCATGCGCCGCTGCTCGCGCTCGACGTGCGTCTGCCACACCGACAGGAGCCGCTCGACCTCGAACTCGTCGAGCGCGGGGGCGAGGGCGCTGATCCCGGCGTGAATTCCGGCGGGTTCGTCGACCAGCGTGCCGAGGACATCGAACACGACGGCGTCGACTTCGAGCTCTGACATGGGGAGGGGCTCCTCAGACTGGGCGGGACGGGACTGGGCGATGTGGGACGGTGCGGGGCGCGGCCGGACAAACGGTCACGGAGCCGGCGTCCGGGGCGGGACCTTGTGGACGGCCGTGTCGTCGGGGCTCAGGCGCCGCCCGTCCGCCGACAGCACTTCGAGGGTGCGCAGACTCTGACCCTGTCGCCGGTCGACCAACTGGGAGTGCGGTTCGCCGGGCGCGAAGAAGTTCTGCTCGCCCCACTGGCGCAGCGCCACGATGACGGGGAAGAGCGCCTTTCCCTTGGGCGTGAGGACGTACTCGCGATAAGCGCTGCCGTCCGAGGCCGGGACGGACTCCAGGACTCCGCCGTCCACGAGAGTGCGCAGACGCGCGGTGAGGATGTTCTTCGCCACGCCGAGGCTGCGCTGGAACTCGCCGAAGCGCCGGCTCCCGTCGAAGGCGTCCCGCACGATCAGCAGGGACCACCAGTCGCCGATCGCGTCCACCGACCGGGCCACCGGGCAGTCACTGTCGTCGAAACGCGTCCTGGTCACCATGGCGTCCGCCTCTCACTCTCCCCTTGGTTGCAACATGCTACCAAGGACCGCTACCGTCATCACCTCCCCTGGTGGCAACTTGCAACCAGGCGTGGATGGACGGAGGTGGGACGCGCATGCCCTGCGACGGCGAGGCCGCGACACGACGGTTCGGCACCCGAGCGGAAGACGGGAACAAGAACGAGGGCAGGGGTGAGGCCGGGACCGAGAACGGAGACGGTGACAGCAGCGCAGGCGAGACCGGGGGCCGCGCCACGTTCAGCCTCTCCCCCGGCATCGTGCTCCTCTTCGCCATCGCCTGCGGAGCATCCGTGGCCAACGTCTACTTCTCCCAGCCGCTCCTGGTGACCATGGGCCACGACCTCGCCATGAGCCCCGCACTCATCGGCAGCGTGGTCACGCTCACGCATGTGGGGTACGGCCTCGGACTCTTCTTCCTCGTACCGCTCGGAGACAGAGTCGACCGACGCCGACTCGTCGTGGTCCAACTACTGGGCCTTGTAGGCGCGCTGTCCCTCGTGGCCACCGCCCGCACAGCGGGGATGCTGCTCGCGGGGATGGCCGCCACGGGGCTCCTCGCCGTCGTCACCCAGACACTGGTGGCCTTCGCGGCCTCGCTGGCGCCGGCCGCGCGCCGCGGACGGGTCGTCGGCCTGGTCACCAGCGGTGTGGTCGTCGGGATCCTGCTGGCCCGCACCGCGTCCGGCGTGCTGGCCGACCTCGCGGGCTGGCGCTCCGTCTACCTCGCCTCGGCCTCCCTCACCGCGCTGCTCGCGCTGGTCCTCCACCGGGTGCTCCCGCGCGACCGGGCGCTCCCGCCCGGCAGCGGCGCTCCCGGGACGAGGAGGACGCCCCTTCGCTACGGCGAACTCCTGCTCTCCACCGTCACCTTGTTCGCCCGTGAGCGGCTGCTGCGGCTTCGCGCCCTTTTCTGCCTGCTGGTGTTCGCCGCCTTCAGCACCCTGTGGAGCAGCGTCGCGCTGCCGCTCAGCGAGGCCCCGTACTCCCTGTCCCACAGCGCGATCGGCGCGCTCGGACTGGTCGGTGCCGCCGGGGCCCTCGCCGCGACCGCGGCGGGGCGCCTCAACGACCGCGGTCTCTCCCGGCAGACCACCGGCACCGCACTGGCTCTGCTCGCCGTCTCGTGGGTGCCCCTCGCCTTCACCCGCAGCTCTCTCGCGGCCCTGATCATCGGCGTGGTGCTCCTCGACCTCGCCGTGCAGGCGGTCCACGTCACCAACCAGACGTTGATCTACGCACTGCACCCGGAGGCGGGCAGTCGGCTGATCGGCGGCTACATGGTCTTCTACTCGGTCGGCAGCGCCCTCGGCGCCATCGCCGCGACCTCCCTCTACACGGTGGGCGGTTGGGGAGCCGTGTGCGGACTGGGCGCGGGGTTCAGCTGCGTCGCGTTGGCGCTGTGGGCGGCCACGCGGCGGAGTGTCGACGGGGCTGCGGACAGGGTGGGGTGATTCGGCGTCAAAGGCCGTTGTCAGTGCCTCCGCATAGAGTGAATACATCACTCGGGGAACATCACTCGGGGAACCTCGAAGGGGGAGCACTGACGTGTCCGCAAACAGGATTCAGCACAAGGTGAATCACGTCGCGCTGGTGGTCGACTGTTCCGGTTCCATGCAGCCGCACCAGAGCCAACTCATTCGCGTGGTGGACGAGTTCGTGGCGGGTTTGAAGGCCGAGTCGGACAGTCTCGGCCACGAGACCCGTATCAGCCTCTATTCCTTCGACCACAAGGTGGAGAACCTGGTCTGGGACATGGACGTGAAGCATCTTCCGTCCATGCGCGGGCTGTACCGGGTGAAGAACGGGGCGACGGCGCTCATCGAGGCTTCTTTGAAGTCCCTGGACGACCTGGGGCACATCTGGGAGGAATACGGGGAGCACAGCTTCCTCCAGATCGTCGTCACGGACGGCGAGGAGAACGCCTCCGGCGGGGACAGGCGCCACGACGGCGACATGACCATCCTCGGCCCCTGGCTCGACAGGATCACGGCGAAGATGAGCGGGCTGCCCGGCCATTGGACGTCCGCGATCCTCGTGCCGAACTCGCTGGCCAAGCGCACCGCGCAGAACTACGGCTTCCCGGCGGGCAACATCGCCATCTGGGACGCCGACTCCCAGAAGGGCGTCGAGGACGCGATCGGCACCGTGCGCGCCGCCGCCACCAGCTTCCTCCGCGGCCGGGAGCAGGGCGTGCGCGGCACGAAGAACCTGTTCGCCGTCGGGCAGGACATATCGGTCGACGAGGTGCGCGCGAACCTCGAACCGATACCGGCCGACAAATACCGTCTCCTGAAGGTCGACAAGGAGACAGAGATCCGTCCCTTCGTCAACTCGCATCCGGGCGTCACCTATGAAAGGGGTGCCTGCTATTACCAGCTCGGAGCCCGGGCCCAGGTGCAGCAGAACAAGGAAGTCATAGTCGTCGAGAAGGACACCGACCGCGCTTATACGGGAGACGCGGCGCGCAGCCTTCTCTTCGGTACAGGTATCCACGGAACTGTCTCCGTGAAGGCGGGCAACAATCCCAAGCTGGAGGTGTACGTGCAGAGTCGGTCGGTGAACAGGAAACTCAAGCCGAATACGCGCCTGCTCATCATGCTCTGACAACTCTGGGAGAAGGAGGCGGACGACGAGTGACGAGCGACCGGGCCATTACATCAGATGAGAATTCGGGGATTTGGCAGCGTCGGCGTACTCGGGCAATTCGATGACGGTGAGGCCGGCCTCCTCGGCGCGACCGCTGCCGGACGTGGCGGGCCGCCAGGCGACGACGATCCGGCGTACTCCCGCGTCACGGATCAGCCGGACGCAGGAGCGCGGCCCGGAGCCGTCTTCCGTGCACGGCTCCAGTGAGGCGTAGAGGGTGGCCGCGGCCAGGCGCGGGTCGTCCGGCCTGAGTTTGGCCAGGGCTCCTTCCTCGGCGTGGTGGTGCGCGCCGCTCTCGCGGGCGTAGGAGCGGGCGAGTTCGGTGCCGTCGTCGGCGACGACGACGGCACCCGCGCTGAACTCGGAGTCCGAGGGCGGGCTCGCCGTGGCGAGCTGGCAGGCGACGGCGAGCCAGGCCCCGTCGGCGACAGTGGTCTGGTCACCGGGGCCGGGCCGGCCGCAGGCGGTGGGAGAGTGCTCGTTCACGTTCATGGAGTGTCGGTCTCCTTGAGGGCTACCGCAGGAGTACCACGCCCCCCGCCACGGCTCGCTTCGGAAAGTACGTGTGCCCGGCATTTCCTCGACAAGACATCGAGCGGCCGTGCCGGGCGCGTCCGGGGCCTGCGGTGTCCCGCCGGCCGTCGCGGGATGAAACGATCGAGGGATGTCTGACTTGATCATTGCCGCCTGTGACGGAGCGGCGAAGAAGAATCCCGGGCCGGCGGCCTGGGCCTGGGTGGTCGCCGACGCGGACGGCCACCCGCAGCGCTGGGAGGCCGGTCCGCTCGGTCACTCCACGAACAACGTGGCCGAGCTGACCGCGCTGGCGGAACTCCTGGAGGCCACCGACCCGGCCGTACCGCTCGAGGTGCGGATGGACAGCCAGTACGCGATGAACGCGGTCACCAAGTGGATCGCGTCCTGGAAGCGCAACGGATGGCAGACCGCGGCGAAAAAGCCGGTCGCCAACAAGGACCTGGTCGTGCGCATCGACGCGCTGCTCCAGGGCCGCGAGGTGACGTTCCGGCACGTCGCCGCGCACCGCGTGGACGGCGACCACCTCAACGCGATCGCGGACGTCGCGGCCAGCGACGCCGCGACGAGCCAGCAACCCGCGGGCACGGCGCACGGCGCGACGGAGATCCCGGAGCCGCGGGCGGACCGCATGACCTCCTCCCCCGCGAGCCGTACGCCCCGGCAGGGCGCCGCCCGTACGAAGAAGGCGTCCTCGGGCAAGGCGTCCTCGGGGGCCGTCATCAAGGCGAAGTACCCCGGCCGCTGCCACTGCCAGAAGCCGTACGCGGCCGGCGAGAAGATCGCCAAGAACGCGCACGGCTGGGGCCACGTCGAGTGCCGGGACACCGCCGGCGAGTGACCTCGCCCGCTCCTTCGGCGGTGGGGCCGGACATGCGGCGGATCAGGGCCGTTGCGGCATTCGGGGGAGAACGCGTGTCCGGCCGCGGGGGCGCGCGTTGATCACCGCGGGCGCCCAGAGTTGTGCTGCTCCGGTCGCGCACGGCGTGTGGTGACCCGACCGGGCGCCCTCAGGCACATACGACTGCAAGGAGATCCACCATGTCCGCAACGAAGAAGACGCTGAGCGTGGTCCTGGGCACCGGCGCCCTGGTGATGGGCGCTGCGGGTCTGGCTTCTGCCGACGCCGGCGCGCAGGGCGCTGCCCAGAACTCGCCCGGCGTCATCTCGGGCAACGCCCTCCAGGTCCCGATCCACATCCCGGTCAACGCGTGTGGCAACACCGTCGACATCATCGGCCTGCTGAACCCGGCCTTCGGCAACACCTGCGTCAACGACTGATCTGACGCCCCACGCCGCGCGGAGCCGAGCCCGGCCCGCGCGGCGCGCAGGAGCAAGCGCGCCGCCGGCCTTCCCTTTCGGCGGCGCGCTTTCGTGCGCCTTGGGGCGCACTCGTCGGTGGGCGGGACTACCAGTTGTCCGGCCGCACCTCGTAGGTGAGCGTGTAGTGGGCGTCGTCGCCGCGGAACACGGCGACCTGCTCGCCGCGGCCCGAGACGGCCGGGCTGATGTGGAAGTCGCCCAGGTGATCGTTGGGGTCGAGGGTGTCGTGCTCCCACACGGAGACGACGTCGGCCCCGCTGTTGGACAAGGTGAACGGCCCGTTGTTGACGTTGATGACGTCACCCTTGCTGACGTCGCCGCGCCCCCAGACGCGGCCGCCGCGGAAGTCCACCCACGTCTCGTCCTCGCCGCTGTCCTCGGTCTCGATGCAGCGCAGTTGGTAGAACTTGACCTGGTGTCCCATGTCCGTCTCCCTGATCCTTCTCCGCGTCGGACGGGTTTCCGACACCCATGAGAATGCGCGCATCAGGACTACCCTCGCGTCCACTCTGGAGTGGATTACCGGTGTACGACCCAGGGTGTACGTTTCTGCGTGGAGTCGAGCACGTTTCATGGACCCATGAGCGACTCGAGCGACCCCATGGATGCGTCAACCGCGCTGGTCAAAGCCGCGGACGTCACCCTCGAACCGATCGGGGCGCGGGCGCTCCTCGTGGACCGGGACGTGCTCCTCGTCCCCGATCCGCCGCCGCTCCTCGTCGAGCCGCCGGGGGCGCTGGTCGCGGTGATCGTGCCGGTGCCCGAGGAGAGCGGGCCCGTGGAGCGGATCGGGGTGGCCGACGTCGAGCACCTCGTGCGGGGCGAGGGCCAGGACCAGGGCCGGGAGGGGGGTCTGGACCTGGGGCAGGGCGGGGGTGAACCTCCGTCGGGCGTGCTGGCCAGCGTCGTCCGGCTCGCCGGTCCCTCGCGCTACGTGGTCCGCGCCGAGCCCGCCACGCAGCGGCGGCTCGCCGAGGCGCTGCGCATCGAGGACGGCGACCTGTGGGCGGCGATGCGCGAGCTCGGCTACGACTCCTCGGTGCCCGCCCGGCCCAGGAAGGCGGGCCCGGCCACGCTGAGCGAGGACCGGCTGGACGCGCTCGCCGCGGGACCCTGCCGGGTCATCCGCACCTGCCTGCCCCACCCGCCGCACCCCGACACGCCACACTCGCCGACCGGACCACGATGACCGGCCCCGGAACCGTCCTCGGCAGGCTGTACCGGGCGGCGCCCGCCGTCCAGGACTCGGTGCTCGCCGCCGCGCTCCTGCTGCCCGACCTATTTCTCTTCTCGGACTTCGCGCTTCCCTCCGTCGGACTCGCCGACCGGCTGCTCACGGTCGGGTACGCCGTGCTCGGCTACGCGGCGCTCGCGGTGCGGCGGCGTGCGCCGCTCGCGGTGTTCGGCCACGTGTGGGCGCACGCGCTCGGCGGTGAACTCCTCACCGCCGCAGGGGCGTTCGACTACAGTCCGACCCTGGCCCTGCTCACCGCCCTCTACACCGTCGCCGCCCTGCGCGGCGCCCGGCCCGCCGTGCTCGCGCTGGTGTCCGTGGCGGTACCGGTCGCGCTCTCGGTGCGGGCGGCGCTCGCCGACGTACCCGAAGCGGAGCGGCTGACGTCTCTGCTCGGGGTGGCCTGCTTCTACGGGCTGCTCCATCTGGAGGTGTGGGCGGTCGGCCGGTGGGTGCGCGCGGGGCGCGCGGCGGCGATCCGGGACCGGCTCGCGGTGGCCCGCGCCGAAGAGGCTGTGCTGTCCGAACGTGCGCGTACGGCACGCGAGTTGCACGACATCGTCGCCAACGCGGTCACCGTGATGGTGCTGCAGGCGGGCGGCGCTCGTCATGTGCTGCGGACCGACCCGGACCGGGTCGAGTGCGCGCTCGAGCAGATCGAGTCGTGCGGCAAGACAGCGGTCGCCGAGCTGCGGCACATGCTGTTGGTGCTGCGCGCCGACGGTGAGCGGCTCGCAGCCGACGAGCCGAGCTTCGGCCTGGCCGACCTGGACCCGCTCCTGAACGGCGTGCGCCAGGCGGGCCTGACCGCGCACTTGCGGGTCACGGGCGACCCCGCCCCGCTTGGCAGGAGCGTCGACCTGACCGCTTACCGGCTGGTGCAGGAGGCGCTCACCAATGCGGCCAAGCACGCGGGTCCAGGTGCGGTCACCGTCGTACGGCTCGACTGGCACCCGGCGGGAGACCGGCTGAAGATCACGATCCTGGACGACGGCCGGGGCGTCCCGCCCGCCGACCGCTCCGAACTCTCGACCGGGCACGGTCTGCTGGGGCTGCGCGAGCGAGTGGCCGTGTGCGGCGGCACGTTCGAGGCCGGTCCGGTCAGGAACGGCGGCTTCCGGGTCACCGCGGGCCTCCCGACGCGGGAACTCTCCCCGCAGGAGGCCGGGTCATGATCCGGGTACTGATCGCCGACGACCAGGCGATGGTGCGGTCCGCGCTCGCCTTGCTGCTGACCGGCGAGGACGGCATCGAGGTGGTGGGCGAGGCCGCGGACGGCGCCCAAGCGGTCGCGCGCGCCGCGGAGCTGTGTCCCACGGTCGTCGTC
This sequence comes from Streptomyces venezuelae, assembly GCF_008642355.1. Lineage (NCBI taxonomy): Bacteria > Bacillati > Actinomycetota > Actinomycetes > Kitasatosporales > Streptomycetaceae > Streptomyces > Streptomyces venezuelae. Next base: position 213,628 of record NZ_CP029193.1, read on the forward strand.
ATGGACGTACGGATGCCCGGCACGGACGGGGTCGAGGCGACCCGGCAGATCACCGCCGACACGTTTCCGGGCGAGGCGCGGGTGCTGGTCCTGACGACGTACAACGTCAGCGAGGCCGTCTACCAGGCGTTGCGCGCCGGGGCCTCCGGATTCCTGCTCAAGGACGCAGCCCCCGGCGAACTGGTGGGCGCGGTGCGGGCGCTCGCCGACGGCGACGGCTGGCTGGACCCGGCGGTGGTCGCCGACATGCTGGCCGAGTTCGCCGCCCGCCCGGAGCGGATCAGACCGGCCCCCGCGGAGCTCGCGGCGCTCACCGGCCGGGAGCGGGAGGTCCTCGTCCTGGTCGCCCACGGCTTCTCGAACGCGGAGATCGCCGCCCACTTGTTCATCGGCGAGGCCACGGTCAAGACCCACATCGGCCGGATCCTCCTGAAACTCGGCATGCGAGACAGAGCCCAGGCAGTCGCCGCGGCCTACCAGTGCGGCCTGGTAACCCCGGGCTCTTCCCCTCCGCTCCCCTGAACCGGTGGATCCCGGCGCGGGTAAGCCCTGCGGACACCTTTGGAGACCGTCCGGGAACCCGATAGCGTCATGGCCGTGACGACCGACTCGCGCGCGAAGAACACCCCCGCTCCGGACTCGCCGGCACCTGCGGGAACGACAGTGTCCCCCGCCCAGGGGCGCGCCGCCCGGCAGGTCACCGACCTCATCGCCCTACTGCTGCCACTCCTCGCCTTCGTGGTCCCGGTGGTGCTGGTCAGACGAGACCTGATCAGCTCGGGGATCCTTCTCCTCAACATCTTTGCCCCGTGGGTCAGTTGTCTGGTGGCGTCGTACGCCTCCATGGGCTGGCATGCCCGTACGTACGACGGCGGCCTGCTCTCCGCCCGCACCCTCACCGGCCGCCACACCATCGATCTGGCTCGGCTCACCAAGGTCGGTCGTCTTGAGGTGCCGGTCCAGACGCGGATGGACGACCGGCTGATCCTCACCGATACGCACGGCGTGCGGCTTGTCCTGGACAAGCTGGCGGGCGGCGACGAGACCGTCGACGCCCTCGTCCGCCGCGCCCTCCTCGCTCGCCCGCCCGGCGCGGAAGTCATCGTCTCGGACCGCGCCGCGGAACGCCTCGACCTGCGAAAAGAGGTCACCCGCCCGCGCCGCCGCTTGAAACCCGGCCGCAAGATCCGCGAGGGCGTCATCGACAACGTGCCGCTGCTCGCCTTCTTCGTTCTCACGCCGGTCTGCTTCGGAGTCACGGTTCTGGCGTGGTTGCTGGCGAACCCCGGCTGAGCTGCCCCCTCCCTCACAGGCAGGCGATCAGTTCCTCCCTCCCCGTTACGCCCGTCTTGCGGTAGACCGCCTTGAAGTGGTCGTTCACCGTGTGCGGGGACAGGTTGAGGCGGCGGGCTATCTGTTTGGCTGCCAGGCCTTGCAGGGCCTGCTCGATGACGGTGCGTTCCCTGGGTGAGATGCCGTACCACTGGGCGAGCGCGGGGAGCAGTTCCGTGGGTGCGGCGGGCTGGAGGGTGACGACGGTGTCGCCTGTCATCGCGCCGTCCAGGGGGTGGGCCTGGAGGGAGAACCAGCCGAGGGGGGTGGGGGCGCGGGTGATCGCGGGCATGGCGGTGCGCCGGGCCGTGTAGGTGATGTGCCAGATGAAGCTGAACAGTTCCTGGTCGCTTGCGGGGTAGACGCCGGGCAGGATGCCCCGCAGCGCCTCGCGCCCCGTGGGGGTCGCTCCGGCGATCTCGTCGTTCTTGCCGATGACGACGACGGCCGGGGGGAGGTGGACCTGCCGGGGGCGCAGCGGTTTGTCCGTGACGTACCGCGTCACGGCTGCGGCCAGCGGCTCCGCCAGTCGGGCGGCGCGGGTCTTCTCCGCCGGGGAGAAGGGTCTGGAGGTCCGCTCCCGCAGCAGTACCAACGCGCCCCGGGCGACGCCGCTTCGGGACAGGGCGATGCACAGCTCGCTGCCGTAGTCGTCGGCGGCCATGATGCCGTGGAGGCGACGTGTGTCGGGGCACGGGTCCTGCGCCCCCGCGCCGAGCACGACCGCCGGACAGGGGCCGTGGAGGAGGTCTGCGACGGGTCTGCGGGTCCGGCCGAGGGCGTTCGCCCGGTCCATCCGGCGCCGTGCGCGGCTGCTGTAGCTGTTCTCGCAGGCGAGGAAGCAGCGCGCGCCCGTGACGGGGTCGAATCCGGAGAGCAGGTAGCCGTCGTGCGGCAGGACCGTGGCGAGGTGCTGCGAGAGCACGCTCCCCAGCTCCGCCACGGTTCCCGCCCGCGCCGCCGCCTCCGGCACGGCGCGGCTCACCGCGTCCACGGAGCCCATCCGCAAGGTCATGGGTCGAGCGTGACAGTCGACGCCGGCAACCGCCGTTGTTTTTACGCCTTTTGGTGTTACGTACGGTTGCGCGTCCGCGCGGCGAGCCTCATGCCGTCGGGACGGCGTCCGCCCGCAGGGTGCCGGCGGCCTCGGTCGCCGTGTAGGTGGAGGCGAAGGTGAACGCCCGCGGGGAGGGGCCGTTCGCCCGCAGATCCGCCAACCGCTCCAGGCCCTCGTCCACCGTCGGCACGTGCCCGGCGGGCACCCACCACAGCACCAGGTACGCCTCGACGTGCCGGTCGAACCATTCACGTCGGCGTCGCATCACCTCCAAGTGGCCGCTGCGGTAGGTGAATTCCCACAGCGCCTCGGGCGTCTCCCACACCGACATGGTGACGATGACGTCCTCGCCGGCCGGGCGCAGCGCGGTCGCGTCGGGCGCCCCCTCCTCGACCAGTCGCCATATGAAACCGGGTGCGCCGTCGGCGGCGGCGTTCACGGGATTGAGCAGCTCGACGAACGACTCCATGCGCGGGTCGTCCAGGGGATGGCGAAGCTTGGCGAGGTTGAGCTCGGCGAGGTGGGCGGCAGGCGCGGCTGAGGTCATGCCGTCATCCCAGCACGAGCCGCTTTTCTATGTCAATGAATATTGTTTTTAGAAGCCTCGATGATCACGCAGCACTCCCCCGGTCTGGCGTCCATCCGGGCACGCACCGCCCCATCCGATCCGATCAGCCCCTCAAGCAGTGCGAGGTTCATGCCGCACACCAGCGGCGGGAAGCGCTCGGCCACTGCGTGGAAAGGGCAGTTGCGCATACGGACGACGCGGGACGCGGGCCCGCCCGTCCCCTCGTCCGCGTCTTCGATGTGCGGTTCGTAGCCGCGCGCGGCGAGCAGCTCCATCGCCGCGTCCACGTCGTCGCACGACTCCGCCGGTCCGCGCAGGGCCTCGCCCCGGCGGCGCGCCGCCGCGCACAGCCCGTCGTCCAGACCGGCTTCCTCCGCGGCCTCGGCGAGGAGTTCGGCGGCGGTGCGGTAGTCGCGGGCGGGCAGCGAGATCGACCGTTCGGCCCGCGACCGCGTGTAGACCTTGGCGGGACGGCCCGCCCCCGGCCCCGAACGCCCCGTCAGACGGCGGCTGCCGCTCTCCAGGAGGCCGGCTTCGGCCAGCTTGTCCAGGTGGTGCGCCGCGAGCGTGCGTGCCACCCCGGTGGCCTCGGCGGCCTCGTTGCGCCCGACCTCACGGCCTTGCTCCGCCACGTACTCGTACAGGCGACGCCGCACCGGGTCCTGCAGTGCCGCGATCGCGTCGATGTCCTCCACCTGGCCATTCTAGGAACAGTGCCGACGGGGGGCGTCGCTCGGCGGCGTACGTCGTTCAGCCGCGGGCGTGGGCCGTCGGCTCGTCCAGCAGGAAGGACCCCACGAGGGACGTGACCGCCTCGGGACGCTGCAACGGCAGCATGTGGTCACAGTCGGGAAAAGTGACGACCCGGCTGCCCTCGATCTTCGCGGCGAACGCCTGCAGTTCCTCGTGCGGATGGAGGTGGTCGTGGCCACCGCAGAACACCAGCGTGGGCACCCCGGACAGACCGCCGTGCAGGGGCCGGCGGCGCGTGATCAGGGCGGTGGCCAGCAGGTCCACCTTGCGCGGCACATGGGCCGCGTTGCGCATGAAGCGCCGAAGGTATCCGCGGGTCAGCGCCCGCCGGTGGACGTGGTGGCTGTCGTCGAGGCAGAGCAGTCCGTCGGCCATCAGGGCGGCGAAACCCTCCGCGTCGCCGGCCCTCGCGCAGCCGACGGCGGTACGCAGGTGACTCTCCATCTCGTCCGTGACGTCGCCGGGGACGCCGCCGAGCAGCAGCCGTGCGACGCGCTCGGGGTGGCCCTGCGTGTACTGCAGCGCGACGGCCGCGCCCAGCGAGTAGCCGTAGAGGTGGATGCGGGCGGCGCCGAGGTCGTCGACGACGCTCGCGAGTCCTTCGCAGAGGAGGTCGAGGCCGTCCCCGTGCTGGAAGGCGGCCGGGTCGAGGCCCGGCAGGTCCAGCGTGACCAGGCTCGCCCGGGGCAGGACGGCCTCTTCCAGGTACGCCCAGTCGTGCATGCCCTCCAGCACCCCGCCGAGCGCGACGACCGGCTCGTCGCGGGTCTTCCGGGCGGGGTCCGATTGCCGCAGTACCCGGTAGTTGTACGGCACCCCGTGCGCGGTCACCGTGCGGACGTATTCCTCGATCATGCTTCTTTCCGGTTCGGTCACAGCGATCGTTTCGGGCGAGGGCGAGCGGTCTCGGACGGTCACTCCCGGTCGGTCAGTCTCGGGCGAAGACGAGTACGGAGTTGTGCCCGCCGAATCCGAGCGATGTACTCACCGCACAGTCCAGGCGGGCCGGCCTGGCGGATCCGGCGACCACTTCCACGGGTACGCGCGGGTCCTGCGTCCTGAGGTTCACCGTGGCCGGCACCAGTTGCTCCTGCAGGGCGAGCACGGTGAACGCCGCCTCGATGCCGCCCGCGGCGCCCAGCGTGTGCCCGGTCATGGACTTCGTGGAGGTCACCAACGGGCCCTCGCCCAGGACGCGGTGCAGCACGGCCGCTTCCACCAGGTCGTTCATGACGGTGGACGTGCCGTGGGCGTTGACGTGTCCGATGTCGCCCGGGGCCACGTCCGCGTCGGCGAGCGCGGCGCGCAGCGCCAGCTCGATACCGGCCTCACTCGTGGCGACGGGGGAGGAAGCCTCGCTCGAGGTGGCCGCCCCGTACCCGCGCAAGGCGGCCAGGGCCTTCGCGCCGCGTGCCCTGGCGTGCTCCGCGCGCTCGAGGACGAGGATCCCGGCCCCCTCCCCCACCACGAACCCGTCCCTGTCCACGTCGAACGGGCGGCAGGCGGTGGTGGGTTCCGTCGTACGCGTGGACAGCGCCTTCGCGTTGCAGGTGCCGGCGAAGACGGCGCGGGAGCACATGGACTCCGTGCCGCCCGCGACGGCGATGTCGCAGGCGCCCGCGCGCAGCAGGTGGAGGGCGGTGCCGATCGCGTCGGTGCCGGAGGAGCACGCGGTGGCCACGGCGAAGCTGGGCCCGCGGGTGCCGAGGTCACGGGCGACGCTGCCCGCCGCTCCGTTGACGACGGTCAGCGGCGCCATTCTCGGGGACACCCTGCGCGGGCCGCGCTCGGTGAGGGTGCGGTGCTGCTCGTCGTAGAAGGTGAGGCCGCCGTGGGCGGACCCGACGACCACGGCGACGCGTGCGCTGTCCCACACGTCGGGGCCGAGCCCGGCGTCCGCCACGGCCTCCCGGGCCGCGACGACGGCGAGCTGCGCGAAGCGGTCCATGAGCCGGTGGCTCGCCACGCCGAGCACGGCGTCGACGTCGAGGTCGCCGTCGTCGATGGTGTACATGAAATCGCAGGGCAGATCCTGCAACGGGTCCGGTCGCCGCACTCCTTGCGGGACGGTCGCGTTGGTGATCTGGTGCCAGGCGTGCTTCACACCGACGCCGGCGGCGGTCACGAGGCCGAGGCCGGTGACGACGGCCGCGGGCGCGGAGGCGGTCGTGTTCGCTGCCGTCATTCCGCCGCCGCCTTCTGGCGCACGACCGACATGAGCGTCGCGACGGTGTCGCGCGACGAGAGGGTCTGGTCGGCCAGATCGATGGCGCACTCGTCCTCGATCAGCAGGAGCAGTTCCTCCAGCGCGAGGGAGTCGATGGCCAGCTGGTAGAGGGGGACGTCCGACGACACGTCGTCGAGACGGACCCCGAAGTTCTTCTTCATGAGAACCGTGACACGCTCAGTGGCTTCCACGTCGGTACCGCTCCTTGGTCGCGATGGTCGACTGGGGAACGCGCCACCGCACGGGGAGGTCACGGGTCACGGGCGGCGGGGAGTGCATTCTCCGGCGCGCCCCGTCCCGCGTCATTCACTCGTCGGCGGAGTGTCGGCGTAGCGGGATTGACGGCGGGAGACGGGGCGGCGGGACGGCTGAATGCCGCCTATCCGGGGTCGTGTGCATGCCAATAGGCTGTGCGACCTTCGCGTCCTGGGGGTGTCGTGAACGGTCTCCGTACTCTTCGTAGGCTCCGCACCGTCTGCTTCTGCGTGGTGATCGCGTGTGCCGCGGTGGTGTCACCTGCCGCGGTCGTGTCGCCGGCCGCGGCCGCGGGCCCCGGGGCGGCGGCGCACGCCGACTGGTCGGCGGTGCCCGTGCCGGCTGCCGCCCCACCCCCGTCCGTCTCCGATCTCGCGGCCCGCGGGCCCGACGAGGCGTGGGCGACCGGGGCCGAGCAGGCCGCCGACGGGCCGCGCCCGATGCTGTACCGCTGGGACGGCGCGGCGTGGAGCCGGGACGCGACGTTCCCCGGCGCCGGGGAGCCAGGGCGCCTCGGCAAGGTGCAGTTCGTGGGCGAGGAGACGTGGATCTTCCGTACGCGGGACGGGGCCGGGGAGATCCTGCGCCGCTCGGCGGAGGGTGCGTGGAGCACTGTCCCGCTGCCGCAGACCCTGTGGACGTACCAGGACTTCGTCGCCGTGCCGGGTGCCGCGTGGGTGGTCGGCGAGGACAGCACCGGACTGAAGGTGCTGCACTACGACGGGTCCCGCTGGACCCTGCAGCCCACCCCGGACGGCGTGCTGTACCTGATGGGCATCACCGCCCGTACGGCCACCGACGCCTGGGCGTGGGCGGACACCAGCACCGGTGCCGGAACCGTCGTCCTGCGCTGGGACGGCACACAGTGGCGGGACGCGAAGGTGCCGCTGCCGACCAACAGCAACGTCCACACGATGCTGCTCGAACCGTACGGCCGGATGACGATCGTCGGCAGCCAGTACACGGACGGCGTGGGCCGCACCTACCTGATGACCTGGAACGGGCATGCCTGGCGCACCACGTATCCGGCGCTGGGCGAGGCCTCCACCTCCGCCATGGTGCGCGGCCCGGACCGCGCGCTGTGGCTGCCGGTCCGCAGCGACCGGGCGTTCCAGTCGAAGTACGCGCGCCTGGACGGCCGTCGCATCACCTACTCCTACGGTCCTGAACGCACGAACGCGATCGACGTCAAACCGCGGGCGCTGACGACCGTCGGGGACTCGCTGCTGTCCTTCGGGACCGTGGAGATCTACGGCTCGAAACCGAATCTGATGAGCGAGCGGCTGGGAGGCCGGTCATGACCCGCAGACCTCAACGCCCCGTGTGGCGCCGCCTCCTCGTCGCCGTTCTCGCCGTGGCCATGACGGTCGTGGCCGTCATGTCGTCCGCCGCGGCGGAGCCCCGCTCCTGGCAGCACGTGCCGGTTCCGGAGCAGGTGCGTCCGCAGGCCGGCCTGAACGAGGCCGTGGCGTCCGGCCCGGACCGGGCGTGGGCGGTGGGTGCCGACGCCGTCGGGCGCGAGGCGCCGGGGTTCCCGCTGGTGCTGCGCTGGGACGGAACCGCCTGGCAGCGCCAGAGCCTGCCCGGGGTCGGCTGGCAGGGAGAACTGTTGTCCGTCGCCGCAGACTCGACGACGACGGCCTGGGCGGTGGGGCGCGATTCGGCGGGCGGCGCGCGCCTGCTCCGCTTCGACGGCAAGGTGTGGCAGGAGAGCCGGGCGCCGCGCGGTGTCGCGCTGACCAAGGTGGTGGCCGGTGGCGGCGAGACGTGGCTGATCGGTTCGCGGGAGGGCGCGCAGGTGCTGCTGCGCCGGGACTCCGGCGGCTGGCGGGATCTGCCGGTGCCGCCCGGGGCGGTGTACGGCCTGCACATCCTGGCGGCCGACGACGTATGGGCCGCGGGCTCCAGCGGGTCGGGGGCGACCGTGTCGCACTGGGACGGGAAGGCCTGGCAGCAGACGGTCGTGGACGGGTTCCCGCGGGCGGGCGTGGGCACGGTGCTCGCGACCTCTCCGACGGAGGTGTGGGCGGGCGGCACGGCCGGGTTCGTCGGCGGCCCGCCCGGCAAGCCGATCCCGCCGCTGCTGGTCCGGTGGGACGGGGAGTCGTGGAGCCGGGTCACCGTGCCCACGAACTTCGGCGCGATCACCTCGCTGGCGCCCTCCGCGTCCGGCAAGCTCGGCTGGGTCTCGGTGGCCCGCTCGCAGAAGTGGGGCCCGCCCGGCACGTACCCTCCGCTCGTGCCGGGGCCGGACTTCCTCGCCTGGGACGGTCAGTCCTTCGCCGAGTACAGCGATCCGACGGTGCCGGGCGAGGGCGATTCGTCGGTGCTGCAGCTGGCGTCGGTGCCGGGCACGGAGTCGGTCTGGGCGGTCGGCCGTGCGGCCGGACCTGAGGGTACGTTCGCTCCGCGCATCCTGCGGTTCGACTGAGACTCGGGTGACCGCGGCGCCGGGTTCCGCGGCTACGCCAACTTCGCGCTCTGGGCGTCCACCACTGCCTTGCCGATCTTGGCGTTGCCCGGGCGGGCCTGGGTGAAGGCCATGCCGTCCACCGCGTAGTACAGGGCGATGGTGTCGCCGTGGCGGGCAGCCTGGGCGCGCATCGTGTGGGTCATGCCCTCGTACTTCGTGGTCACCTTGAAGGCGAGGGACTCGTCGGCGCCGTTCGGCTCGGGGGCGGTCTCGGCGGTGATCGAGGAGTACGAGCCCGTGTTGCGGCCCGCCTTGGCGGAGAAGCCCGTGCCACAGGAGCGGACGGCCTCGGCCAGGTCGGCCAGGGTGGTCTTCGCCTCACCGTCGCCGTAGGTGGCGAGCGTGACGTAGGTGAAGTCGCCGGGGCCCTTCGCTCCCGTGGCGAGACGGATCAGGTCGGCTTGCGGTGTGCCCAGAGGGAGTTGGTTGGTCGCGTAGGCGACGGGGGCGCAGGCGGCCTTGTCGACCTTCATCTGGTCCTGGGACGCGGCGAACGCGTACTTCTTGTCGGGCTTCTTGACCGTGAACCCCTTGACGTCGTTCTCGGTGAGCGCGGCACGGCGCAGCTCGGCGGCCGGATCCACCGGCTTCTCCGGGGACTTCGCGGACTCCTCCGACGTGCCGGAGGAGGCTGAGGTGTCCTCGGAGGACGAGGAGGACGAGTCCGAGTCTCCGCACGCGCTGAGAGTCAGGGCCGAGACCAGGGCGAGAGCGGGCGCGGCCAGAGCGGTTCGGGTCCGCTTCATGAGGGGTGGGGCTCCTGTCGTCGGGGCAGAACCCGGCGTACGCCGGGCACGTCCGCCGCACTCTAGTGCGCGGAGTCCCACGGGGCACACGCGCCCGCGCCCGGGGCCGGATTCAGCTGTCCGACGTCGCGGGGCGCCGGTCTCACCTGGCCGGACGGGCCGCTTCCCGGCGGCGGACCAGACCCCACTGGTAGGCGATGGAGACCAGCTCCACCCGGTTCCGGGCGCCCAGTTTGGCCATGATGCGGCAGGCGCGGGTCTTGGCCGTCGTGCAGGAGACGAACTGCTTCTCGGCGATCTCCTGGTTGGACAGGCCGGTGCCGATCAGCACCAGCATTTCCCGCTCGCGCGGCGTGAGGCTGTCCAGCGGGATGCCGGGCGCCTGTTCGGCGGTCCTCTCCCGTAACACGCACTCGTCGATGACCCGCTGCACGATGCGGGGAGACAAGTGCGCCTGGCCCTGAGAAACCACGCGGATCGCGCGAAACAGTTCCTCGGGCTCGGCGTCCTGGAACAGGAACCCGCAGGCGTGCGCCGCGAGCGCGTCGAACACCTGCGAGTCCGCCGTGGGCGCGGCCATCGCGAGGACGCGTACGCCGGACAGGTGCGGGCGGGCCGAGATGCGGCGGGTCGCCTCGATGCCGCTCATGACGGGCAGTTGGGGGTTCATGAGGACGACGTCCGGGCGGAGCCGCTCCGCGAGTTCCACGGCCCGGGCACCGTCTCCGGCCTCCCCGACCACCGCTATGTCCGGCTGCGCGGCGAGCAGTGTGGCGCAGCAGGTGCGCAGCAAGGCGTCGGTGTCCACGAGGAGCACGGAGATGCTCATGGCTTCTACTCCCTGGGGCGAGCGGCGAGGGATGGGCGGTCTGGGCCGGCTGCTGGGTTGTGCCGTCTCCCTATTACTGACGAATCAGCGCAGAGAGATGTGAGGTCCAGCCTCGCGTCCCGAACCCGATGTCGTGCGCTGTGCGCCCTCGCCCCGCCCGTTCCTCAGGGCGTGCTCGCCGTCGGCTGGGCGCCGGGGGCCGGAATCCTGGGGATCTCCTGTGCGTGGAACTGTTCCAGCCGACGCTGCGCGAGCAGCAGCGTGCCGCGTTGGCGGCCCGGCACCTGGCGGCGCAGGGAGACCAGGGCGGGGCCGAGGGCGCGGACCGCCTCGGCGTCCTTGATGCGGTCCCAGAGGTGGTGGGCGCGGTCCGCCGCCGCTTCCACCTCGGGGGAATCGGGGGCCTGGCCCGACGTGAGGCGGGCGGACGCCACGGCGAGCCACGTCTCGCAGCTGCGCGCGGGGTCACCGGCGAACCTCGCCAGGTCCGCCCGTACTTCCATCCAGTGGATGACCTCTTTGGACCCGGGGCCGTGCATGCGCAGCGCGCTCTGTTCCCAGGACGCCGCGAGCGAGGCCGCCTCGCCGTGCCGGCCCGCCTCGACGGCCGCGGTGATCGCCGCGTGCGGGTCCATGTGGGCGTCGGCGGGCTGTGCGGGCTGCTGGTGCGGGGCCGGGGGCGTGGCCGGATCGTGGAAGGGCAGCAGGTCGGGGGCGTCGTCGCCGAGGCCCTGCGCTGCGGCCTGCTGGTGGAGTTGGAGGGGTGGCGGGCGGTGGCCGCTGCGGAGGATCGTGGCGACGGCCTTCATGTACGCGGGGATCGCGGGCGTACGGCGCCGGGCGGGCGGGGCGACACGGCCGTGGAGGGCGACGCCGGGTCCCGCGTCGAGGGGGTGCTCGGTGAGGACCTGCCAGCTCTCCGTGTCGGCGTGCAGGTCGGCGATCACCGTGGTGCTTCCCGATGGGCGGTGCCGCAGTTCCTGGGCGAACCAGTGCCACGGGAAGCCCGTGTAGCGGACCGTCGCCGTGGTGGTGCGGGCGAGCGCGACGTGCAACTGCCGCTGGCGCCGGTCGAGATGGACCTGCCCGATCAGGTAGACCGTCAGGTGTCCCGGGGTCGTGGCCGCGGCTCTCAGGCGGGTCAGCACCGTCTGCGGGTCCAGCGGGTCCGCCAGTTCCACGATGCTCGCGGTCGGCGTCCCGGCGAGCGTCTCCGTGGGCACCGCCGCGAGGACGGGAAGCACGGAAGCCGCGTCCACCAGGCGTCCCTTGCCCACCGGGGCGGCCGCGACGAGCAGCACGGTTCCAGGCATGGGTCCCTCCCTCTCGATCATCACGTCAGCACCGTATCCGCATCTCACGCTCGACGCGCCCATCGAGATTTTCCCGTAGTACGGCGGCCGGGACGGAGACCGGTGGGGTGACCGTACCGGGTGCGGCTCTTGTGAGGGGTGTGGTGCGGGTCGCAGTTCCGGGACCGTATCGGAAGGGGTTCGTTCAGGGGTACGGGAATGGCCGCGTAATCTCGTATCCCCGTACGGATGCGCGGGATCCCAGCGGCCCTAACCTGCGGAGATGATCAGCCATATGTCGACGCACCCCGCCCGCGGTCTGAGCCGGGTGCTCGACGACCTCGGGCCCTCGCTCCTGGATCTGCTCCTCGGTGACCCCGCGTCCGTGACCGGGATCGGCGGCGTCGGCATCCACGATCCGCACGACGAACAGCACTATCCGGAGCGCGCCGTCGTGCTCGGTGTCGGTGTGCACGGGGCGGAGGAGACCGCCCGGCTGATGCGCTCGCTCACCGGCGTGGGCGCCGCCGCGCTGGTCGTGCGCGGGCCCGTGGACACGGCGGACCTGGAAGCCGTGGCGGAGGAGACCGGGATCGCGCTGCTCGCGCTCACGCGCGGGGCGTCCTGGGCCCAGCTGGCGGCGATGCTGCGGACTCTGCTGTCGGAGGGCGACGTGGGCGGGACCGACGAGCAGACGCTGGGCGGCGTACCGGCCGGGGATCTGTTCGCGCTGGCCAACGCCATCGCGACGCTGCTGGACGCGCCGATCACCATCGAGGACCGCCGCTCGCGCATCCTGGCCTTCTCCGGGCGTCAGGACGAGGCGGACCCGGCACGGGTGGCGAGCATCCTGGCCCGGCGGGTGCCCGAGCGGTACCTGCGCCTCCACGAGGAGCACGGCGTCTTCAAGGAGCTCTACCGCACGGACCGGCCCGTGCACATCCCGCCGCCGACGCTCGGGGACGAGGTCGCGCTGCCGCGCGTGGCGATCGCCGTGCGGGCGGGCGACGAAGTCCTCGGCTCGGTGTGGGCGGCGCTGCGCGAACCGCTGACCGAGGAGCGGGAAGAGGCGTTCAAGGAGGCGGCCAAGCTGGTCGCCCTGCACATGCTCCGCTTCCGGGCGGGCGCCGACGCCGAGAACCGGCTGCGTGCCGATCTGGTGACGACGGCGCTGGAGGGCGGTCCCGGGGCGGTCGCGGCGCTCGGCCGGCTGGGTCTCGCCGACGAGCCGCTGCTCGTCCTGGCGATGGGGCTCGGAGCCACGTCCGCGACGGGCGGCGACCATGCCCGGCGCGCCGCGGAGCGGCAGCGGCTCGCCTCGGCGCTGGCCGTGCATCTGACGGCGGTGCAGCCGCGCTCGGCGGTGGCGCTGCTCGGCGATGTCGCGTACGCGCTGTTCCCCGTCGCCGACGACGCGGGGGCCGCGCGGGAGCGGGCCGTGCAAGTGGCGGAGAACTTCCTGCAGCGCACCGGGGACCGCGGTGACGCGGTCATCGGCATCGGCTCGGTGGCGTCGGAGCCCGCCGCACTGGCCAGGTCCCGTACGAACGCGGACCGCGCGCTGCGCGTGCTGACGAACCGTCCCGGCGACGGCGGCGGGCGCGTCGCCGCCATCGCCGACGTCCACATCGACGCGCTGCTGCTGGACATGAGGGACCTCGCGGTCGCCAACCGCGACGAACTGTCGGGCCCCCTCGCCCGGTTGACGGCGTACGACCGGCGGCACAACGCCCACCTCGTCGAGACGCTGCGGGCGTGGCTGGACGCGTTCGGCGACGTGATCGCCGCGTCGGCCGGTGTCTTCGTCCACCCCAACACCTTCCGCTACCGGATCCGGCGCGTCGCCGAGGTGGGGCGGATCGATCTGGGGGATCCGTCCGCGCGGTTCGCCGCGATGCTGGAGTTGCGGCTGATGGGGGCGTACGACGGGAGCGGCGTCTCCGGGGCGGGGCGTCCCGCGGAAGGCTGACCGCACCGTTTCGGGCGTATCGGGGTGGGTGCCCTGCCGACGGGTGACCGTTTCGGTTCCCCGTTTCGGTTCCCCGTACGAAAGTTCGGCCGATGTGTGTGGTCCGCGTACGAACGCAGCTGCTCGCGTCCTGCCTAGCGTGGTGGTCATCCGAGGTCATCCCACCCCGGCCATCCCACTTCTGGAGGACTCCTCGTGCAGGCCGAAGACCCTTCCCACCCGGCGCCACCACCCCTCGGCGCGCTCCTCGACGACCTCGAGGAGCTCGTGACCTGCGAGTCCTACTCCGCCGACCACGCGGCCGTGGCCCGCAGCGCGCGGGTCGTCGCCGATCAGGGCACCAGGCTGCTCGGCGCGCGGCCGCGGACGCTGGAGATCGGTGGGGTCACCCACCTGCAGTGGAGCTTCGGGACCCCGCGCGTCCTGCTCCTCGGCCACCACGACACGGTCTGGCCCGTCGGCACCCTCAAGACCCATCCGTTCTCGGTACGGGAGGGTGTCGCGCGGGGGCCCGGCGTCTTCGACATGAAGGCGGGCCTCGTGCAGATGTTCCACGCCCTGTCCCTGCTGCCCTCCCTCGACGGCGTCTCCGTCCTCGTCACCGGTGACGAGGAGGTCGGCTCGGACACCTCGCGCGCGCTCATCGAGGACACGGCGCGCGCCTGCCGGGCCGCCCTCGTCCTGGAGGCGTCGGCGACCGGCGGCGCCCTGAAGACCGCCCGCAAGGGCGTCTCCCACTACGAGATCACGGTCCACGGCCGTGCCGCCCACTCGGGCCTGGAACCCCAGAAGGGCGTCAACGCCGCCACGGAGCTCGGCCACCACCTCCTCGCCCTGCGGGACATCACCGACGCGGTGAACGCCCGCACCGGGCCGGGCACGACGATCACACCGACGGTGCTGTCGGCCGGCACGACCACCAACACCGTTCCGGCCCGCGCCCGGCTGCACATCGACGCACGCGTTCCCACCCCGGCCGCCCAGACCGCCGTCGACGACCTCCTCAAGGACCTCGTCCCGCACCACCCCGAAGCCCGCATCGAGGTGGCGGGCGGCCCCAACCGTCCGCCCCTGGACGCCGCATCCTCCCTGAGCCTGTTCGCGCTGGCCGCCGACATCGGGGACCGCATCGGCATCGGCCCGCTCCGGCAGACGGCCGTCGGCGGGGCGTCCGACGGCAACTACACGGCGGGCGTCGGCTGTCCGACGCTCGACGGCCTCGGTGCCGTCGGCGACGGCGCGCACGCCGACCACGAACACGTCGTCACCGCCGAGATGCCGCCCCGCACCCGACTCCTCGCCCACCTCGTCGGAGCGCTCCTGTGAACCACCTCGACATCCGGGAACTCCACACCATGGAGGAGTTCGAGACCGTCTGCCGTCTCTACGCCGACATCTGGGGCACCGAGCCCGGCACGGGCCCGATCTCCGCCGAGATCATGCGCGCGCTGAGCCACGCGGGCAACTACGTCGCCGGAGCGTACGAGAACGGACGCCTGACAGGCGCCTCCGTCGCCTTCTTCGCAGAGCCCGCGGGCACCACCCTGCACTCCCACATCACGGGCGCCGCCATGGGCCGCGGCATAGGCCTCGCCCTCAAGCTGCACCAGCGCCAATGGGCCCTGGACCGCGGCCTGAAGCGCATCACGTGGACGTACGACCCCCTCATCCGGCGCAACGCCCACTTCAACCTCACCAAACTCGGGGCGCGGCCCGAGGAGTACCTGGAGTCCTTCTACGGCGCCATGGACGACGCCATCAACGGCGGCGACGAGTCGGACCGCGTCCTGACCGCCTGGGACCTGTCGGCGCCATGCCCCGCGGCCGAGCGGAACGGCATCCCCCTGCCCGCCGGAGCCGCACACGCCGTGCGCGACCGCGCGGGACTCCCCCAGCCGGAGCCCACCGACGCCGAGTTCGTCCTGATCGACCTGCCGGACGACATCGAGGCGCTGCGCCGCACCGACGCCGCCGCGGCCCATGCCTGGCGGCTCGCCGTGCGGGAGACCCTCGGCACCCTGCTCGCCGACGGCGCCCGCGTCCTCGGCCTCCACGACCGCCGCAGCTACGTCCTCCACCGCACCCCCGCCTCCGCACACCAGCCCACCGGGAGCAACCAGTGACCACATCGAAGATCACCGGCGTCGAGCTGCGCCGCATCGCGATGCCGCTCGTCGCGCCGTTCCGCACCTCGTTCGGCGTCGAGACCGCCCGTGACGTGCTGCTCGTGCGGGTCGTCACCACCGACGGTGAGGGCTGGGCCGAGTGCGCGGCGATGTCCGAGCCCCGCTACTGCGGTGAGTACGTCGACGGGGCGCAGGACGTCCTGCGCAAGTTCCTGATCCCCGCGCTGCCCGAGGACGGGGTGGACGCGGCGACCGTGGGCCGGGCCCTCGAGCCCTTCACCGGTCACCGCATGGCGAAGTCCGCCCTGGAGAGCGCGGTCCTCGACGCCCAGCTGCGGGCCACCGGCGAGTCGTTCGGGGCGTACCTGGGCGCGGCACGCGACCGTGTCCCCTGCGGTGTCTCCGTGGGCATCATGGACTCGATCCCCCAACTCCTCGACGCCGTCGAGCGGTACGTGGCGGAGGGGTACGTCCGGATCAAGCTGAAGATCGAGCCGGGCTGGGACGTCGAGCCCGTGCGCGCGGTGCGCGAACGCTTCGGGGACGGTCTGCTGCTGCAGGTCGACGCGAACGCCGCGTACACCCTCGTCGACGCCCAGCACCTCGCCGGGCTGGACGACTTCGGTCTGCTGCTGATCGAACAGCCCCTCGCCAACGACGACATGGTGCAACACGCGCAGCTCGCGAAGCTCCTGCGCACCCCGATCTGCCTGGACGAGTCCATCGAGTCCGCCGCCCACGCGGCCGCCGCCATCTCGCTCGGTGCCTGCTCGATCATCAACGTCAAGCCGGCCAGGGTGGGCGGCTACCTGGAGGCCCGGCGGATCCACGACATCGCGCGCGCCCACGGCGTCCCCGTGTGGTGCGGCGGCATGCTGGAGACCGGCATCGGGCGTGCCGCCAACGTCGCGCTCGCGGCGCTGCCCGGGTTCACGCTCCCCGGTGACACCTCCGGCTCGCACCGCTACTTCGCCACCGACATCACCGAGCCGTTCGTGCTCACGGACGGCCATCTCGACGTCCCCAAGGGGCCGGGTCTGGGAACGGAGCCGCTCCCGGACGTTCTCGACGAGGTGACGACGGCCACGGAGTGGATCGCCCTCTAGAGGCGCGGCTGTCCGCGGTTCCCGGCGTCGGACGTGGTGAGGCAGAGTGTCGGCCTGCCGACGTGGTCCAGACACTCCTCGGCGCCCAGGGCGAGGCGGGGGGCGAGTTCGCCGACGCAGCACTTCGCCGCGTGCACCGCGGTGAGCGCCTCCGGGCCTCCGCGATCCCCAAGTGGGCGCCCGGACAGGCGGAAACCGTCCAGTGCGGCTCCCGTTCCTGGACACCACGAAGTGCGACACCTGGCCGCCGATCGGGGCGTTTTCCTCGCGGGCCGCGATCACATAGTGGTCGGCGATGTCTGCGGGGGACACGGAGGGCGTGGTGCCTTTGAGGATGTAGTGGGCACCGGTGTTTCGTCAGGTGGCGTGAATATCACGGAGACCGGTGCCGGTGCCCGTCTGGGTGGTGGCCGAGGTGAGCATGCGTCCGTGTTCGACGACTTCACGGAACAGCCAGGTGCGGAAACGGACGGCGGCGGCGGGGAGTTCGGATACGCCTGTTTCGCAGAGCGAGCCGATGGCCGTGTAGTGCGTGGCCAGTCCGAGTGCGGTCGCTCCGTCACCTGTGGCGAGCGTCTCCAGGACTTTCGTGCGGTCCAGGAAGGAGACTTCCGCGCCGCCGAACTCCCGTGGCATCAGGAGCCCCAGGAGGCCGGCCCGCCGCACCAGCCGGTTGCCGCGGTGCGGCGCGGCCCGGCCGCTGTCGACCTCGGCCACGCCGCGCCGCGGTTCGTCCACCGTCCCGCGGACGCGGTCGAGAAGCACCGTGGTGTCCGCCGCGTCCATGCCGGGAATCCGGTCCTTTCAGAGAGACCGGGGGACTCCGTACCTCGACGAGTTCCACCCTGAATCCAGTGCGCGATGCATCGCTGCCCTACCCCTCGATGTGCATGGAAATGGGTCGCCGCACATTCCTCACACGTCGTCACGCGTCATGCGAGAAATTCGAGCGCCCCGTGAACACGGCCGCGAATGACCGCTCTTTCCTTGCGCGACCAGTATCGTCGCGGGGCTCTCAAGGCGTCCAATATCAGTTCGTACTGAGCACCAGTCCGGTCGGTTATGAGGGTTTGCGCCCCCGTTCCGGAGAGTGCGGCGGGCGGGCCCCGTGTCCTCCGGATGGCGCAGCCGACGTGCGTTCCCGCGCCCCTGACGGTCTGCTGAGTGAGATGGGCCACCACATAGAGAGCCCGCGCGAAGCGGGCACCACACGACGTGACGTACTGGGCATGGCAGCGGTGCTGCTGGCCGGCGGCGCCCTCACGGCGGGGGCGGCCGCGCCACGGGCCGACGAGGAGTTCGACTCCTGCGACGCCGACTACGACGCCGAGTTCGAGTCGGCGCTCGCCGACGGCGACGCGGAGTTTCCCGAGGACGAGGAGCGCGGTTTCGCGGCCGGTCCCCGGCGGTTCACTCTTCCACTGCGCCGCAGATACCGGATCACCACCCGGTACGGGGCGCGCGGCAACTGGCTCGCGGGCCATCACACCGGCATCGACCTCGCGGTCCCCAGCGGCACCGCCGTGTACGCGGTGGGCGGCGGGGTCGTGGTGCTCGCCCGCTGGTCGGGTGCGTACGGCAAGGCCGTCACCGTGCGGATGCCGGACGGGCACTACGCGGTGTACGGGCACCTCTCCCGCATCCGGGTGCGCAAGGGTGCCCGCGTCCGCGCCGGGACGCGCCTCGGGAACAGCGGCAGCACGGGGCGTGCCACCGGTCCCCACCTCCACCTGGAGATACGGTCCCGACGCCACTACGGTTCGGACGTCAGCCCCTACCGCTATCTGGCGCGGCGGGGCGCCCGCCTCTGGTAACACCTCCGGCACCGAAGGCCTTCAGGCGCCGAGGGACTTGAACGCCCGCGTCTGCTCGACGATCGCCCGTTCCGTGGGCAGCCGCTCGATCGACGAGGCGCCGAAGAAGCCGACGATGCCGGTGGTGTGCTCCAGGACGTACCGGGCGTCCTCGGGTTCGGCGATGGGTCCGCCGTGGCAGAGCACGAGGGCGTCCGGGTTGACCCTCTTGGCGGCGTCGTGCATGTCCTGCACGGCGGCCGCCGCCTGGTCGAGGGTCATGGCGGTGCCCGCGCCGATGGATCCCTTGGTGGTGAGGCCGACGTGCGGGACGAGGACGTCGGCGCCGGCCCTCGCCATCTCGGCGGCCTGCTCCGGGTCGAAGACGTAGGGCGCGGTCAGCAGGTCGCGTTCGTGGGCGGCGCGGACCATGTCGATCTCCAGGCCGTACCCCATGCCGGTCTCTTCGAGGTTGACGCGGAACGTGCCGTCGTACAGGCCGACGGTGGGAAAGTTCTGCACGCCGGTGAAGCCCATGGCCTTGAGCTGGTCGAGGAAGAGGTCCATGCGGCGGAACGGGTCCGTGCCGCAGACGCCCGCGAGGACCGGGGTGTCGCGGACGACGGGCAGGACCTCGCGCGCCATGTCGACGACGATCTCGTTGGCGTCGCCGTACGGCAGGAGTCCGGCCAGCGAGCCGCGGCCCGCCATCCGGTAGCGGCCGGAGTTGTAGATGATGAGCAGGTCGACGCCGCCCTCCTCCGCGCACTTGGCGGAGAGTCCGGTGCCCGCTCCCGCTCCGATGACGGGCTGCCCGGCGGTGACCTGGGCGTGCAGCCGGGCGAGTGCTTCCTTGCGGTTCATGGGGTTGCTCCTCGAAGCGGTGGGGTCAGCGGGCGGCCTGGGAGGCGGCGCGTTCGCCGATCAACTGGTGCAGGCGGTCGGCCATGGCCACCGCGAAGGTCCCGTCGTTGATGTGGGCGTCGACTTCGTGGAGGCGGACGCCGCTGCCGCAGACGGTGGCGCGCAGTGCGTCGAGGCCCGTCCTGTCGGCCACCGGGTCGGCGAAGGGCGCGTCCGGCATGTCCACGGCCGAGAGTCCGCGCAGGGGCCAGAAGAGTTCGGCGGGGCCGCGGGCCGCGGCGAGCTTGTGGCCGAGCATGGCGCCGAGGGCCGCCATCTCGCGTGCGGTCGTCCGCATCAGGGTGACCGTCGGGTTGTGGACCAGGAACCGCCGGCCCGCGAAACGCTCGGGAACGCTCTCCGCGGGGCCGAAGTTCACCATGTCGAGGGCGCCGGGCGCGACGACCTGCGGGATGGCGGCGGCGCCCGCCGCGGTGAGCCGGTCGGGGCCCGCGCTGAGCACTCCCCCGACGAGTTCGTCGGCGAGTTCGGTGGTGGTCAGGTCGAGGACGCCGTCCAGCAGGCCGTCGGCGGCGAGCTTCTCCACGGCACGGCCGCCCGCGCCGGTGGCGTGGAAGACCAGGACCTCGTAGCCGAGTTCGGCGAGACGGGCGCGGGCCGCGTCGACGGCGGGCGTGGTCACGCCGAACATCGTGGCGGCGACGACCTTGCGGCGCGGGCCCGCGAGCTCTTCGTAGCTGCGCTCCTGGCGGCGGGCCATGCCGGCCGCGGCGGCCGCCGCGTTGCCGAGTATGTGGCTCGACACGGAGTTGATGCCGGAGATGTCGACGACGCTGTACATCATCGTGAGGTCGCTGCTGTCGACGTACGGCGCCACGTCGCCGCCCGCCATGGTGGAGACCAGGACCTTCGGCACGCCGATGGGCAGGGCGCGCATCGCCTGCGAGGCGATGGCCGAGCCGCCGCTGCCCCCGGCCGCGAGCACCGCGTGCAGCTTGCCCTGGTGGTGCAGGTCGAGCACGACACGGGTCAGTCCGTCGGCCATCGCGGCGACCGCCGCGCCGCGGTCCCCGGCGGCGCGCAGCGACCCGAGGTCGTGTCCGGCGGCCCGTGCCACCACGTCGGCGGGGATGTCGGCGACGGGCGCGTGGGCGGGCGGCGGCAGCACACCGACGTCGACGAGCAGGACGTCACTGCCGTACTCCCGGAGCCGTTCGCGCAGCCACGCGTACTCCTCGCCCTTCGTGTCCAGCGTGCCGACGAGGACCACGGTCGCCATGTACTCCACACTCCTTCAGGTGCTCGGTGCTGTGATCCTGCGACCGGTCACCGTCCCGGGCAACGGCCAGTGGGACCCGATTGGCCTGCGCGGCACGCGAGTAGGCGAAGATGAAGGGCATGGCGAAGATCCCGACGGCCCGTTTGTCGCGGCTGCTCACCGGCTGGTCATCGGAGGGCGCGGCTCCACTTCCGCGCAGGCTCGCGGACGCTCTGCGGGAGCTCGCGGAGCGCGCGGACGTGGCTCCCGGCTCGACCCTGCCCTCTCAACGCGAACTCGCGGGCGTCCTGGGTGTGAGCCGCTCCACGGTGACCGCCGCGTACAGCCTCCTGGAGGCCGAGGGATGGCTGGAGAGCCGGCGCGGCAGCGGGTCCCGGCTGCGCGGCTCGGGCGCCCTGGAGCAGTCCGCGGACGAGGAGCGGCACGGGGGCGAGGGCCGCCTCGCCAGTTTCGACGCCCGGACGAGCGGCGCGGACCTGTCGAGCGGCGCGCTGGACGGACTCGGTGCGGTGGCGGACACGGTCGGGGCGCTGACGGGCGCGGAGCTCGCCCCGCTGCTGCGCGCGGACGGCTATCTGACGCACGGGCTCCCGGAGTTGCGCGAGGGCATAGCGGCGTACTACCGCGGGGCCGGGCTGCCCACCGAGCCGGAGCAGATCCTGGTGACGGCGGGATCGCAGCAGGCCGTGTGGCTGGTCGCGCAGGCGCTGGTCGACCCCGGCGACACGGTCGTCGTGGAGAACCCGACCTACCGGGGCGCCCTGGAGGCGCTGCGGTCGCGCGGGGCACGGCTCGTCCCGATCGGCGGGGACGGGCCGGGCGCGGGCGGCGCGGGATCGGACGCGGGGGCCCTGCGGCGGCTCGGCGCGAAGGTACGGCCGCGACTCGTCTACCTCCAGCCGTCCGTGCACAACCCGACCGGGCGCAGCCTGGACGGGGCAGCGCTGCGGGAGTGGGCGTCGGCGCTGGGCGAGCGCGAGCTGTTCACCGTCGAGGACACGGCGTGCGCGGAGCTCGGTCTCGCGCACGACGGTGCGCCCGTGCCGCTCTCGGCCCGGCTCCCCGTGACCTCCACGATCACGGTGGGGACGCTGTCGAAGCTGTTCTGGGGCGGGCTCCGGGTGGGGTGGGTGCGGTCGTCGCCGCACATCGTGGCGCGTCTCGCGAAGATCAAGACGTCGGTGGACCTGTCGTGTTCGGTCGTGGACCAGCTGGTGGCGTCGCGGCTGCTCGCCGGGCTGCCGCGGGCGCGGACCGCTCGCCGTGCGGTGCTGCGCGAGCAACTGGCGGGCGCGGAGAAGCTGTTGCGCTCGCGTGCCCCGCACTGGGAGTGGGACCGGCCGGCCGGCGGCCCCGCCCTGTGGGTCCGGGTGCCGGGCACCGACACGGAGGCGCTGGCGCAGTTGGCGCGACGCCGGGGGGTGGCCGTCGTGCCCGGGTCCGCGTTCTCCGCGGTGGACGGATTCCGCGACCGGCTGCGGCTGCCGTACGCGCACGGCGTCGACCTGCTGGAACGGGCGCTGCCGACGCTGCTCGACTGTGCTGAGCGGAGCCGGGTGCCCACCGGGAGCTGATGGGCCGTCACCGGGCGCGTGCGCAGGGACCGGTGTCAGTGCCTGCTGTCAGCATGACCACATGGGATTCTTCGACGACTTGGTGTACCCGGTGGGAGAACGGCTCGAGGACCCGTCCGGGGAACCTGCTGGGCGGCGTGGCGAGTCGGTCCTGCTGGGCCCTCCGGACGAGCACGTGGGCCGGGAGAGGCCGCCGCTCGACTGGTTCGCGCCCGCGTCGGTGCCGCAGCCCGCGGTGGCCGGGAGCGGGCCGACCGCCAAGGCGCTGCTGTCCGGCTGGTCCGTGTGGCCCGGCTCGGTCACGCTGCACCTCGCCGTGCACCGGACGGTCCACCGGCAGAGCGACGGCCGGGCCCGGCAGTCGGGACTGCGGGTGGGGCTGCTGCTGGGCGACGGGCGCCGCGTGACCTCGCTCGACCCGCACGGGACGAAGTCCACGACGGCCCTGGGGCCCGCGGCGCGTCCGGCCGCCGCCCGGTCGGCGGCGTCGGCGGGGCTGATCCCGCTGGACACCGGCGGAATGCGGGACTCCCTCTTCAGGACCGATGTGGACCTGTACCTGCCGGAGCTGCCCCCGTCCGGAGCGACGCGTCTGGTGGTGGAGTGGCCGGACGAGGAGATCCCGGAGACCAGTACGCCGGTGGACGCCGATGCCCTGCGTGCCGCGTCCGCCCGTGCCGTCGAGGTGTGGCCCGGCCTGCCGACGCCCCGCGCCACAGGGGACCGGTTCCTCGTCTTCGCCCGGTGGGGCGGCCCGCCCGGCTTCCTCGCCCGCCCGATGTCCGCGTACGAACTCCGCGACCTGCGCGAGCGCGAGGAGGCGCGGCAGCGATACGTGCCACGAGCCGACTGGGAAGGCTTGGGGTACGAGGGCTGGCGCGACCCGGCGCTGATCCGGGCCCGCCTCGACGGGGGCGCGTCCGCCGACGCCGACGTCTGGTCCGGCCGCACCCCGCTGCACCTGGCCGCCCGGGACGGCGGCGCGGCGTCCGTGCGCCTGCTCCTCCCCCACGTCACAGACGTCGACGCGTCCGACGACGAGGGGCACACCGCGCTGTGGCACGCCGCCTGTGAGGGCGACGAGGAGTGTGTGCGTACGCTGATCGGAGCCGGCGCGGACGTCTGGACGCCGCAGACCGGACCCTGGTCCCCGGGGCGGCTGCTGCTGACGACGCCGCTCGCTCCGGTCGTCGCGGATCTGCCGGGCGCGGTGGTGCTGCCGGACGAAGAGTTCGCGGCCTTCCGCGCCGCCGACGCGCTCGTCGCGGCCTTCGTCGACGAAGGCAGGTGGACGGAAGGGCTCGGCATCGCCTTCGTGCGCGACCTGGACGGGGCGGAGGTCGTCCGCCGCCTCGGTGCCGACCCGGCGCTCTGTCCCGAACTCCTCCCGAAGGACGCCCCGTTCGACGACGACGAAGAGATCGACATGGACGACTGGGATGACGCGGACGACTACGACAAGAGTTACCGCTTCGTCTCGGTGGTCGAGGTTCCGGGCGACCCCGGCGGCTGCGTGATCACCCAGATCGGATACATGCCGAGCGACGAGACCCTGCTGGGCGCGGTGTCGGCCGGCACCACCGCCTACGGCATGTACTTCAACCCGAAGGGCGGCACCCACGGCACACTGGCGCGGGACGGCGTGTGCGTGGAGCACGAGGAGGTCGGCCTCTCCCCCGACGCGACGGACCCGACCACGTACTGGCACTTCCGGTTCTGGCAGACCGGCCCGGACGTGCCGTACGACGCGCGCGACCTCGCCTACGCCTGCGCGGCGGCCGGGCTCCGCGTCTTCGACGGCCGCCCGGCCCTGGACGGCACCGCACCGAGGCGCCGGGTGGAACTGCCCGCGGACCTCGTGCGCTGACCGCGGGAGGCGCACGGCACGCACCGGCACGTACCCGGCGGGGTCCCTAGGGTGGTGATCACCGAACAGGAAGGGGCCGGACGTGCTGGAGCGGCTCAACGAGGCCATGGAGTACATCGAGCGCCACCTCGACGAGACCGTCGACGTGGCCGAGGCGGCCCGGATCGCGGCCACTTCCGAGTACCACCTGCGCCGGATGTTCTCCGCGCTGGCGGGCATGCCGCTCTCGGAGTACGTCCGGCGCCGACGGCTCACTCTCGCGGGCGCGGAGGTGCTGGCGGACCATGACACGCTCCTGGAGATCGCGGTCCGCCACGGCTACGGCTCGGGCGAGGCGTTCGCGCGGGCGTTCCGCGCCATGCACGGCGTCGGGCCGGGTGAGGCCCGGCGCACCGGCGCCGCGCTCAGCTCCCAGTCCCGGATGACCTTTCGTCTCACCGTCGAAGGGAGCAGCGACCTGCGGTACCGCGTGGTGGACAAGCCGGACTTCGCCGTCGTCGGGTTCAAGGCCCGGGTGCCGCTGGTGCACTCGGGGCCGAACCGGGCGATCGTCGACTTCGTCCGCGGAATCGGCCCGGAGGACCGGCAGCGCCTGGAGAAGCTGGCGGACCAGGAGCCGCACGGGATGCTCGCCGTCTGCGACGACCTGGACCCGAGCCGCGCGGAGGGCACCGAACTCGACTACTACCAGGGCGTGATCACGTCGGCGTCCGCCCTGGACGCCCATACCGGCGCCTCCGTGCTGCCCGTGCCCGCCGGGACGTGGGCGGTGTTCACGACGTCGGGCCCCGCACCGCAGGCCATCCAGAACCTGTGGCGCGACGTGTTCACGGAGTGGTTCCCGTCGAATCCGTACCGCAGCCGACCCGGCCCGGAGATCCTGCGCACGCGCCTGTCGCCGGGCGGCACGGAGGCGGAGGCCGAACTGTGGTTGCCGGTCGAGCGGGAGCGGGGCCGGCCCTCGTAGGACTCACCCACAGCGACGTGATTACGTTGCGTAATCGACGATTTGACGACCCGTCAACTCCGCCTCCCGGTTAATCACATCACCCTACGAGGGTACGAACGGCTCTGAGCGGGAACGATTGACACATGACCTCGGTGCCGCCCAGGACCCCGGTGGCGTCCGGCGCCGGTCTTCGTACGCCACGCCACCACCGTTTTGGTTACTCTCCGTGAAGGGAGAAGACACTGCTGGACTGGGAAACGGGCACCGCCGACTTCACCTTCGGCCTGCACCACCGCGTGGTGAACGGCACTGATGTCCTTGCGTTTTGGGGCGAACTGGACGCCTGGGCCGACCAGGAGCTCGCCCCCCGTGTCATGGCGCTCATGGACCGGGCCGGCCCTCGGGTCGTCGCGGACCTGCGGGAGGTGACGTTCATGGACGCCGGTGGTCTGCGTCTGCTCGTGCGGATCCGGAAGAGGGTGGCCCCCGACCGGGGCACCTTGTGGCTCGTGCCGGGCAGCGCGCGCAATCGGCGGCTGCTGCGCATCACCTCACTCGACAAGGCGTTCACGATTCCGGCCGGCGCGCCGGTCCCGTGCACGCGCACCGGCTCCCGGATCGGGTTCCGCTGACGCGGCCCGGTCCGGGCCGCAATCCGGGCCACCCGCCGGGCAGCCGTCCGAGCATGCCGAAAGAGCCCCACGTCCGGGGCTCACAGAGGTCGGCATGAGGCAGGGCGCCGGGGGCATCCGGTAGCCATGCATCTCCGATCCATGCGCCTCCCTTCCGTGCGTCTCACGTCGGCCACCGTGCGCGGCAAGGGCAAAGCAAGGCGCGCAGCCAAGGGACGAGGCGTGGCAGCGGTGGCACGCGCCGGGTTCGTCGGACGTGGTGTCCTGTATCTCCTCGTCGGCGCGCTGGCCCTGCGCATCGCGTTCTCCGACGGAGGCGACGGCCGCCAGGCGGACCGGGGCGGCGCCCTGGCCGAGATCGCGGAACGCCCCTTCGGGCACGTCATGCTGTGGCTGCTCGGGGGCGCCCTCGCGGGCATGGCGCTGTGGCGGCTCTCCGAAGTCTTCTTCGGACAGGCGGGGCCGGACGGAAACACCGCGGGCAAGCGAGCCATGGCGGGCGCGCGCTTCCTCTTCTACAGCTTCGTGACGTACACCGTCATCGCCTACGCAGCCGGCGACCAGGGCAGCGGCAGCGGATCGAGCGACAAGCAGACCCAGGACGCGACGGCGAAGGTGCTCGACTGGCCCGCCGGACAGTGGATCGTCGCAGCGGCGGGCGCCGGCGTGCTCGTGGCGGGCGTCTGGATCGCGGGCCGCGCGCTGCTCCGCAAGTTCCGCGACAAGCTGCGCGTCTCCCAGATGCCGCGACGGATGCGCCAGGCGACCGACATCCTCGGCGTCACCGGCGGGACGGCACGCGGCGTGGTCTTCGGCGTCGCGGGCGGCTTCGCCATCACGGCGGCGCTGCGGCACAAGCCGGGCCAGGCCAAGGGGATGGACAACACGCTGCGCTCCTTCGCCGACACCGGCGCGGGGCCCTGGCTGCTCGCGCTGATCGCCGTCGGCCTCGTGGCCTTCGGGCTCTTCTCGTTCGCGAGTGCACGCTGGCGCAAGTTCTGAGCCAGCCCTGACACGCCCCCGCTCTATATGGCAGGGCGGCACCTCTCGCCACATACGGCATGGAATGCCGCCCTGCCTCTGAGTGACAAAGGGGGCATCCGGACGCCCGACCTGTACGATGACCGGGTGACTTCCCACCCCCGAATGAGCCTCGCCGAACGCAAGCGCCGCCTCGTCTCGGACGAGCTGACCGAGTCCGCGCTGCAACTGCTGGCGCTGAAGGGGTACGACGCGGTCACCATCGACGAGATCGTGGCCACCGCCGGAGTGTCCCGACGCACGTTCTTCCGGTACTTCGCGTCCAAGGAGGACGTGGTCGTCCAGTTCCTGGCCGACATGGGCACCGGAATGCGCGCGGAGCTGGCGGACCGTCCCGCCGGGGAGTCCCACGCCGAAGCGCTGCGGAACGCCGTGAAGGTCCCCCTCGCCATCTGTTCCGCCCGCTCCGACCACTCCGAGCGGGCGCTGAGCGTGGTGCAGCTGATCCTGCGGACGCCCGCCCTGCTGGCCCGCTTCCTGGAGCGGCAGGCGCAGTGGCGCGACGACCTGACGGAGGAGATGGGCCGCCGGACGGGGCTGGCCCCCGAGGCCGAGCTGTATCCACGGCTGGCCGCGGGGATGGCCCTCACCGCGTTCGACGCCGTGCTGCAGCGGTGGAGCGGCAGCGACGGCGCCGAGGACCCGGCCGAACTCCTCGACCGGGCCTTCGACGTGATCGGCCCGGCCCTGGACACCGTGGCGGCGTAAGAGCCCGCCCTCGGCCTGTCGTCGGCTCCGGTCCCCTACCGGTCCCGACCGGTCAGAGACCGAACTCCTGCGGGGACACGTTCAGCGCCGCGCACGCCTCACGGAGGACCTGCTCCTCCGCCGGCGCGATGTATCCGTCCGCGCCGGCGACGACGAAGCCGGTCTGCACGACCGCCTTGGCCTCCATCGGCTTCTTCGCCGCCTTGGCGATCTCCTGCATCGCCTCGGCCTTGCCCTGCTGGAAGTTGAGCGACAGCTGGTCCACGTGCTTGTTGAACCGCTGCCGCAGCTGGTCCGGCGGGAAGTTCTGCAGCACGTCGTTCTGCACGATCAGCGACTCCACGTGCTGGCGCTCGGCGGGGTCGACCGAGCCGTCGGCCGCCGCGACCAGGGCGCACATGGCCATGCTCGCGTCGCGGTAGGCACCGCTCTTGAGCTCCGTCTTCAAGGAGGCCAGCTGGGACTTGAGCACACCCACGAGCTGGGCCTTCGATCCCCCGCCGGAGCCCGAACCCGGTCGTCCGTGGCCGCCGGAGCCGCGCGCCCCCTGCGACTGCTGCAGACCCTTGGCCTGGTCCTTGATCCGGTCCCACATCGCCATTCGTGCCACCTCGACTGCTTCGTTCGTCCACGCGCTTGTGCGCGTCACTCCGCCAACGCCTTCCCCGCCGTCGAAGTTCCGTGCCCGGCCGACTCCTTCGAGGGGTCGGTCGAGAGTTCGGGCGAGGGCTCGGGACGCCCGCCGCGCAGGACCCTGTTGACGCGTGCCGTGTCGAGGACGCCCTCCCAGCGGGCCACGACCAGGGTGGCGACGCTGTTCCCCGCGAGATTCGTCAGGGCCCTGCACTCGGACATGAACTTGTCGATGCCGAAGATGAGCATGATGCCCGCGGCCGGCACGGTGCCGACCGCGGACAGCGTGGCGGCCAGGGCGATGAACCCGGCGCCCGTGACGCCTCCGGACCCCTTGGACGTCAGGATCATGACGGCGAGCAGGCCGAGCTGCTGGCCGAGGGTGAGCGGGGTGTCGGTGGCCTGGGCGATGTAGACCGCTGCCAGGGAGAGATAGAGGGAGCTCCCGTCGAGGTTGAAGGAGTACCCGGTCGGCACGGTCAGTCCGACGATGTCCCTGCGCAGGCCGAGCCCTTCGAGTTTGGCCATCACCCTCGGCAGCACGCTCTCCGACGACGACGTGCCGAGGACGATGAGGAACTCCTCCCGCAGGTGGTGAAGGAGCCGGAAGATGTTGATGCGCAGCAGGCCGAGAACGCCGCCCAGGACGACCACCACGAAGAACAGCGACGTGCCGTAGAACAGGCCGATGAGCCGGCCGAGGCTGGTGAGCGTGGAGATGCCGTACTTGCCGATGGTGTAGGCCATGGCGCCGAACGCGCCGACGGGCGCGGCGAGCATCACGTAGTGGAGGATCTTGAAGACGACCGCGCTCAGCCGGTTGACGCCGTCGACCAGGGGCGCGCCGACAGGCCCCACGGCCTTCAGCGCCACACCGAACAGGACGGCGAAGAAGATGACTTGGAGGATGTTCCCCTCGGCGAACGCCCCCACCGCGCTGGACGGCACGATGTCGGTGAGGAAGTGCCACCAGCTCTGGTCCTCGCCGTCCTTCACGTACCGCGCGGCCTCGCCGGAGAGCCGCAGGTCTCCGGGGTGGGCGTGGACACCCGCGCCGGGCTGGAAGAGGTTGACGGCGACCAGTCCGACGGCGAGGGCGGCGAGGGTGCCCGCCTGGAAGTAGAGCAGGGACTTGAGGCCCACCCTGCCGACCCGGCGCAGGCTGTCGACACCGCCGATGCCCGCGACGATCGTCAGGAAGACGATCGGGGCGATCAGCATTTTGATCGCCGAGACGAACGTGGTGCCGACCGGTTCCAGGGCGACGCCCACGGAGGGCCGGAGCCAGCCCGTCAGGATGCCGGCGACGATCGCGGTCAGGACCCAGAAGTACAGCTGCCGGTACCAGGGGGCGGAGGGTTCGGAGGTCGCGGAGGGCGATGGCGCGGACGGTGGGGTGCCGGGGGTGGTGGACGCGGTTGCTGCCATGGCGTGACTCCTCGCCGGGGAACGTGTCAGAGCAGTTCGAGGAGCTTCTCGGTGAACTCGGCCGTCGTGCTGTCGCCGCCGAGGTCCGGGGTGCGCACGTCGGTCTTGGCGAGCACCGCGGCGATCGCGGCCGTGATGTCGTCGGCCGCCGCGCGGTGTCCGAGGTGGTCGAGCATCAGCGCCGCCGACCAGATGGCGCCGAGGGGGTTGGCGATGCCGCGGCCCGCGATGTCGGGGGCGGAGCCGTGGACCGGTTCGAACATCGAGGGAAAGTCGCGCTCCGGATTGAGGTTGGCGGCCGGGGCGATCCCGATGGAGCCCGCCACGGCGGCGGCCAGGTCGCTGAGGATGTCACCGAAGAGGTTGGAGGCGACCACGACGTCGAAGCGGGCCGGGTCGAGGACGAACTTCGCGGCGAGCGCGTCGATGTGCTCCTGGTCCCACACCACCGCCGGGTGCTCCGCGCCCCGTTCGGCGACCAGCTCGTCCCAGAACGGCAAAGTGTGGACGATGCCGTTCGACTTGGTGGCCGAGGTGAGTCTGCGGTCACGCCGGGCGGCCAGGCCGAAGGCGTAGTCCAGGACGCGGGTGACCCCCGCGCGCGTGAACACGGCTTCCTGTACGGCCATCTCCTCCGCGAAGCCCCGGTTCAGCCGGCCGCCGATCTCGCTGTACTCGCCCTCGACGTTCTCGCGTACGACGACGAAATCGACCTCCCCGGGGACGGCGGCCCGCAACGGGCTCTCGACCCCTTCGAAGACGCGGATGGGCCGCACGTTGACGTACTGGCGAAAGCCCCGCCTGATCGGGATCAGCAAGCCCCAGAGCGAGACGTGGTCGGGCACGCCCGGGTAGCCGACCGCGCCGAGGAGGATGGCGTCCTTGTCGCGCAGCTGGTCGAGCCCGTCCGCGGGCATCATGGCGCCCTCGCGGGCGTAGCGCTCGCACGACCAGTCGTACGCCGTGTACGAGCAGGTGAAGCCGTGGCGTGCGCCGGCCGCGTCGACGACCCGCTGTGCGGGAGGCAGCACTTCGGTCCCGATGCCGTCGCCGGGGATGAGTGCGATGTGGTGGTGGGTCATGCCCCCGATTGCAGCAACGGGCGTGTTCGAGCGTCCAAGACGCTCTGCCGATCTGCCTTATAGGGCACGCCTATGTCCCGGCTCGTCGCGTGCGCCTACGGGCACTCGGCGAGGGCGCACGTGAGGAAGGTCCGGGCGGCCGGTGACTGCTCGGCCCTGCGGCTCACCAGCGCGATGCGCAGGGTCGTCCGGGGCTCGATGTCCAGGACCAGCGCGCCGGCACGCTCGGCGGCCGTGCGCCAGGACTCCGTGACGACGGCGAGGCCGACCCCGGCGAGGACCAGCGGCAGGATCGCCACGCGGTGCTCGGTCTCCGCGGCGACGGCGAAGTCGATGCCGCGCTCGCGGAGACCGTCGACGTAGGCGCGCATGCCGGTGCCCCGCTGCCCGACGATCAGCCGATGACCCGCCAACTCCTCGCGGGCCACCGGGCGGCCCACGGGGAAGGGCCCGTCGGGCGGGGTGACCAGGACGAAGCGCTGCTCGCCCACGTCGTGCGAGAGCACCGCCTTGTCGGCGAGGGGGCCGGACGTCGCGAGGAGGCCCAGTTCGGCGGCGCCGGTGCGGACCATGTCGATGACGTCGCGCGAGGTGAACGCCGCCCGGATGTTGACGGACACGCCGGGGTGGCGGCCGGTGAAACGGCGGATCATCGTGGTGAGGGGTTCCACCGCCTGGGAGGGCATGGCGGCGATGTCGAGCCGGCCCTCGCGCAGTTCGTGCACCGCGGCGACGCTGGCACGGGCCGTGGCCAGGCTGCGTACGGCCGCACGGGCGGGTTCGATCAGCGCCGTGCCCGCCTCGGTGAGCACGGCGCGGCGGCCGATGCGGTGGAACAGGCTGCTGCCGAGGTCCCGTTCCAGCGCACGGACCGCCTGGGACAGCGACGGCTGGGAGAGGTAGAGGGCCGACGCCGCCCGATTGAAACCGCCGTGGTCGACGATCGCGAGGAAGTACTCCAGCTGACGAACATCCATGCGCCCATCCTCGCGCCGGTGTCACGGCGGCACGGGTACGAGGTTCCGTGCGGAGTCGGGCCGGTCAGGTGTCAGTCCCGGTCGACGTGCTCCCGGACGATCTTGCGGTTGGCCGCGTCGATGTCGTACGTCGTCTTGTTCCAGTCGTCGGTCGTGACGACGTCGACGGACCACAGCACCGTGTCGCCCTTGTCGGAGTCGTCGAGCTCCACCGAGGTGACGGTGCCCTTCTTCTTGTCCGTGGCGGTCTGCGCGGCCTGCTGCGCGGTGACGGTCGCCTTCTTCAGCCAGTCCGCGAGCTCGCGCTTGTCGTCCTGGTCCTGGTCGTTGTCGGCCCGCGCCTGCCCGGCCTTGCCGGTGACCGCGTCGACGTCGACGTCGTGGGTGGCGCCGTCCGCGGTCGCCACCTCGGCCTTCCAGACCGGTTTGTCCGGCGTGCCCTTGAGCTCGATGGAGACGGGCTTCGCCTTGTCGACCGTCGCGATCGCCGCGTCCAGCGCCTTGTCGTAGCCGACCTTGGCCTTCGGGACGAGTTCCTTGCGCTCGCGTTGGTCGTCCGTGAGGCCGCCCCCGTCGGACGACGGGGAGGACGAGGGCGAGGCCGCCCGCCCGGCCGTGGAGGTGTCGGTCTGCGTGTTGTCGCCGTCGTCGTTGCCGCAGCCGACGAGCAGCGCTCCTGCCGCGGCGGCGACACAGATGAGGCCCGTGCTCCGGGTGCGCGCGGGGCGACCGCGCCGGACGGCGGTTGCGTTTCGTTTTGTGACCATATGGCCACGTTAAGCGACTCGGCCGTCCGCCACCTGCGGAGGCCGTCCACGTACCGCCTCGTCGTGTGGGCGCGTGCCGAGACTGGCGAGGACTCACCCCGCTCTGCAGTTCGACGCCGCCCGGACGCCGCCCCGGCGACCGAGCGAGCGACGGCCCTGCCCCGGCCCTTTGCGGGTCCAGGGCGGGCCATTTCGGCCCGGGGAGCGGGCCGTCTCCGTACGTCACGCGAGGTAAAACACCGGTCGAGGATGGAATTTCGGCCGACATCGCGGCCCGAATAAACGTTACGGCCGCCCCAGGGGCAGGTGATGGGCACCATGAGTGAATCGGAGCCGGATGGGCGCATTGCCTCGGGGGTAGGCAGTGACCACGACTGAAGGGGAGACCATGTCTTTCAAGAACATCTTCGAGGGTGGCGGAAGTGAAGCCCGGTCCGCCGAGGAGTCTGCTCAAAAGGTGTCCCAAAACATCCCGGGGGCCCGGCCCGAACGGGAAGGGGTCGACCCGGAACTGTACGACGGAATTCCGGAGGTCGAGCGCGACCCGAAAATCGTGCGTGAGACATCGCCGGAGGCGCTCCGCATCATGGACGGCTTCCTCTCCCCGCTGTTCCGAAGGACCGGTTCGGCAGCCGCCGAACAGCGGGCCACCTGCGAGGATCCCGCGTCGACGAGCAGTATGGCGTCCTCGGCCGAGGGCGAGACGTCCAAGAAGGTTAAGGCGGAGATCAAGGACGAGGACCGGCCGGGCGTCAAGGCCGAGGACCTGCAGAGGATGAGCGACGAAGAGATGGAGGAAATGCGCAGGAAGAACGCCGAAGCGGCCGCGAAAGTCGAAAGGACCGACAGCACGCCGACCGAAGGTGCGTGACTTTCACATCGTTGAGTTCCGCGGGAAAGGGAGAGCCCAAGGATATGGCCGAAGCCAAAAAGAACAACGTGAGCACGGCTCATCTCGGCGAACGGTACATGCGCCACCCGTTGACCGGCCGAAATCTGAAAGAACTTGACGTCGCCACAAAGGCCCCCGCGATCCTGGAGCGGGACGGGGAGAAATTGAAGAGGAGGGCCGAGAGGAAAAATCCGGACGGTACGGACCGGTATGTCCACCCCACCGGGTTCTCCCTGAACAAGGGGCGCTTCCAGGAATTCCCCGAGGCGGAGGCCACGGCGCACGAGCGTGGCTGGACGGCCTACATGACGGTCGGTGTGCCGCTCGTCGAGGAGCGGGCCGACATCGCACAGCCCCCTCCTGACGTCATCTCCAAGCAGACGTACGTGAACCGGACCGACCCCGTCCCCACGAAGTGGTCGCACACGGTCGAGTTCTCGATCTCCAACACGATCAGCTGGTCGCTCCAGGGGCAGGTGCAGCTCACCTTCGGCGCGAAGGTCACCGCCTCGCTCCAGCAGCAACTGCAGAAGAGCATGGCGGCCAACCAGTCTCAGAAGACCACCCTCAAGAACAGCAAGGACAACCAGGGCGTCGACTCCGAGTCGCAGTCACAGTCGACCAGTACGACGACGGCCACGAGCACCGCCACCGGCACCGGCGAGCTGTCGGCGCAACTGATGCTGGGGATCACCGCGTCGGTCAGCGGCTCGCTGACCACCGCGTTCAAGACGTCGTCCACGCTGAGCGGTGAGGTCGGCAGCCGGGTGGACGTCCTGGCCACGCAGCGGCGCCAGGTGCGCAGGTTCGACTACGCATTCCCCGTCTCCTTCGGCGGGTGGGTCGCGCTCTCTTACCCCGAGCCGGTGGAGGTCAAAGAGACGCGCCCGGACGGCCCGCAGGCCAAGGAGCCGGCCTACGCGCAGGTCATCGCCTGGAAGCTCGGCGAGACCGGCGGAGCCCAGGACACCTTCGACCTGACGGACGAGGGCAGGCCGTTCCTGCAGCGGGGGGAAGCTGAGCTCGTCTCCACTCTCGCCGGGGTCCATGAAGTCTTCGAGCTGGAG
This sequence comes from Streptomyces venezuelae, assembly GCF_008642355.1. Taxonomy (NCBI): domain Bacteria; kingdom Bacillati; phylum Actinomycetota; class Actinomycetes; order Kitasatosporales; family Streptomycetaceae; genus Streptomyces; species Streptomyces venezuelae. The sequence goes on from NZ_CP029193.1 coordinate 247,914, forward strand.
AAACTCGAGTTCGACGGCAAGCTGCACCCTCTGCACAAGGCCTCCGGTGCGGCACAGGGAAGTTCTCGCAAGCCTCCCGTCACGCTCGCCGAAGGACTGGGCACGGCGGACGGCCTCGCGCTGGACCGGGCGAACCGGAAGGCGTACGTCACCGACCGGTACAACGGCGGCAGGCTGCTGAAGGTGGACCTCGCCGCCGACGTCCGCGACGGTGCCGGTGACCGCGACGGCATCGAATGGGTCCTGGTGACGCCGGGCCAGGTCAACGACGTGGCGCTGGATCCGGCGGGCAACCTGGCCTACCTCACCGACTACAGCGGCAAGCGCCTCTTCACGGTGGACCTGACCGACCGCACCGCCCCTCCGGTCGTGGTCGCCGAGGGCATGCACGCGTACGGCGTGGCCCTGGACCTGCCGGGCCGCCGGGCGTACGTCACCGACGTGGAGAAGGGCGAGTTGATCGAGTACGGCCTGACCGGCCGCCCGGCGGAGCGGCAGCGCACCTGGAAGGTGCCGAGGGCCGCCGGGGTGGCGCTGGCCGGGGGCAGGGCGTACGTCGGTCAGTACGACCTCGGCGGGCTGTACGAGGTCGACCTGACGGCGGACGGCGTCACGTCGCGCACCGTGGCCACCGGTCTCGGGTACAGCGTCCGCGTGGCGCTGGACGGCGCGGGCCGCGCGTACGTCTGCGACTCGGCGGGCGGCAAGGTGCACGAGGTCGTCGTGGCCGACGGCGAGGCCAAGGGACGGCATCGCGTGGTGGCCGACGGCCTGGGCAACGTGAGCGGCATCGGCTTGGACCGCGACGGCGGCCTGATCCACGTCAGCAATCGGCAGGGCAGGTTGCTGCGGATCTCCGGCGTACTGCCGGGCGCCCCGGCACCGTCGTAGCGGGGAGCGGCACCCGCGGGGTCCGGACCGCGCCCCACGGAAGCGGTCCCGGGGCCCCCGGCCGGAGCCCCGAGACCGGATTCTCAGACGACCGCGCCGGTCCCCCGCTCCTTCCTCCTGCGCGCCTCCAGAGGGCTGTATCCGTCGGGTGTGTCGCCCGAGCCGCTCGCGCGGGTCGGCCGGGAGGGCGGCGGTGCCGGGTTGCGGCGTTCGAGTGCGACGGCGATCGGGACGGCCGTGAAGACGGTCGAGGCCATGCCGACCAGGACCCCGGCGATCAGGGCCAGCGAGAAGTCCGCGAGGGAGTCGCCGCCGAGCACGGCGAGGGCGGTGAGGATGAACAGCGCGCCCATGCCCGTGTTCACGGTCCGCGGCAGCGTCTGCACGACGGCCTGGTTGGCGGTGGCCTCCAGGTCACCGCGCGGATCGCGGCGGCGCACCTCGCGCACGCGGTCGAAGACGACCACCGTGTCGTTGACCGAGTAGCCGATCACTGTGAGCAGGGCGGCGAGGAAGACGCTGTCGACGGGCTTGCCGAGCCAGGCGAACAGGCCCACCACCAGCAGCACGTCGTGGACCATCGCCGAGACGGCCGCCACCGCGAGGGTCCAGCGGAACCGCACGCTCAGGTAGATCAGTTGCGCCGCGACGGCGATACCGAGGGCGATGAGCGCCTTCTGACGCAGTTCGTCTCCGAGGCTCGGCCCGATCATCTCGTCGCGCTCGACGGTGACCGTGCCGCCGTGTTCCTGGAGGGCCTCCTTGACGCGGTGCTGTTCGGCGTCGGTCAGACGTTCCGTGCGTACGGAGATGTCGCCGTCCCCCGACTCCTGCACCACCGCGCGCGGGAAGCCCGCGTCGGACACGGCGCCGCGGGCGGTGTCGGCGTCGACGGGCCTGCTGGTGCTGTACTCGACGAGGCGGCCGCCGGTGAACTCGACGCCGAACTCCAGGCCGCGCAGCGCGATGCCCGCGACCGCCACGACGACCAGCAGGGCGCTGGCGCCGAGCCAGCGGCGCCGGTGGCGCACCAGGTCCGGTTTGCGGCGTGCCAGCCAGGTGCGGACGCGGCCCGTGGTGGCGATGCCCGTCAGGGCGGGCCGTTTGCGCACGAAGGGGCGGCTCACGGCGAAGTCGGCGAGGACGCGGGTGATGACCAGGGCCGTGACCATCGAGGCGAGCACGCCGATGGACAGGGTGACGCCGAAGCCCTTGACGGGTCCGGTGGCGAAGAAGAACAGCAGCCCCGCGGCGAGCAGCGTCGTCACGTTCGAGTCGACGACCGCGCTCCACGCCTTCGCGAAGCCGGTGCGCACGGGTTTGGCGAGGTCCGCGGAGCGGACGCCGAGGTATTCCTCCCGTGCGCGTTCGAAGACGAGCACGTTGGCGTCGACGGCCATGCCGATGGCCAGGACGAACCCGGCGAGACCGGGCAGGGTGAGCGTCGCGCCGAGTGCGACTAGGGCCGCGTACGAGATGAGGCCGTACAGCGCGAGGGCGAGGGCGGCGAGCGCGCCCATGAGCCGGTAGACGACGGTGATGAACAGGGCGGTCAGGGCGATGCCGATGACGGCGGCCGTGGCGCTCGCCTCGATGGCGTCGGCGCCGAGCGTCGCGCCGACGGTGCGCTGCTCGACGACGTCGACGGGGACCGGCAGGGCGCCGCCCTTGACGAGTGCGGCCAGGTCGCGAGCCTCGGACTGGCTGAAGTCGCCGGTGATCTGGGTGGTGCCGCCGGTGATGCCGGTCTTGCACGGTACGCCCTGGTTGACGCCCGGGGCCGAGATGATCTTGTCGTCGAGGGTGATGGCGACGCGGCGTTCGGGGGCGTTCTGCGGTGCGCAGGCCGCCTCGCCCGTGATCTTCGCCCAGGTGTCGCCCGCGTCCTTGCGGAAGTCGAGGGTGACGAGCCACCCGGCGAGGGACTGCTGGTCGAGGGTGGCCTGGGCGTCCTTGACGCCCTGGCCGGTGAGCGCGGTGGGTCCGAGCGTCAGGTAACTGCCCTTCCGGTCGGGGTCGGGCAGGGTCCGTGATCCGTCGGGGGCGGGCTTCGCCGTGCCCTTCTCGGCGGACTCCCCCGTGACGGGGTGGACGGTCAGCTGGGCGGTGCGGCCGATGACCTCGGCCGCCTTGCGCGGGTCCTGCACTCCGGGGAGTTCGACGATGATGCGCTTCTCGCCGGAGCGTGCGATGCCGGGTTCGGCGACGCCGAGCGCGTCGACGCGCTGCCTGAGGACTTCCAGGGCGCGGTCGGTGGACTCGGCGTCCGCCTTGGTGGTGGGCGAGTCCTTCGTCTCCAGGACGATCTGTGTGCCGCCGCGCAGGTCGAGGCCTAGGCGAGCGGACTGGGTGAGGGCGATGTAGAGGGACAGGGCGACGGCCGCGAGCGCGACGATCGCCCGCCACAGGGGCGCGCGGGACATGGGTTCTCCACGATGAGGGCCACGATGAGGGCAGGGCGGAAGGACGCGTGACGGGCCGTCGCACGCGCGGTGTGCGTATGTGCCGGGTCAGGCGTCGTGGAAGGTCTGCGTCTGCGTGCTCATCGCCGGGGCGGGCCGCGCGGTGCGGCCTGCGCTCCGGCCCCTCGTGGGGTGGCCGGGATGGCCTCGGGGCGGACGTCGGGTCCGCCGAGGGCGCGGTGCGGCGCCGTGTCGACCGCCGTGCGGGGTGGCCCCGCCGGCTGCGGTCCGGGCAGGTGCGCGTCGAGCCGGTGCGCGACGGTGACGTGGAGTGCCGGGACGTCGTGAGGAGCGGTCTGTTTCTCCGCGTGCGCCACGGCGGTGTGCCGGGCGAGCGGCCCGTCCGCCGGTGTCCCGTGCGCCGCCGCGGAGGGGACGAACAGGGCAAGGACGGTGACGACGAGGGAGACGGCGGATGCGGCGAGGCGCGCGGAACGGCTTGGCTGCGACACGCGTGCCCCCGTCCCCTCGGCTCTTCACGTCAGCTCCTCGGGTGCGCACGGCGTGGCCCCGCCCTGCTCAACGTACGGTCCACCGCGTTTCGTTCCGCTCCCGTACGGTGCCTCACATCCCGTACTCCACCAGGTGGGTGGGCACCACGATCTCGCGCGGCCCGGTGGGCGCGGCCCGGTCGTGCAAGCGGTCGGCGAGGAGCCGGCCCGCCGCGCGCCCGAGTTCGTCGGTGTCGTAGGCGACGAGTGTGAGGGGCAGGCCGAGCGCGTCGGCGAGTTCGAAGTCGTCGAACCCGGCGAGGGCGACGTCGGCGCCGCCCGCTTCTCTCAGCGCCCGGAACGCCCCTATCGTGTTCCGGTTGTTGGAGCAGAACAGCGCGGTCGGGGGTGTGGGCAGCGCGAGGAGCTCGGCGGCGGCGCGCGTCGCCTGCCGCGGTTCCGTCTGCCCCTGGCGTACGAGATGTGTGTCGAGGGCGAACCCGGCCTCGGCGAGCGCCGCCGCGTAGCCGCGGAGCCGTTCGGTGCCGGTGTGGACGGCGGGCGGCGAGCCGAGGAAGCCGATGCGGTGGTGACCGCGCTCCAGGAGGCGGGCCGTCGCGGCGTGGGCTCCGCCGAAGTCGTCGACCAGGACACAGTCCGCCGCGAAGCCCTCGGGCGGGCGGCTGGCGAGGACGACGGGCACGCCGTCGGCCACGGCCGCGGCGAGGTGCCGTTGGTCGGCGCCCGCGGGCACCGCGATGATCCCGTCGACGCGCCGGGCCACCAGGTCGGCGAGGAGTTCCCGTTCGGCTTCGAGGTCCTGGCCGGTGTTGCCGATGACGGTCTTCAGCCCGTGCTCGCCGACCACGGAGTCCACGCCGAGGGCGAGGCGTGAGTAGAAGGGGTTGGCGAGGTTGGTGACGACGAGTCCGACGAGTCCGGTGCCGCGGCCGAGCCGGAGACTGCGCGCGACCTCGTTGGGCCGGTACCCGAGTGCGTCGGCCGCGGCCCGCACGCGCGCGCGGGTGGCGGGCAGCACCTGCGGATCGTCGCGCAGCACCCGCGACGCCGTCATCGCGCTGACCCCGGCGCGCTCGGCGACGTCCCGGAGGGTGGGCTGCCCGCGATGCGCGTCGCGTGGAAGGCGATCACGGGCGTCGCGCGCCGCCCGGGCGCTCTGCGGGTCATGCGGTGCGGGCATGGTGCGGATCCTTCCCGTTTGTCCCGTGTGCCGTTCCGGCGTGGCGCGGCGGCGCGTCCGTGCGCCGGTGGCGACCGGCTTTCAGCGCACCGCCGCCACGTGCGCCGCCGCTCCGACCAGGGCCGCGTCCTCGCCCAGCCCTGCGGGGCGGAGCGTGACGGGAGTATCTCCCAGGCCGGCGCGGAGTGCGGGGCGAAGGAGGTCCCAGGAGGCGGCCATCGCGCCGCCGACGACGAGAACGGTCGCCTCGAAGTCGCGCAGGCGCGGGGCGAGTACCGCGCCGAGCGTCGTGAACGCCTCGTCGAGGACGCGTCGTGCCCGACGCTCCCCCGCCCGCGCCCGGCCCGCGATGTCGCTCACGTCCAGGGCGGGGTCGAGGGGCGCATCCTCGCCGCCGTAGTGTGCCAGGATCGCGCGGCGCGACACCGTGTCCTCCAGCGGTCTGCCGCCCGCATCGACGAGGTCGATGCGGCCCTGTGGGGGGATGCCGGGGCCTTCGTGCCGGGCGCGGCCCGCCACCATGAAAGCCGAGCCCACGCCCGTGCCGAGGGTGATGCCCGCGCAGCGTTCGTGGCCACGTGCCGCGCCGGAGCGCCATTCGCCGAGGAGGAAGGCGTGTGCGTCGTTGAGGAAGACCGCGTGGGCGGGGCGCGGCCACACCGCGTCGAGGAGGACCGCGCGTACGTCGACGCCGTACAGGTCGTCGAACTTGCCGACGCCGGCGAAGCGCGCGATGCCCTTGTCGTGGTCGAAGGGGCCGGGGACCGCGACGCCCCACACCTCCCCGGCGGGCGCGTCCAGCTCCCCGGCGCAGCGGACGAGCGCGCCGAGGACGTGCTCGGCCGAGCCACGCGCGCGTACCGGCTCGCGCACCCTGCGCAGCACGGTCGCCGTGCCGGGGTCCGCGAGGGCCGCGGTGACGTGGGTGCCGCCGAGTTCGAGGACGGGTCTCACGGGTCGCCCCGTGAACCGGTCCGGCTGTCCGGCTCCTCGCGGACCAGCGCCTTGACGACCTTGACCGGGGATTCGCCGACGGCGGCGAGCCGGTAGCGGCCGACGGCCGCGGGCACCGTCAGCGTCTCCGAGCGGAACAGCGTGTGTCGCTCCCCCGCCTCCGTGTGGAGCATGACGCCTTCGCCCTCCACCACGTTGAGGACGTGGAAGCGGCCCGCGGTGTCGTCGTCGGTCTCGGCGCCCACGTCGAGGGCGTGGCGCCGCACCTCGTAGAACATCTCGTCCAGCGCGCCCAGGAGTTCCTCGCGCCGGCCCCGTCCCTCGCGCAGGGTGCGCGGTTCCTGGACCAGGTCCTGCGCGACGGCGTCGCCGCGTCGTTCGGTCTCCAGGTTGGCGAGGCCGTGTTCGTAAGGGAGTGGGCGGGGGCGGCCGTCGGCGTCGGGGCGCAGCCAGTCGTAGAAGCGCAGGGAGTAGAGGTACGGCGTGGCGCTGATCTCCAGGACGACGTTACCCGCGCCGGAGGCGTGCGGTGTGCCCGCCGGGATCATGAAGAGGCGGCCCTGTTCGGCGGGGAACGTCATGACGTGGTCCTCGGGGTCCATCGGCACCCCGTCGTGCGCGGCCTCCTCGATCTCCTTGCGGAAGAGGTCCAGGTCGACGTCCTCGCGCAGGCCCAGGAAGACGCGGGTGTCCGGGCTGCCGACGGTCATGTAGTACGTCTCGTGCTGGGTGTAGGACCAGCCGAACCGCTCCTTCATGTACCGCGCCTTGGGGTGGCAGTGCACGGACAGGTTGCCGCCGCCCAGCGTGTCGAGGTAGTCGAAGCGGATCGGGAAGGAGGTGCCGAAGCGGGCGGCCACCGGCGGGCCGAGCATCGCTTCGGGGTGCAGGACACACAGCAACTGGAAGGGCACTTCGGCTTGTTGGCCGGGGTGCGTGCCGATGAGGACGCCCGCTTCGGGGGCGATGAGTTCGTAACCGAGCGCGGTGTTGCGGGTAGTGGGGTCGAAGCCGAGCCGGTCCTGGGCCCAATGCCCTCCCCAGGGAGTCGAGTTGAAGTAGGGGCGGGTGCGCACGGGTCGGCGGGCGAGGCCTTCGAGGGTGGCGCGGAGCCCGGTGCCGTCGATGTATGTGGGGCGGCCGGGGTGCTGTAGGTCGAGCCATGCGTCGAGGCGGGGTGCGAGGGAGTCCCGGTGGCGGTCGAGCATGGGCCAGTCGACGTAGAAGAGCCGTCGCAGGCTTCCCGGATCGCCGGGGAGTCCGAGGTTGCGTCCCCTACCGGCGGCGACGGCCGCCTCGGCGTGCCGTTTGGGCAGGTCGGCGTACCAGAGCACATCGTGCGGGAGAAGTGCGGCGCCGGGGCCGTGGACGAGGAGCACCTCGCGGCCCTGCGGCGGGCGTGGCCGGGGAAGCTCGTCGAAGAGGTCGTGCAGGGGGTTCTCCGCGAGCTTGGCATAGTACGGGTCCCTGGTGTCCGCGGCGGATTCGGTGCGGCGGAGCACTTCGGAGGGCGGCGTGTGGTGGGCGCGCAGGTCGAGGGCGCGCACGGTGGTGCCGCGTGCGGTCAGTTCCCCGGTGAGCCGTGCGGCGAGGTCGTCCCAGGCCGCGGTCGGAGGGCCGTCCACGGCGACGGTGGCGGGGCCCGTCGGCAGGCGCGCGGCGACGGCCTGCCAGCCGGTGGCGAGGACGGCTCCGGGCGCGGGCGGGTGGCGCGGGTCGAGCCGGTACACACGTTCTCCTTCGTGCGGACAGGACATGCGGATTGCGGGGGCCCGGGGTCAGGGCCGTACGAGGAGCACGGCCGTCGTGCCGAGCGCCGGCACGTCGAGGGTCGTTCCGTCGTCCGTGCGGGACAGCGGTTCGGCCGCGGTGCCGAGGTAGTCCGCCCGGTGCGCGGCGGTGACCGGGAAGCGGGTGCGGATACGGCAGGTCAGGGGCTTTTCCGCGAACGACTGGAGGCGCAGCAGGACGTGGCCGGGTCGCGGTGTGGTGGCGCCGACGAGCCGGACGCGCGGGTCGTCGATGTCGACGAAGGAGTGGGTGTCGGGCAGGTCCGGCGCGCCGTCCGAGCTCCCCCGGGCCCGGACGGCGCGCATCGGGCGGCTCCAGGCGGCGGCCGTCTGTGGCCCCAGGCCGCCGGCACGGGAACCGCTGGTACGGGAACTGCTGGCCAGGCTGTAGCGGTAGGTGAATTCGAAGCCCTGCCGACTGGGGAAGTTGGTGTCCCAGAGGTTGTTGTGGATCCAGGAGAAGACGGTGGCGGGCTCGTCGTGGCCCATGGTCTTCGGGAACGGCGCGTAGGGCAGGGCGATGTTGCCGAACTGGACGAGCGGCGCGTCCTGCGTCGACCAGGCCACCGTCAGCTCGTCGTCGCCGAGCGTCACCCAGCGGCGCACCGCCCGCATGTGCAGCGCGGAGCCGGGCACGACGGGCAGCCCGGTGCCCGTGACGCCGCCCGTCGCCTCCATGCGGACGACCGGGTCGTCGAAGGCGAACGGGAACGCGAAGTAGGCGCTCTCCTTGCCGAGTCGGGCGTCCTTGTCGAGGCGGTTCTCGATGTCGATGCGGGGCACGCCGTGCCGGAGGGTGAGCGTGGTGCGCAGCCGGTTGGCGCCCGCGGGGCGGGTCTCGTAGGTGAGGGACTCGGCGGTGGGTGTGGAGCGGCGGGCGATGAGCGCGGCGGGCGGGGGGACGGCGCGGGTGCCGAGGTGTTCGAGGCGGTCGGACGCCGTGGTGCGGCTGGAGTTGTGGTTGAAGGCGCCCGCGGTGGTGTAGCTGTCGTGGAGGTAGCCGTTGAAGCCGGTGATGGCGTCCTGGCGGACGAGTTCGCGGCCGGACCTCTTGTCGGTGATGGAGGCGACACAGGCGTGCGCGAGGTCGACGCGGACCATGAAGTACTCGTTCTCCAGGAGAGTCGGGTCGGGGTGCGCGAGGGCCTCGGCCGCGGTGTCCGCGGGGTCCTCCCTCTCGGTGCCACCGGTGGGGTTCCAGCCGGTGGCGGTCTTCACCGTCGTGCTCCGCCGTTCCTCGTGGGGCTCCGCGGCAGTGGCGAGGACGTCGAGGCGCACCGTACCGGCGGGCGGCACGTCGTCGACGCGGACGAGGAGGAAGCGGCCCGCGTCGCGGTGGTCGTCGTTGGTCTGCGGCCGCTCCTCGTAGGGGAGCAGGCGTCCGTCGCGTGCGTCGCGGACGGTGACGCGCCGCTCCGGCGGCACGGTGCTCTCGGGCAGGAAGATGTGGACGACGTCGGTGCGCGGCCAGGAGCAGGTGTTGACGACGTGGTACGTCGCCGCCGCGTCCGGGGCCGCGGCGAGCCGCTGTCCGAGGCGGGCGCTCGCGCGGGCGAGGAGCGCGTTGCCGTCGTCGTGGGCGCGCATCGCCTGCCCGTACTTCCAGTGCCACTGGTGCTCCCCGGAGTGGCCGCCCTCGTCGCCGTGGGTCCATGGGTCGCCGGCGCCCCAGGTGTGCTCGTCGAAGAGCGACACCGCTTCGTAGACCCCGGCGGCGTCCCTGCTGTCGTCCTCGGCCCCCGTGGCGCCGAGGAGGGCGGCGAACGTGCCGATGGTCTGGGCGTCGGCGACCACGGACTGGGCGGTCCTGGCCAGGGACAGCGGGCGCGCACCGGAGCCGATGCCGTCGACCCACCAGTCGGTCCAGTCGCCCTCGAAGGTGCGGATCTCGTCGCCGAGCCCGGCCTCGGCGTCGGTGAAGAAGTCCTCGTTGCGGGAGAGGCGCAGCCGCGGGTAGGCCCAGGTGTCGTTCCAGCGGCGGACGGTGTCGGCGATGATGCGGCGGGGCGGCGCGTTGTCGCCGAACTTGCCCTGGACGCGCAGGTGGAGGATGTCCCAGGGGTAGGGCTCGCGTTTGACCTCGGTGTGGTCCATGGCCCAGCCGAAGATGCCGCCGCGGTAGGGGTAGGGGTGGGTGGCGAGGGAGGTCAGGTAGGCGGGGAGCAGGTCGTCGACGTCTTCGTAGTCCGTGTCGAAGCCGAGGAGCGGGCCCTCCATGTAGGCGAGGCCGTGCGGGGTGTCGGTGACCCAGACCAGGACGCTGTTGCCGCTCGGTGCGCGCCACCGGAAGAGGCGGGGCAGTTTCTCGCCGCCGACCAGGTGGGGGACGGAGCGTCCGGCCCAGTTGTGCGCCACGGACAGGTACTTGACGCCCGCCGCGGCGAGGGCGTCGACGAGGCCGACGACCGCGCCGGGCACATCGGTCTGCATGGCGGAGGTCAAGTCGACGCCGTGTGCGTCGCGGACGGTGCGGGCGAGGCGCAGGAGTTCGTGCAGTTCGTCCGTGGAGCAGGTCTCGGTGTGCAGGTTGAACGGCAGCGCGGTCAGCTCGATGCGCCCCTCGCGGACCCGTCGTACGAACTCCTCGACCTGTTCGGCCGGACGCGCCGCGGCCCACTGCTGGAACGACCACAACGACTCGACGCACCACCGGAACTGGGATTCGGCGGGCCAGTCGTCGGTGGCGCGGGTGAGTTCCAGGCAGGAGTCGAGGAACGACAGGTGCTCGGCGAGGACGCGGCCCTGGGGGTCGGTGTAGCCGATGTCGAGGTGGGAGTGGTGGACGAGGTGGAGGGTCCAGCGGCGCTGGGGGGTCAGGCGGACGTCGATGCCGTCCCGCGCGCCGGGGACGCCGACGGTGACGCGGGCCGGTGCGTCGACGGCGGGCAGCAGCAGCCGTACGGAGCGGCCGGGCCCCGGGACGCGCTCGCAGCGCAGGGCGGTTCCGGTGTCGGTGCGTACCCCCAACTCCCCCGGAGCCACCCTGCCGTCGACGGTCTCGACTCTCAGGGACTGGAGGAGGGTGCCGTCGTCGGCGTACCGCATCAGGGGTTCCTCGGTGAGCCGCAGGACGGTGCCGTCGGCGAGCGTTCCCTCGGCGCTCACGACGTCGGCGCGCAGGCTCTCGCGGATCCGGTCGTTGTCCCAGTCGGTGGTGCGGACCAGAGCCCGTGTCGTCATGCGGATCTCTCCCGGGGCAGGGGGCGTGTCGGGTCAGCGGGTGGATGCGGTGATGCCGCGCAGGAACAGGCCGCGGAACATCAGGAAGAGGAGCAGGGTCGGCACGGACACGATGAGCGCGCCGGCCAGGATGACGGGCGGTCCCGTGGACGCGTAGGCGTTGTTGAGGGTGGTCAGGGCGGCCATGACGGGCTGTACGTCGGGGCTGCGGCTGAGGGTGATGCCGAGGAGGAGGTCGTTCCAGACGGCGGTGAACTGGAAGACGAAGGCCGCGCCGAGTCCCGCCTTCATCAGCGGCACGTGGATGCGCCAGAAGATCCGCCCGAACGACGCGCCGTCGATCAGCGCCGCCTCGGTCAGCTCGGGCGACATGGTCGTCAGCTGGTTGCGCACGAGGAAGAACGCGAAGGGCACGGCCCATGCCGCGTACACGAGCATCAGGCCGATCCTGGTGTCGTACAGGCCTGCGTCCGCGTAGAGGCCGAAGAGCGGCGCGAGGAACATCTGCAGCGGGAACAGAGTGCCGGAGTAGATCAGCCAGAACCAGAACGCGGGCCGTGGGATGGGCAGGACGACGACGGCGAACGCCGCCATGGCCGCCACGAGGACGGCGACCAGGCCGCACACGGCGGCGTAGAGCAGCGAGGCCTGGAAGCTGTCGCCGATGCCCGCCGCGTCCCAGGCGGTCCGCACGTTCTGCCACAGGTCGAAGCCCTGCACGGTCCACCCGGGTCTGCCCGCGTACTCGGCCGCGGGCGTCAGCGCGTTGACGACGAGCAGGTACAGCGGGATCAGCCAGAGCACCACGCATCCGGCGACGAACAGCGTGCGCACCGCGCGTCCCATGACGCCTCCTCAGCTCTTCGTCGGGCCGGTGTCGGGCATCTGGCGGCGCAGGTACATCCAGGACGAGGCGACGACGATCATGGAGAGGACGAGGGCGATCGCTGAGCCGTAACCGACGTGGAACAGCCGGAACGTCTCGCGGTACATGCTCAGCGCGAGGGTCTCGGAGGAGCGGGACGGGCCGCCCTTGGTGAGGATCCAGATCATGTCGAACGCCTTGAGGCTGTTCACGATGGCCATGCCGACCACCACGACGGTCACGGCGCGCAGTTGGGGCAGGGTGATGTGCCGGAACATGCGCCAGCCGCTCGCGCCGTCCAGTTCGGCGGCCTCGACGGTCTCGCGCGGGATGCCGCGCAGGCCGATGGCGAAGAGGACGACGTTCAGGCCGGTGGCCTGCCAGGTACTGGCGACGATCATCGCGAGGGTGTTCTGCGGCCACTCCAGGAGCCATGACTGCGCCCAGCCGTCCAGGCCGATGCCGCGCAGCACCTGGTTGACGGCGCCGTCTGACGTCAGCATGAAGTTCCACAGCACGGCGGTGGCCGCGCCCGAGATCGCGAACGGCAGCACGACGATCAGCTGCGCGATGCCGCCGAACCGCATGCGGTGGGTGGCGACGGCGATGAGGAGTCCGGCGAGGACGGGCAGGAGCAGGGTGCCGGCCACCCACATGAGGGTGTTGAGGACCGAACGGCCGAAGATCGGGTCGTCGGCGAGCCGGGCGTAGTTGTCGAGTCCGGTGTAGCTGCTGGTGAAGCCGTTGTCCTCGAAGAAGCTTCCGTAGACGCTGCGGAAGAACGGGTAGACGAGCAGGACACCGACGAGGGCGAAGGCGGGCAGCGCCCAGGGCAGGGCGGCGAGGGGGCCGCCGAGCCTGCCGCCGCCCGCCTTCGCGGCCTGGTGCGGGGTGCGGGTGGGCACCCTGCGGCGCACACGGACGGACTTCGCCGTCGTGCCGTGTGCCGGGGTCGCGGTCCCGGTCATGTCTCCTCCGCCTCCCGCCAGACCTGCCAGGCGTCGTCGGCGCGGTCCTGCATGGTGCGGAGCGTCTCGCGGTACGAGGACGGGTTCAGGAGGAAGCCGGCGAGGTCGTCGACGGTGGCCTCGACGAGTTCGGGCGGGCCCTGTTCCCAGAAGCGGTTGAGGAGCCACAGTCTGTCGCCGCGCACCTTTCTGGTCAGGCCGTCGACGACGGGGTTGGCGGCCTCGACCCGCGGGTTGGGGCAGCCGTCCTGGAGGGTGTGCGCGAACGCCTTCATGACGGTGGGGTGCAGCCAGGTGCCGGTGGCCTTCAGCGCCTCGGTGCGGTCGGGGCCCTTGACGGTGGCGACGAGGGCGCTGGACTCGAAGACGACGCCGGGGCGGGCGCCGGGGTCGGCCATGGGAAGCACGAACGCGTCGACGTTCTTGCCGGGTCTGCCGCCCGCGGCAGCGAGGGTGGAGCCGAGCCATGTGCCGCAGGCCACCATGCCCACGGTGCCGCGCACGAGGGCGGCGGCCGCGTCGGTGTGGCTCAGGTCCATGGGTGTGAACCAGTCCTTGTCGAAGAAGGAGGCGATGGTGCGCAGCGCGCGTTCGGCCCGTGGATCGGTGTAGCGCTCGCGGCCGTTCATCAGGTCCTGGTAGAAGCGCGGGTCCTGGCGGCTGAGGATCTCCTGGAACCAGATGAAGGAGGGCCAGCGGTCGGCCGCGGTGCCGTGCAGCGGTGTGACGCCCGCCTTCTTCAGGCGTTCGCACGCGCCGAGGAATCCGTCCCAGGTCTCCGGGGTGTCGATGCCGTGCTCGCGGAAGACCCGCGGGTTGTAGAAGATCACCCAGTAGGCGAGGTTCATCGGCAGGCCGTACACCCGTCGCCGGTAGGTGAACGCCTCCCGCAGCGACGGTTCCACCCAGCCCTTGGCGGCTGCCTTGTCCCACTGGCCCGTCAGGTCCTCGATGCCGCCGGTGCGTGCCAGGTCCTGGAGGCGGTAGCCGGACCAGTACTTGAGCATGTCCGGCGTCTTGTCGGTGCGCAGCGAGGACCGCACGATCTGCTCGAACGACTCGAGGGACGGGTTGACCTCGGGCACCAGGCGCAGCGCCGCGACGGACTTCATGGCCGCGCCCGCGGCGGTCATGGGCTTCTCCCAGGCGGCGCTGTCGCCGAGTACGGCGACCTCGCCCGAGGGCCGTCCCCCGGCGGTGGCGCAGGCGGTGGCGAGCGCCCCGGCCGCGGCGGCGGCGAGCAGGGTGCGGCGGTCCAGCGACGGGGGACGACTACCTGACATGGATGGCTCCCTCAGGTGTGCCTGCTGCCCGTTGTCGACGGCGACTCGTTGTTAGCGTTAACACGGGCGTCTTGGAGCTTCACCGGGGGTGCGTCGGATGTCAATGGGGCGGGTGCCGGTCGGAACGTGAACTCGCCCTGTGATCAACGGAGTGCAGGACGTCCGGGACAGCCGTTCGATCTCCCGGACGACATGCTGGGCGTGCGGTTCCACCTGTGGGAGGAGGTCGTCCCAGCGCTCCTCCCGCAGGCCGAGGTAGATGGCACGGGCGCGGGCAAGAACGGGCCGGTGCTCGGCGGGGACACGGGCGAGGACCCAGTCGGCCGCCGCGTCCTTGGACGTGATGTCGCCGGTCGCGAGGGTCGTCCAGATGCGGGCGAGGGTCAGCAGGACGTTGCGGGTGTCGGTGTCCAGCTCGGCGAGCAGGCCAGGGACGCCGGCGGCCATCGCCCGGTTCAGGTCGGCGCGCGGGACCGGGGCGAGGACGTGTTCCGGTGACGGCCCCCGGAGAACCGCCCTGCCGCGCAGCACCATCGTGAGCAGGAGCGCGAGGTCCGGGTCGGGTCCGGGCTCCGGAGTCAGGCCGCGCAGGTACGCGTCGCGCAGCCACTCCCCGTACTGGAACTCGCTGCGGGGAGGGTACGTCCAGGGGCGGATGTCGTCCTGGACGGCGACGGTCAGCTCGACGGGGCGCAGCGACTCGCCCGGGGCGCCGCTGCCGGAGAGGGCGAGCAGGCCGTCGGTGAGGGCCTGGCGCTGCCCCGCGGTGGTGGGGCGCCGCGCGAGGACGAAGAGGTCGAGGTCGCTGTGCGGGCGCAGTCCGCCGAGGACGGCCGAGCCGTGCGGGTAGACGCCCACGAGGTCGGCGTCGCCCAGTACGCCGCGCACCAGGCGCACCACGTCGTCGGTCTGCGTCACTCGTCGCTCCGTCCGTCCCGCGTCACTCGGCTCCGCCCCGCATCGTAGGCGTGCGGCGGGCCCGGCCGTACAGGCGACCGGGCCCTCCGGGCAGTGGATCAGAACGGCTTGGTGGGCAGGTACTTGCCGTCCAGGGTGATCACCGCGCGCTCGCCCCCCTCGGGGTCGGCGACCTTCCGTACATCCAGCTTGAAGTTGATCGCGCTGATGATGCCGTCGCCGAACTGCTCGTGGACCAGGGCCTTCAGCGTGGTGCCGTAGACCTGGAGCATCTCGTAAAAGCGGTAGATGGTCGGGTCGGTCGGAAGGGAACCGGGGATGGAGCCGCGGGTCGGGATGGTCTGCAGCAGCGTCACCGCGTCGTCGTCCAGGCCGAGGAGGTCGGCGACGGCCTTCGCGGCGGGTGCGGGAAGCGCGTGCTGGCCGAGCACAGCGGCGGTGACGAAGGCGACGGAGAGTCCCGCAGCGTCGGCGATCTGCTGCCAGGACAGGTCCTCGCGCACCTTGGCCTCGACGGCGCGGACCGCGAGGTCCTGGCGGGCGGTGGGGTCGAACTGGGCGTGGATCATGAGGGTGTCCTTTCGGGGGAGGTATTTGAGGGGCCGGGGTGGGGGATCAGGCCGCCGTGGCCAGGGTGAGGTTCTCGACGGAGCCGGTGGGGATGTCGTAGACCCAGCCGTGCAGCGTCAGCTCGTCGCGGGCCAGGGCGCGGGCGACGGAGGGGTGTGTGGTCAGGCGGGTCAGCTGGGCGCGTACGTTCTCGCGCACCAGGGCCGGTACCCGGTCCGCCCCGGTCGCGGAGTCGGAGGTACGGGCGACGGCGTCGTCCGCGTGGCGCAGCCATTCGGCGACGGCGGGGGCGCCGCGCAGGTCGTGGCCCTCGGCCAGGGCGGTCATCGCGCCGCACGCCGAATGCCCGCACACCACGATGTCGGTGACGCCCAGCACGGTCACCGCGTACTCGACGCCGGCGGCCACGCCGTCGGCGGCGAACGGCGCGTGCGCCGGGACGAGGTTGCCCGCGGTGCGGATGACGAACAGCTCGCCCGGCTCGCGCTGGGTGATGAGCTCGGGCACGACGCGGGCGTCCGAGCACCCGATGAACAGCGTGTCCGGTGTGTGCCGGGCGGCCAGGCCCGCGAACAGCTCCGCCTTGGCCGGGAAGACGTCCCGTTGGAAGCGTCTGAGTCCCGCTGCGAGGTCTTGCATGGTCACTCCCTTCTCGTGAGAACAACCCTGCACGACCTGCATCTATAGTGTCCAAGACGCAGTAACCATGACTTCTATCGATGACATCTATAGTTCAGCCATGGCCCCTGAACTCCGCCACCTCCGCTACCTGCTCGCCGTCGCCGAGCACGGCAACTTCACGCGGGCGGCCGAGGAGCTGCACATCTCGCAGCCGACGCTGTCCCAGCAGATCCGCCAGCTGGAGCGCGCGGTCGGCGTCCCGCTCCTGGACCGCAGCGGCCGCGCGGTGCGCCTCACCGACGCCGGCGCCGCCTACCTCCCTCACGCGCAACGCGCCCTCCAGGACCTGGCGGCGGCCGAACGCGCCGTGCACGACGTCACGGACCTGTCCCGCGGGTCCCTGCGCCTGGCCGTGACGCCCACCTTCACCGCCTACCTCGTCGGTCCGCTCACCGCCCTGCTCCACACCCGCCACCCCGGCATCTCCCTGTCCCTGCGGGAGCTTTCCCAGGAGCGCATGGAACCCGCTCTGCTCGCCGACGAACTCGACCTCGGCATCGCCTTCCAGGGCGCGCACCTGCCCGGCCTGACCGCGTCGGACCTGTTCACCGAGACCCTCAGCCTCGTGGTCGGCGACCTGCACCCGCACGCCGGGCGCACCGCTCCCCTGCCGCTCGACGAGCTCGCCGCCGTCCGGCTCGCCCTGCTCACCGGTGACTTCGCGACACGCGTGCACATCGACGCCCACCTCGCGCGGCACGCCGTACGGCCGGATGTCGCCGTCGAGGCCACCTCGATCAACGCCCTCACCGAGATCGTCCGGCACTCCCCGCTGGCCACGGTCCTGCCGGACGCCCTCACCCGGGACCGCCCCGGCCTGCACACCGTCCCCCTCGACCCCGCCCTGCCCGCCCGCACGGTCACGCTGCTGCACCGCGAGAGCGGCTACCGGACCGCCGCCGCGCGGGCCTTCACGGAGCTGGCCCATAAGTGGTCCATCGGAAAAAGCTGAAGCGACCGCCAAAGGTTTGAGGACGCCATTACAGGACACCCGGGGTTCAGGAGCGGTTGATCATTGCGACTCCCTCCGATATTCATCATCTTGCGCGTCAGGTATCGATCAAGGAGTCCTGAATGAACAACGACATGTGGAGCTACGTTCCGACTGCGGGGCACGGCCCGGACAGTGACCTGACGGGCTACAAGGTCGAGGCTGCGGACGGCCATATCGGCAAGGTCGACAAGCACTCCAACGAGGTCGCCAACCAGTACATCGTCGTCGACACGGGTGTATGGATTTTCGGCAAGGAGGTTCTCCTGCCCGCCAGCACCGTGACGGCCATCGACAACGAGGAGCGGCGAATCCTGGTCTCCCTCACGAAGGAGCAGATCAAGAACGCTCCCGAGTTCGACAGGGAAAAGCACCTCGGCGACCCCGCCTACCGCGACCAGCTCGGCGGTTACTACGGCTCGGGTCACTGATCAGGCGTACACTTTAATCGTTCCGAGGGTTGGAGGATCCATGATCGCACTCGGTCTCATTCTGCTCGTCATCGGTCTGCTGACCGGTGTTTCCATCCTTTGGACCATTGGCGTCGCACTTCTTGTCATCGGTGCGGTCCTGTGGGTCCTCGGTGCTGTCGGACACTCGGTGGGCGGCCGCAAGCACTATTGGTAAAAGGGAAACATGGGAAGGGGGCCCGGGCTCAGCCCGGGCCCCCTTCCCATGTATTTTTGATAAAGCGGTTTTTCGGCGGTGGCCTCAGTGGTGACCGTGCGCCGTGTCGGAAGCACCGCCGAAGAGTCGCGCGACCGCACGAAACGGCAGAGTGACCACCGTGGCGATGGCTCCGCCAATGGCTCGGAGAACGTCTGCAATGGCCTTCAGCATGGTCGGGCCTCCAAAGAGAGCACTGGCTCAATAGCTGTTTCCGGCTGTGCGGGTTTCCGTACAGCCCTTGCTCCCCTCGGTTGCCCCACGGAGTCCGGGAAAAACAGTCCTGCTCCGCCGCGAGCCGACATAGGGTGCCGCCCATGGCATGCCGAATCACTGAACTGGTCATCGACGCGGCCGACCCCGAAAGCCTCGCCGCGTTCTGGCGCGAGGTCCTCGGCTACATCGAGCTGGGGAGGGATGACGACGGCAGCATCGAGATCGGGCCCGAGAGCGGCGTCGGCGGTCCCCAGCCGACTCTCGTCATCGGCCCCACGCAGGACCCCCGCAAGGGCAAGCTCAGGCTGCACATCGATGTCAACGCCACCGACCGCGACCAGGACGCCGAACTGGAGCGGCTGCTCGGCCTCGGCGCCACCCGCGCCGACGTCGGCCAGTCCGGCGCGGAGAGCTGGCACGTGCTCGCCGACCCCGAGGGCAACGAGTTCTGCCTCCTGCACAGCCGGGTGCGACCCGTGTGACGCGCCGCTCCCCCTCTCTGCTCCCTCTGCGGCGGCCGATTTACTCCCTCTGCGGCCGACCGGAGGCGGATACCGCGGGCGGTCGCCAGGATGACTCCATGGTCAACAGCAGAGCACGCACCGACAGCACGGCACGTACCACCGACTCCGCCCCGCGTGGTGACGGCCTCGACGCCGTCACCACGCGCTGGGCCGCGCGCGACACCGCCTCGGCACACGGCCGTCTGCGCGACGCGCTGCTCTCCTGGCGGGCCTCGCTCCCCCCGTCCTTCTCCGCCCCGCCCCCGGGACAGCCCGGCGAGCACGTGCGGCTCGTCGTCGCGCCCGCCGCCCCGGGCACACCCGAGGACGCACTGCTCCTCCACCTCAACCCCGACGAGGTGGAGCGACTCATCGAACGGCTCGGGCGGGGTACACGGCGTCCGTAGCACCCCGGCCCCATCTCGCAGAAAGGCAGACCCCGATGGCCGCAACGAAGGACGTCGTCGACCTGATCCTCCAGGACCACCGGACGATGGAGGACCTCTTCCGCAAGATGCGCAGCGTCGAGGCCGACCGGGCGGCGGCGCTGAGCGAGTTCGCCGACCTGCTCATCGCCCACGCCCTGGCCGAGGAGGCGGAGGTCTACCCGGCGCTCCGCAGGTTCAAGAACATCGACGACGAAGAGGTCGAGCACGGCGAGGAGGAGCACGAGGAGGGCAACAAGGCGCTGCTCGCCCTGCTCGAGGTCGAGGACGTCGGCTCGGACGAGTGGGACGAGAAGCTGGAGGAACTCGTCGAGGCCGTCAACCACCACGCGGACGAGGAGGAGCGCACCATCCTCAACGGCGCCCGCGAGAACGTCCCCATGGAGCGGCGCGAGGAGCTCGGCGCCGCCTTCCTCGCGGAGCGCGAGAAGCAGCTGGCGGCGGACTGCGGCAACGCCGACAACCTCCGGCGCATCCTCAAGGACTGAGCGCCTGTGTCATAACCGTCGTCACCCGGCCCGGTGCCCAGGGGGGCGGACAGCGAAAGCCCGCTGTCCGCCCCCCTGGGCACCGGGCCGTTCGTGTGGTTGTCACCGAAGTGCCAAGACTCCGGGCGGGGATGCGCACGCGCACGCGTAGTGGGTTGCAAGATCGTGAACTACGGTGCACGAGCTCCACCCCCCACGCACTCTCCCCCGGAGGAGAACCCTCATGCGTATGCCCAGACCGCGGCGCACAGTGGCGGCCCTCGCCGCCGTCACGGGAATCGCCGCCCTCGGCCTCGGCGCGGGGCCGGCCGCCGCCGCTCCCGACACCCGTGACCCGCTGCGCTACGTCGCCCTCGGCGACAGCTACAGCGCCGGGTCGGGCGTACTGCCCCTCGATCCCGGGGCCCCCCTCCTGTGCGCCCGCACCTCCCTGAACTACCCGCATCTCCTCGCCGCCTCCCTCGGCGCCCGCCTCACCGACGTGACCTGCGGCGGTGCCCAGACGAAGCACTTCACCTCGTCCCAGTACCCCGGCGTCGCCCCGCAGTTCGACGCCCTGAAGAGCGACACGGAGCTGGTGACGCTCACCATCGGCGGCAACGACAACAGCACCTTCATCAACGCGATCCTCGCCTGCGGCAGCGCGGGCATCCTGTCGGGCGGCAAGGGCAGCCCCTGCAAGGACGCCAACGGCGACAAGTTCAAGGACCAGATCGACGCGACGACGTACCCCGCGATCAAGAACTCCCTGAACCAGATCAAGGCGAAGTCGCCGAAGGCGAGGGTCGCGATCCTCGGCTACCCGTGGATCACCCCCGCGAAGGCCGTGCCCGGCTGCTTCGCCAAGATGCCCATCGCCGAAGGCGACGTGCCGTACCTGCGTGACCTTCAGGCGCACTTGAACGGCGCCGCGCAGCGGGCCGCCGGAGAGACCGGGACGACGTTCGTCGACATGGCCGCCGCGTCCGACGCGCACGACGCGTGCCGCCCGGCGGGACAGCGCTGGATCGAGCCGGTCCTCTTCGGCACGAACTTCGTGCCCGTGCACCCCAACGCCCTGGGCGAAGCCGGGATGGCCGAGCGGACCGCGGCGGCCCTGAAACTGTCCTGACCGACCGCCCTGAAACTGTCCTGACCGCGAGGGCTGCGATCATGGTCGCGTGAACGGGACCAAGTGGCGTACCAGCAAGAACCGCACCCTACGGGCCGGGACGGGCGGCGCACTGCTGCTCGCGCTCCTGGTCGGGTGCTCGACCGCCGGGTCCGGCCCGTCCGCCGGATCCGGCGAGGACGACATGCGGCAGCCGCCGGTGAACGCGACCTTCGACTATCAGCTGGGCGGCCCGTACAAGCCCCCGGCGAAGGTCCGTGCCGTCTCGCGCGACCGCACCGCCGACCCCGCCCCGGACCTCTACAACATCTGCTACGTCAACGCCTTCCAGGCCCAGCCCGGCAAGGAGGCGGCGCGCTGGTGGCAGCGCGAGCACAGCGATCTCGTCCTCCGCGACAAGAAGGGGCGGACGGTCGTCGACGAGGACTGGCAGGAGCCGCTCCTCGACATCTCCACGCGCAAGAAGCGCGAGGCGCTCGCCGAGATCGTCGGGGAGTGGATCGACGGCTGCGCGGACGCGGGCTTCGACGCGGTGGAGCCGGACAACCTCGACTCCTACGAACGGTCCGACGGCCTGCTCACCACCGACGACGCGGCCGCCTTCGCCCGTCTTCTCGCCCGGCGCGCGCACAGCCAGGGCCTGGCCATCGCGCAGAAGAACACCACCGACCTGCTGGACCGGCGCGAGCGGATCGGCTTCGACTTCGCGGTGACCGAGGAGTGCGCCCACTACAAGGAGTGCCCCGACTTCACGTCCGCGTACGACGGGAAGGTCTTCGACATCGAGTACGTGACGAAGGACTTCGACGCGGCGTGCCGCGCCTGGGGCAAGAAGCTCTCCGTCACCCTGCGCGACCGCGACGTGCGGCCGGCTGGCGAGGACGGGCACGTGTACCGGCACTGCTGAGGAACGGGCACGGCCGAGCGCTCCCGGGGCGCTGGCTTCCGGTCACGGCACAGCACCTATCGTGCGGGTGCGGGGAGCTCGCGACGCGCGGAGCTCCCCGTCGACCTCGACCGGAAGGAAAGCCGTGCCCACCCAGACACTGCAGATACCCACCGCGGACGGCGTGGCCGACGCCTTCGCCGCCTTTCCCGACCACGGCGAGCGGCACCCCGGTGTGCTCCTGTACCCGGACGCCTTCGGCCTGCGCCCCGAGCTGACGGACAAGGCCGTCGAGCTCGCCGGGCACGGATACTGCGTACTCGTCCCCAACCTCTACTACCGGCAGGGCCCGGCGCCGGTGTTCGACCTCCCGGGCCACATCGGTGAGGCGGAACGTCCCGGCGTCTTCGCCCAGGCGATGCCCCTGATCCAGGCGCACACCACCGAGCGGATCCTGCGGGACGCCGACGCCTACCTCTCCTTCCTCGCGGCCCGGCCCGAGGTCGGCGCGGGACCGGTCGCCGCGATCGGCTACTGCCTGGGCGCCTCGCTGGCGATGCGCACCGCCATCGCCCACCCGGATCGGGTCGCCGCCGTCGCGGGTTTCCACCCCGGCTTCGTGGTCACCGACGCGCCGGACAGCCCGCACCGCCTCGTCCACGGCCTCACCGCCGAGGTCCACCTGGGCCTCGCGGAGGGAGACCTGACACCCGAGGCGGTCGACGAGCTCGGCAAGGCCTTCGACGCGGCGGGTGTCACCCACGCCATCGAGACCTACCCGGGCACGGCCCACGGCTTCACCATGTCCGACACGGACGCCTTCGACGCCGAGGGGCTCCGGCGGCACTGGGATCGGCTGCTGTCGCTGCTCGACCGCACTCTCAAGAGCGGCTGAGCCCCGCCTCCGGGGTGGTCAGACGTCGTCCGCCCCGCTCGCCGGGCGCGCCACCAGCGCCGCCAACTCCTCGGCCGTGCGCGGCCCTTCTGTCGTGCCGGTCGGCAGGCCGTGGGCGCGCAGGAGTTCGCCGACCGCGATGCCCCAGGGCAGGTGCAGGCCCGCCTGGTCGAGGAGGTCCCGCCGGGCCAGGATCTCCGCGGCCGGTCCCGTCCGTACGCCGGAGGGGGTGAGCAGCGCCGCGTCGTCCGCCCAGCGCAGGGCCAGGTCCACGTCGTGGGTCGCCATGACCACGGTCGTGCCCGCGTCCCGGAGTCCTTGCAGGGTGTCGAGGAGGCGCTCCTGCCCGTCGGGGTCGAGTCCCGCGGTCGGCTCGTCGAGGACGAGGACGCGGGGGCGCATCGCGACGGCGCCCGCGATCGCGGTCCGCTTGCGCTGGCCGTAGGAGAGCAGGTGGGTGGGCCGGTCGGCGAGCGGGGTGATGTCGAGGGCGGCGAGAGCCTCGGCGACCCGGGCCCTGACCTCGGGGTCGGGCAGGCCGAGGTTGAGCGGCCCGAACGACACGTCCTGCTCGACCGACGCGGCGAACAGCTGGTCGTCCGGGTCCTGGACGACCAGCTGCACGGTGGTGCGGAGCCGGGTCAGGCCCTTGCGGTCGTACGTGACCGGGGTGCCGTCCAGGGTGAGGCTCCCCTCGGCGGGGCGCAGTCCGCCGCTGAGGAGGCGCATGAGGGTGGTCTTGCCGCTGCCGTTGCGCCCGAGCAGTGCGAGCGCGCGGCCGTCGACGACGTCGAAGTCCAGGCCGCTGAGGACGGTGGGCCCGTCCTCGTACGCGTACGCCGCCGCGCGCAGGGCGACGACGGAGACGTGCGGCCGTGCGGGAGCGTCCGGCTCGCGCAGAGCCCTCGGCTCGCTCATGGGAGGAACCTTTCCAGTACGAGGGTGAGGGCCGCCAGGCCCGCGAGGAGTGCCACGCCCGCCGCGACGAAGGACCGCGACATGCGGGCCTCGGGCACGAGGACGCGCAGGGTGCCGTCGTAGCCGCGCCCGGCGAGGCCCACCTGCAGGCGGCCCGCCCGGTCGAAGGCGCGCACGAACGCCGTGGCGCCGAGACCGGCGAGCGAACGCCAGGCGGCGGCGCGGGTGGTGTGGCCGAGGCGGGCGGCCTGCGCCTGCCGGATGCGGCTCATGGAGTCCAGGAGCAGGAAGCTCATCCGGTACGTGACCAGGGCCACGTCCACCACGGGTGCGGGCACACCCGCCTTGACCAGGCGGGGCAGCAGGTCGGACATCGGCGTGGTGAAGGCGAAGAGGAGCACGCCGAGCGAGGCCGCGGAGGTCCTCAGGAGCAGCCCGCCCGCACGCGCCGGGCCGCCCTCCGCGAACGTCACGAATCCTCCGGGGCCGCCCACCTGGACGAGCAGGGTGAGTGCGCCGGTGACGCAGAAGCCGAGCGGCACACGGTAGGCGCGCCACAGTTTGCGGGCGGGCACGCCCGCGGGGCCGAGCAACAGGACGAGTGCGGCGGCCAGGACCAGGACGGCGCCCGGCCAGGGCGGCAGGGAGATGGCGAGAATGGTGAGGCCGAGCCCGAGCACGGCCTTGTCCACGGGGTGGCGGCGGCGCCAGCGACTGCTGTGCGCCGCCGCGTCGATGGGCAGCACGCCGGATCAGACCTGCTCGGTCTCGGCCCGGCCGCCGTCCGCGTCGACCGGTTCCCCGGCGGGGCCGGTGTCCCGCTTCGCACGCGCCTCTTCGGCCTGTTCCGCACGTGCTTGTTCCGCGCCCTGCCTGCGGCCCTTGCGGATTCCGAAGTAGTAGGCGAGGACACCGGCGCCGAGGGCGGCCTGGAGGGCGAACAGCGCGGACTCGACCTCACCGGACGGGGGTTCGTACAGCGGCGAGAACCACGGTTCGTAGTCCGGCTCGATCTCGGTGATCGCCGTCTCCGCCTGGGCGTCGGCGCCGGCGAACGGCTCTTCCTCGTCGTCGCCGAGTCCGAGTGCGATGGGCAGCACGGCGAGTGCGGCCACGATGAGGAGCAGCAGGGTGTTGATCTTCGCGTTACGGCTCATCAGGCACTGGCCCCCGTCTGCGTCCCGGTGGACTTGGTCGGCTCGGTCGTCGCGGTCGGCCGCTTGCGCTGCAACAGCACGCCGAGCCGCGTCAGTTCGCCCTTGCTCGACTGCACGAGCAGCCGCATCACCAGGACGGTGAGCAGTCCCTCGCTGACCGCGAGCGGGATCTGCGTGACGGCGAAGATGCCGCCGAACTTGCCCAGGGCGCCCAGGAACCCGCTGCTCGGGTCGGGGAACGCGAGGGCCAGCTGGACGCTGGTGACGCAGTACGTGGACAGGTCGGCGACGAACGCGCCGAAGAACACGGCGACCATGAGCGGCACGTCGTACCGCTTGAGGAGCCGGTAGACCGCGTATCCCGCCCAGGGCCCGACGATCGCCATGGAGAATACGTTGGCGCCCAGGGTGGTGAGCCCGCCGTGGGCGAGGAGCAGGGCCTGGAAGAGCAGGGTGATGGTCCCGAGCACCGTCATGATCGGCGGTCGGAACAGGATCGCCCCGAGCCCGGTCCCCGTCGGGTGCGAGCAACTGCCCGTCACGGAGGGGATCTTCAGGGCGGAAAGGACGAAGGTGAAGGCCCCGGAGGCGCCGAGGAGCAGCGTGCTCTCCGGGTGTTCCTTGACTTCACGGGTCAGGGAGCGGACTCCGTGGACGACGAACGGCGCGGACGCTACGCCCCAGGCGATCGCGTGCGCCGGTGGGAGGAAACCCTCGGCAATGTGCATGGCTCGGCAGACCCTCTCCAGCACCTCGTGGATGGACAACGCGCCTTGGCCGGTCTCCTGGCTGACGGGTCGTACCGACCGGACTCCGCCTTCCCGGGTACGTGCGTACCCAGTGGCTGCCGCGAGGGCTGGAGCCGGACTTCCCGATCACAGTGGCGAGGGCCGCACCGGCATCACACCGGATTTCCCGTTCACCAAGGCGTGGTGACATTAGTGCGCATCAGACGTGCTGACAACTTGCGCCCTGTTCAAGGCGGTGCCACGCGGGCCGTGCCCCGGAAAGAGTGACGGGGCGCCGGTGGATGGCCCAGGCGTGATTGGCCGTACCGGCGCGGGAGGTACATCTGCGGCTGCCGCCCCGCCACGAATGGAGACGCCTTGAAGGCAGCATCGAGAGTCCGGGCCACCCGTCGCACTCGCATCGGCGCGAAAGTGCTCGCCCTGGTCGCCACGGCCTCGCTCACCGTGGGAGCCCCCTCGTACGCGAGCGCCCCCTCCCCCGAGGACGCCCCGGCCCCGCGGATCACCTCACCCTTCACGGGGCAGTCGGCACAACAGAATCCCGTGCTCGCCGTGAAGTTCGACAACGCGCGCCACGCACGGCCGCACACCGGTCTCGACCGGGCCGACATCGTCTACGTGGAAAAGGTCGAGGGCGGCATGAGCCGCCTGATGGGCGTGTACTCCAGCAAACTCCCGAAGGCCGTCGGGCCGGTGCGCAGTGCGCGCGAGTCGGACATCGAGCTCCTGCGCCAGTTCGGGCGGCCCGCCCTCGCGTACTCCGGGGCGCGCAGCGCCCTGCAGAAGGTGCTGCGGAACTCGCCGCTGTACGCCCGTTCGCACGACCGTGCGCCCGGCGCGTACTTCCGCCACAGCGGACGCCCCGCCCCGCACAACCTCTTCGTCCGCCCGAAGGCACTGCTGCGTACGGCGCCGCGGGCCGAACGTCCGGCCGACATCGGCTTCCGTTTCGGCCCGGCCCCGGCGGGCGGTGCCCGCACCGCCGCGCGGACCGTCCAGTACGCCTCCGCGAGCCACACCTTCCGCTGGTCGCCGCGGCAGGGCCGCTGGCTCGCGTCCTTCGACGGCGCACCGGCCCGCAGCACCTCGGGGAAGCGACTCGGCGCCCGCACCGTCGTGATCCAGCACGTGAACATGCGTCCGTCACGCTTCAAGGACGTCAACGGCGCGGTGACGCCGTACATCGAGACGGTGGGCCGCGGCAAGGCGACGGTGCTGCGCGACGGGAAGCGGTACGCGACGCGCTGGGAGCGTCCCTCGGCCGAGGGCGGCACCACGTTCACCCGGCCGAACGGCGAGCCGATGACCTTCGCCCCCGGGCAGGTCTGGATGGTCTACGCGGACCGCCGCTGAGGCGTCCGGACCCCGGGGAACGACCGAGCGGGCCGGTCGGGGCACTCCCCCCACGCGTGGGGTGTCCCGACCGGCCCGCTCAGCGAGGACCGCGGTGTGTCAGCGGCCGGCGGGGGCCAGTTCCCGGTCCGTCTCGGCGTCGGGCGTCCCGGTGTCGCCGAGGTTCTTGTGGAGCTTCTCGCCCTCCACGTCGACGTTCGGAAGGACCTTGTCCAGCCAGCGCGGCAGCCACCAGGCGGACTTGCCGAGCAGGGCGAGGACGGCGGGCACGATCGCCATGCGGACGACGAAGGCGTCGAAGAGGACGGCGATGGCCAGACCGAAGCCCATCATCTTGATCATGTCGTCGTTCTCCATGATGAAGCCGGAGAAGACGCTGATCATGATGATCGCGGCCGCGGCCACGACCCGTCCGCCGTGGGTGAAGCCGGTCACGACCGACTCTCCGGGGCGCGCCCCGTGGACGTACGCCTCGCGCATCCGGGTCACGAGGAAGACCTCGTAGTCCATCGCCAGGCCGAAGACCACGCCGATCATGAAGATCGGCATCATGCTCATGATCGGGCCCGGCTGGTCGACGCCCACGAGGTCGGCGAGCCAGCCCCACTGGAAGACCGCGACCACGGCGCCGAGCGCGGCGGCCACCGAGAGCAGGAAGCCGAGCGCCGCCTTGAGCGGGACCAGGATGGAGCGGAAGACCAGCATCAGGAGCAGGAAGGCGAGTCCGACGACCAGGCCGAGGTAGGGCAGGAGCGCGTCGTCGAGGGTCTGCGAGAAGTCGATGGTCATCGCGGTCTGGCCGGTGACCAGGATCTCGGAGCCGGTGTCGGCGCCGATGCCGTCGGCGGTCGAGCGGATCGACTTGACCAGTTCCTCGGTCTTGTGGTCGCTCGGTCCGGTCTCGGGGATGACGTTCAGGATCGCGGTGTCGCCGGGCTTGTTGGCCTGAGCGGGCGTCACGGCGGCGACGCCGTCGATCTTGGCGATCGAGTCGCCGACGGTCTTGGCGGCCCCCGCGACGTCGGCGTCCTTGCTGACCGTGATCATCAGCGGGCCGTTGAAGCCCGCGCCGAACGACTGGGACAGCATGTCGTACGCCTTGCGCTGCGTGGAGTCCGGCGCGGACGAGCCCTCGTCCGGCAGACCGAGTTCCAGGCTCGCGGCGGGTACGGCCACGGCGCCGAGGCCGAGGACGGCGACCAGGAGCACGGACAGCGGGTGGCGCAGGACGAAGCGCGCCCAGCGGGTGCCGAGCTTCGGCTTGGCGTTCGGGTCGGACAGCTCGCTCGCGGACTTCTTGCGGTCCTTGCGGCGCAGCACCTTGCGGCCGGCGAAGCCGAGCAGCGCGGGGATCATGGTGAGCGCGATGAGGACGGCGATGACGACGGTGGCCGCGGCGGCCAGACCCATCTTGGTGAGGATCGGGATGTTGACGATCGCGAGGCCCGAGAGGGCGACGACCACGGTGAGGCCGGCGAACACGACGGCGGATCCGGCGGTTCCGGTGGCCCGGCCCGCGGCTTCCTCCGGTTCGCGGCCCTCGGCTATCTCCGCTCGGTAGCGGGAGACGATGAAGAGGGCGTAGTCGATGCCGACGGCGAGGCCGATCATCATCGCGAGCGTGGAGGTCGTGGCGGAGAGGTCGAGGGTGCTGCCGAGCGCCGCGATGCCGGAGATGCCGATGCCGACGCCGATGATCGCGGTCAGGAGCGGCATGCCCGCTGCGACCAGCGAACCGAAGGTGAGGATCAGGACGACCGCGGAGATGGCGATGCCGATGAGTTCGGCGCTGCCGCCCATCTCCTGCTCGGCCATGACGGCGTCACCGCCGGTCTCGACCGTGAAGCCCGCGTCGCGGGTCTTGTCGGTCGCCTCGGTCAGCGCGTCCCGTGCCTCGTCGGTGAGCTCGGTGGCGGCGACCTTGTAGGTGA
This sequence comes from Streptomyces venezuelae, assembly GCF_008642355.1. Taxonomy (NCBI): domain Bacteria; kingdom Bacillati; phylum Actinomycetota; class Actinomycetes; order Kitasatosporales; family Streptomycetaceae; genus Streptomyces; species Streptomyces venezuelae. The sequence continues at coordinate 276,418 of NZ_CP029193.1, forward strand.
CCGACGCGTAGGCGGTGGTGCCGTCCTTGCTGACGGCGTTGGCCTTGTAGGGGTCGTCGACGCTCGACACCTGCGGGCCCTTGCCTATGGTGTCGACCAGCCGGTCGACCTCGCTCTTCTGCTGCCCCTCGGTGAGCTTCTCGCCCTTGGGGGCGCGGATCACGACGCGGGCGCTGGCTCCGTCGGCGCTGGCGTCGGGGAAGCGCTCCTCGAGACGGTCGAAAGCTTTCTGCGACTCCGTTCCCGGCATGGAGAAGGAGTCCTCGGGCGGGGCGGGCGCCGCCGAGGAGGCGAAGATGGCCCCCGCCAGCGCCACGACCCAGAGCAGCGCCACGTAGCGGCGCCGCCGGAAGGCGAGGCGACCTAGTTTGTACAGGAACGTAGCCACGGCGAAGGGGACTCCCGTCGGGTTCGGCAGGCACGGACGACCCTCTGCCGGTGCGATCGCCGCACGTCAGGGGGTCCAGCAGGATTTCCCCTCAATCTTCACCGCGCTTTGACGTGAGCAAGTCCGCCTGCAAGCCGGACTCTCGACCCACGGTCGCTGTACTGCGTCGGGCGGAGTGTCATCCCCTGGGAGGAGAGCGGATCTCCCTTTCTAGGCCACAGGGTGCAGTCACGTGTCAACGGTTTCTTCATCATTGGCGCGGAACCGTCGACTCCCCTTATGCCGCACCGCAGCTCGGCCCGCATACCTGCACCCCACACGCATCCACATCCGGAAGCGACGGATACAGCCGCTGGCCGGATCACGCCGTTCCCGCCGCCCCGGGTCGTCCGCGCCGGCCCGCGCGTCAGCGCTTGAGCGCCGCCGCGCCGTCGGCCGCCTGCTCGTCCGCCCTGGCGCGGGCCACAGCGGCTCGCGCGTCCTCCCCCAGAGCGTCGGCCAGGCGGGCCTGGGCCAGCCAGTTGTACGGGCAGACCGGGCGCAGGTTGACGCGCTCGCTCAGCAGGGTGCGGGACAGGTCGTGGCGGCCGGCGCGCAGAGCGGCCTCCAGGAGCGTCTTGTGCACGGCGTCGCGCTGGGCATGGCTCCCCCCGTACTCCGCCAGGCGGTGCCGTACGGGGAGCAGAAGGTCCACGGCCCGGTCGTAGTGGTGCTCCCCGTACGCGATCAGCGCCCGGCAGACGGGCAGCCCGACGTCCGCGGTCATGGCGTGGTTGGACACGCCGGGGCCACCGCACGCGACGTAGTGCTCACGCGCGCGCACGAGGCGTTCGGCGTCGGCGGTGCGGCCCGCGCCGACGTAGGCCATCACGGCGTGCACGTCGTTGAAGGCGTAGTACGGGCCGTCGTGGCGGGCGGCCCAGGCGTCGGCGAGCGGCCCCCACCGGTCGCCCGTGTCCTGCCCGGCCAGCCGCAGCCGCCACAGCAGAGCGGCGGCGTCCAGGAGTTCCATCGCCGCGCCGGTCGACTCCGCGTGGTGCAGGGCCGCGTCGTAGACCTCCAGGACGCGCGTGATGTCGCCGGCCTCCAGGGCGTAGAGGCAGTAGTGCCACCAGTTGTGCACGTTGAGGTAGTTGCCCCTCGCCCAGTCGGCGGTGCGGGCGTCCAGGTAGCGGATGCCGTCGGCGAACCGGCCCTGCATCTCGTAGGTGTGCACCACGGCGTGGATGCCCCACACGTCCCGCGGCCTGCGTTCGACGGCGGCGAGGCCGGTCTCCCGCGCCTGTTCGTAGTGGCCCGACTCCTCGAGGCCGAAGGCGTACATGCCGAGGACGGGGCCGTACTGCGGGTCCGCCGCGTCCCAGGCGGACAGGGCGCCGCCGATCCGGTCGCGCAGACGCGCCGCGTCGCCGGTGAAGAAGTCGATCTGGTGGCCGACGGCCAGCGCGAGCACGTCGCGCGGGTACTCCACGGAGATCTCGCCGAGCACCCGGCCCGCCTGGTGGAGGTCGCCCCTGAGCCAGGAGGTGGCGGCGGCTACGTGCATCCGCTCGCGCGGTGTCATCTCGCCCCGGTGCACGTGCTCCTTGAAGCGTTCGAACGTGACGCGGGCGTCGGCGGCCTCCTTCTCCTCCGTGCCGAGCAGGCCCAGGTGGGCGGCGAGGACGTGACCCATGACCGAGCGGGGCGCGACGGCGAGCAGCCGGCGGGAGGTGTCGGCGACGTCGGCGCGGAAGAACAGCAGGTGTTCCAGCGCCTGTTCGTAGAGGGCCGCGGCCTCCTTGCCGGTGCGGGACATCGGGTGGCCGTGCCGGTCGACCGCCATGGTCGGCTCCTTCCGCTCGAAGACGCGCCGGGCGGGTCAGGTGTGCGCGGCCCGCCGGCTGAGGGAGCACCAATCCTGCCCGCGGCGAGGCCACTTGACGCCCCGCTGCCGACGCGGAACCCGCCACGGGGCGCCCTGGAGGCACTCTGGCATCACCGCTTCGGGCGGCCTACCTTGGCAGCGGTTGACGCACCACTCGAACGGCTTGTCACGCACTTGTCCCTTTTCTCCCGGCAAGAGGCACGAGGTGAGCCATGTTCCTCCGTCACAGACGCACCGAACACCCCAGACGCCCCGTACACGGGCCCGCTTCCCGCACCCGTCCGCGCCGCCGTCCGGCCCGTCGCGCGACCGTCCTGGTCGCCGTCCTCGCGGCCCTGGCGACGGCCGCGGTGGGGACGGCCCGCGCGACGCCGGACGAGACCGGTCCCGCCGACCGCGGCCGGCCGTCACTCGCGCGGCCCATCGACCCGCAGAACTGGCGCAATCCCGATGACATGACGTGGAGCGAGTACCGCTCCGTGCCCGGCACCGACTGGGCGAACCCCGACATGAAGCCCACCGACAGGACGTTCAAGGGCGCCCTGGTCCTCCTCGACTACCCCGACGAGGAGTTCACCGTCAGCAAACCGGCGGGCTCGACGGTCTTCGGCAATCCGCAGACCACCGCGTCCGGCATCCCGCGCGACCGCCTCCCGCAGTTCTACGAGGATTTCCTGAACAAACCCGGCGCGCTCAACCGCGGCCACACCATCAACGAGTACTGGATGGAGGACTCCGGTGGCCGCGTCGGCGTCGACCTGAAGGCCTTCGGTGTGTACCGGATGCCGTTCAAGTCGTTCCAGTACGGCATCGAGCCCGGCATGAACCCGGGCGCCTGCCCCGTCGACAGCACGTGCGGCAAGGACATCCGCACCAACGCCAAGGCGGCCTGGGTCGCGCAGGTCGGCGAGGCCGAGGCGGCGAAGTACGACTTCGTCTTCTATCTGACCGCGGGGCAGGACGAGTCCTCCACGTGGCAGGAGTTCGGCCAGATGAAGTTCGGCTCGGAGGGGCAGGTGCCGGGGACATGGGGCCCGCCGTCCCCGATCCTGTCCGGCTCCAACGCCGCCACGACCCGCTACGTGCCGTGGACGTCCTGGCAGGCCGCCGCCCGTATCTGGCCGAACGCCGTCACCGGCTCCTCCACCCAGGCCGAGAGCTCGGGCATGGGGGTGTACGCCCACGAGCTCAGCCACATACTGGGCATCGGCGACAACTACAACAACCCCTACGGCAAGCCCCTGAGCCGCGCCTACACCGGGATCTGGAGCATGCTGTCGCGCGGCTCGTTCAACGGCCCCGGCGGACCGCACACCCGCTGGAAGATCCCGGCCACCGAGGGCGGGTCGATGGGCTCCCAGCACATCCTGCGCGACAAGCTGAAGCTCGGCATCGTGGACGAGAAGAACGTGCTGCGCCTGGACCGCGACGCGCTCGACGAGTCCGGCATGGTCGTCGCGAAGGTCACCGCCCGGTCCGCGCCGCCCGGCGCGCGGGGGCTGTCCGGCGTGAACATCGCCATGTCCCGTGACCTCTCCCCCGCCTGCGACCGCGCCACCGACCCGCTGTGCGACGGCGGCGGCTACGAGAACTACACGGTCGAGGTCGTGGACCGCATGGGCATGGACTCCTTCACGCCGGACAACGGCGTGCTGATCACCAAGACCAAGAACCAGGACCGCGCCCCGTTCGCCTGGGTGATCGACGCACACCCCGAGGACATCGACATGGTGGACTTCGTCCGCCCCGACGGCACCGAGCAGAAGATCACCATGGGCGACTACCGGCAGCTCAGCGACGCGCTCTTCCACGCCGGGGCGGACTCCGGCAGCTCCTACGAGTACGTCGACCGCGCCAACCGTCTGCACTTCTACGTCACCGACATCCGGCGCGGCCGCTCGGGTGTGCTGTCGTACACGATCGCCGTGAAGTCGCTCGACGGCGCGGGGCCGCAGCGCCGCGGGACCGCCCTGCACCGCGGCGAGGCCTCCGGCAACCCCGTGAAGGGCCGCGCGACCTGCACCTTCCCGCTGACCAACACGGGCCGCGCCCTCGCGGACCCGCCGGGCGAGCACCCCGAGGACGCCGCCCGCTACCTGGACTCCGACGTCTACCGGCTCTCCGCAGCGACCGCGGGCGGCGGCTGGTCCGCCTGGCTGCCCAACAAGCTGGCCACGGCACGGGCGGGTGCCACGGTCGACGTGGACGTCGCCGTCTCCGCGACGGCGGACGCCCGGCCGAAGGGGCGGCTGACCCTGACCGCCCGCTCGGTCAGCGACCCGCACAAGGCGGCCACGGCCACCTGTTCCCTGACGAAGAAGGGCGGCGGGAAGAGCGACGGCCGCTGACGGCACCCCCGCGAGTTCTTCCGCCGTCAGCCCGGCAGTCCGTCAGTCCGCGGGCCGCAAGGGGCGGAAGAACTCGCGCAGTTCACGCGCGACCTGCTCGGGCTCCTCGTGCGCCATGAAGTGACCGCCACGCCCCGGGGTGCTCCAGTGCCGCAGATCGGTGAAGACGCGCTCGGCAAGGCTCTTCGGGTAGTGCGCGAAGGCCGGTTCATGGCTGAGGGTGATCGCGCCGGGCACGGTGATGGGCGGCACGGGGGTGTTGTGCCGTACGTAGTCGTAGTACTGCCGGAACGACGAGCCGATGCAGCCGGTGGCCCAGTACAGGGTGGCGACGGTCAGCAGGGTGTCCTTGTCCCAGCGGGCCTCCAGGTCGCCGTCGCAGTCGCTCCAGTCCCGGTACTTGTCGATGATCCAGGCGAGCAGGCCTGCCGGTGAGTCCCGCAGGGCGGCGGCGAGCGTGTCGGGGCGGGTGCACATGATCTCGCTGTAGCCCTGGTCCTCGGCGTCGTACGCGTCCAGATGGTCCAGGTAGGCCTGCTCCTCGGGGGTCGGCGGCCGCGCGTCGAAGTCCCCGGGGACCACAGCGGAGGTGACGTGCACGCCGACGACGTCCTCGGGGTGGCGGGCCCCCAGCCACTGGGTGACGCCGCCCCCGATGTCGCCGCCGAAGGCGCCGAAGCGCCGGTATCCGAGGGTGCGGGTCATCAGCTCGTGCCAGATCCCGGCGACGCCTCTGCGGGTGAACGGCCCCTCGGGCAGCCCGGAGTGGAGGAAGCCGGGCAGGGAGGGCACGACGACGTCGAACGCGTCGGCCGGGTCGCCGCCGTGGCCGCCCGGGTCGGCGAGCCGCCGCGCGAGGGGCAGCATTTCGACGTAGCTGCTCGGCCAGCCGTGGCTCAGGATCAGCGGCAGCGGCGCGGGCGCGCCCTCGGGCCGTACACCGCGCAGGTGCACGAAGTGCACACGGGTGCCCGCGACGTCGGCGACGCGGTGCGGGAAGGTGTTGAGCGCGGCCTCGGCGGCGCGCCAGTCGAAGCCCTCCGCCCAGTGGGAGACGAGGTCGCTCAGGTAGTGGGGGTCGGTGCCCGCGGCCCAGTAGGTCGGGGCGGAGGCCGCGGTGTAGAGGGTGCGGCGCAGGCGGGTGCGCAGGTCGTCGAGGACGTCGTCCGGGACGGAGACCTGGAAGGGCGTGACGTGCACGGTGAAGCGGTTCCTTTGCTCAGGAGGGTGCGACGTTCGGTCGCGGAGGGGGGCGCTCCTGGCGGTGGCGTCGCGTCTGCGGTGCAGGCGACCGGGTGTCCGGCGTGGGACGTCAGACGAGGCCGCGGACGCGGGCCGCGGGCAGGAGGGCCCGGACGGGGTGCTGCGTGCTGTGCCGCGCGGTCATCGGGCTCACCTCCATGCGTCACTCGTGTCGTCGCGCGCCGGGTGCGGCGCGTACGTCGTCGGCGATCATACACACGTACGACGGTGCGCCACCGCCGAATTGACGGCCCCCGGCACGACCCACCCGTCCCTCCCGCCCTCGTCCGGAAGTCCTAGGACCGACGGACGGCGCCGACGCGGTCCGGGGCCTGTGGCCGGTCCACCGCACCGCGGACCACACTGGTGCGCATGGACACCGAACGGATCGACGCCTACCTGCGGCGCATCGGCGCCGAGCGCCCCGCCGCCCCCACGTCACGAGCCCTGCACGACCTGCATCTGGCGCATCTGCGCAGCGTGCCCTTCGAGAATCTCTCGATCCACCTCGGCCAGGACATCGAGCTCACCGACAAGGCCCTGGTGAGCAAGGTCGTGGACGCCCGCAGGGGCGGTTTCTGCTACGAACTCAACGGCGCTTTCGGCGCGCTCCTGAAGGCCCTCGGGTTCGACGTCGTGCTGCTGCAGGCCCGGGTGTACGACGACGCGGGAGAGCCCGGCATCCCCTTCGACCACCTCGCTCTGCGGGTCCGCACGGAGGACGGCGGCGACTGGCTCGCGGACGTCGGTTTCGGCGCCCACAGCGAGCTGCCGCTCGCCTACGCGGACCGCGGGGAGCAGGCCGACCCGGCGGGCGCGTTCCGCGTCGCGGAGACTCCGGACGGCGACCTCGACATCCTCAAGGACGGCAAGCGGCAGTACCTGGCCGACCCGCGTCCGCGCGCGCTGTCCGACTTCAAGGTCGGTGCCTGGTACCACCGCACGTCGCCCGACTCGCACTTCACGCGGTCGCTCGTCTGCTCCCGCCTCACGGCGAGCGGCCGCGTCACGCTGAGCGGGCGCACCCTGACGACGACCGCGGGCGGCGAGCGCGAGACCCTCGAACTGACCACGGAGGCGGAGGTGCTCGCGGCGTACGAGCGGCACTTCGGCATCGCTCTGGACCGGGAGCCGCACGTACGGGAAAAGGAGTGACCGGTCCGCCGTGTGGCGATGAGTTCCGGGGGGTGCGACGGTCCACATAGGCAGAGACGAAGGCGGACAGGACCGCCGCGTACGCGACAGGAGAACGTCATGCCCAGGATCACGCCAAGCCTCTGGTTCGACCTGCAGAGCGAGGAGGCGGCGAACTTCTACGTCTCGGTCTTCCCCAACTCGGAGATCAAGAGCATCTCGTACTACGGCGAAGGTGCCCCGCGCCCGGCGGGCACCGTCCTGACCGTGGAGTTCGTCCTCGACGGCCAGCACTACACGGCGCTCAACGGCGGGCCCCAGTTCACGTTCAACGAGGCCGTGTCCTTCCAGATCTTCTGCGCCGACCAGGACGAGGTCGACCACTACTGGTACAAACTGTCCGAGGGCGGCGAGGAAGGCCCCTGCGGGTGGCTGAAGGACAAGTACGGCCTGTCCTGGCAGGTCGTCCCGACGGTGCTCGACGAACTCCTCACCGACCCGGACGCCGAGCGGGCCCAGCGGGCCATGCAGGCGATGCTCGGCATGAAGAAGCTGGACGTGGCGGCGCTGCGGGCGGCGGCCGACGGCAAGCCGTAGCGCCCGGTCCCGCCGTGCCGTCCGGGCGGCGGCGCTATCGCTTCCGGGCCACGACGAGGCGCCAGTGCGGGCTGCCGTCCGGGCGGCGCCCGAAACCCTCCAGGGGCAGCAGGCGTACGTCGAACCCCGCGGCCGTGAGGTCCTCGCGGACCGGGCCGAGCGGGAAGGTCCGGTAGTACATGACGAACGGCGGGCGCCACAGGAGGTTCCGGGCGCGCATCACGGCGTCGAAGCCGAGCAGTGCCCAGTACCAGGGCGAGGCGAAGGGCTGCGGGGCACCGATCGGGAACGCGAAGAGGCCGCCGGGGCGCAGCGCCCGGTGGACGCCGGCGAAGAGGGCGGGGCGCTCCGACGGGAGGAAGTGGCCGAACGCGCCGAAGCTGACGGCCAGGTCGAAGCCGCCGTCGAAGGGGCCCGAGGGCGGGAGGGCGCGGGCGTCCGCCCGTACCCAGTCGACCGCGGGTCCGTCCGGACCACCGGCGTCCCGCGGCACCGCACGCGCCGCGGCGGCCAGCATGCCCGCACTGAAGTCCACCCCGGTGACGCGCTCCCGGCACAGCGGGAGGAGCGCCTCGACGCCCGCACCGGTTCCGCAGCACACGTCGAGGCCGGCGTCGAAGGGGCCGAGCGGGCGCAGCGCCTCCGCCGTCGCCGCCAGGAACCGGCCAGGCGTACGGAAGGGCGTGCGGTCGAACTTGGGGGCGAGCAGGTCGTACCCGTGCTCGGTGGACGACAACGCCTGAACGGCGAGTTCACGCAGCGTGGGACCCTGGGAGGAGAACATCGTCTCCAGGGTAGTCAGCGGGGCGGTGGGCCGGGTCCGCGGCGGGGCGGTGCCGTGGCCGGATACCGCCACGAGGTCTATCGGGGGGCGGCGAGGGTCCGGTAGGAGTGCACGTCTGCCTCAGACCCTTTCCTCGCTCCCGGAGGTGCCCCATGGCCGCAGACCGGCACAGGACAAGCAACGCGTCGGGCAAGACCCGGTTCGACGACATCTACGACCAGCCGGACCCGCGCGCGTACTTCCGGACGCTGGCGCCCTTCCGGTACGAGATCCCGCAGCACGCCCAGGCGGTCTTCCGCCGCACCCGCGACCTGCGCGCACGGGTGGCGGGTGACGAGGGCCCGGTGACCGTGCTCGACCTGTGCTGCTCGTACGGCATCAACGCGGCGCTGCTCAACCACGACCTGACGCTCGCCGACCTGTACGCGCACTACACGAGCGAGGAGGCCGCCGCGCTCACGCCGCCCGAGATGGTCGAGCGCGACAAGGAGTTCTACGCCTCGCGGCGGCGCGCCGATGCCACACCGGTCATCGGCCTGGACATGGCGGCGAACGCGACCCGTTACGCCCTGGACGCGGGCCTGCTCGACGAGGCGTACGCCGAGAACCTGGAGCGGCATCCGCCCAGCTCCGAGCTGCGTCGCGCGATGGCCCGCACCGGCCTGATCACGGTCACCGGAGGCATCGGCTACATCTCGCACCGCACCTTCGACGCGCTGCTCGACTGTGCACGGCTGCCGGTCTGGGTCAGCGCGTTCGTGTTGCGCACGGTGCCTTACGGGCGGATCGCCGAGACGCTCGCGGCGCACGGCCTCGACACGGTGACCGACTCCTCGCGGACCTACACCCAGCGGCTCTTCACCAGCGCCGACGAGCAGCGCGACGCGGTGCGGCAGGTGCGGCTGGCGGGCGAGGACCCTGAGGGGTACGAGTCGGAGGGCCGCTATCACACGCGGCTGCACGAGTCGCGGCCGCGTCAGAGCGTCAGGGCGTAGCTGATTCCCGGGCGGCCGTCGAGGCGGATGTGGCCGACCGGCACGAAACCGGCCCGCGCGAGCACGGTCTGCGACGCCGGGTTGTCGAGCGTCGTCGCGGCGCGCAGCCCGGTGAGGCCGTACGCGGTGCCGGCGAGGCCGCACATCTGCCGGACGGCCCACGTGGCCAGGCCCTGGCCCGCGGCCTTCTCGGCGATCCGGTAGCCGAGTTCGGCGCCGCCGTCCGCCACGTCGATGAGGTTGACCCGCCCGATGATCTCGCCGCCGTCGCCCACCAGGACGTGGAAGAAGCAGACCCCGGCGGCCTGTTCGGCCAGGCGGGCGCGGCACATCGCGTCGAAGTCCCGGAAGAAGGCGTCTCCGCGGTCGGGGACGGAGGCCGCGAAGTAGGCACGGTTGGTCTCCTCGAAGGCGCGCAGCGCGGGCACGTGGTCGGCGCGGAGGAGCTGCAGGTCGGGGAGGTTCGCGGGGTCGGGCATGGGAGAACTGTAATGAGCCCGGCCCGGCCGTGTCCCGGTGAGCCTCACGACGCGACGGTCAACCCGGCTCAGGCGCAGCCGGGTTGACCGTCGCGTGTACTACGACGCGTCGCGGACCGTGCCCGTGACCACCGGGCCCGGCTGCGGCCGCCACCCCGTGTCGTAGACGAAGAGCCGGCCCCTGAGGGACTCCTCCGGCTCGCCGAGCTCATCCTTGCGCGTGGGGATGCTGACGTCGGCGGTCGTCTCGCCCGCGGGCACGCTCACGAACAGTCCCTGGTCCTGCTCCAACTCGGACAGCGGCCTCTCCGGGCGTGGTTCCGAGCCGAGCTCGTTCTCCAGCCACTCCGGGTCGACGTCCAGGGTCGTCAGTTCCGGACCGCCGTCGACGGGCTGGAAGGAGAGCGTGGCCATCATGTCCACGTCGACCGGCTCCGACAGCGTCATCCGCTACTTCAGGGCCTTGCCCTCGGTGACCCGGTCCGCGACGGGTTCGAGGGTGACCTTCGGCGCGGGGTCGTCGTTCAGTGCGAGCACGCCGCCGTGGTACGAGCCGACCACCGCGCCGCGTACCGCCTTGATCAGCGCGTCGTACTCGGTGTCGTAGTTGTAGCGGGTGTCGCCGCGGACCTTGAGCGGCACGTCGACACGGTCGCCGGGACGTACCGTCAGCGTCCGGTGCGCGACCTCGCCCGTCTCGGTGTCGGGCACGAAGACCCGGACCTTGCCGCTGCCCTTGCCGGACACCGTGACGGGGACGCGGTAGGTACGCGCTCCGGAGTCGCCCTCCTGGACCGTGATCCGGCCGACGTCGACACGCGGCAGCTGCGCCGCCCGCACGGAGGGCGTTCCCGGGCGCCAGCCCCAGGCGTCCATGAGCCACGCCTTGCCGGAGCGGGTGCGCGGCGTGAGTTCCACGGTCTTCACCCGCTTGAGGTCCAGCTTCTCCCGGACCGTGGGCGACAGCGGTACGCGCACCTCGCGACCCCAGTAGGAGGCGGTGCGGTCGCTGCCCGGCAGTCCGTCCACGCTGACCCCGCCGAGCTTGGCGCGACGGCCCGCGGCGTCGACGAGCGCGACGTCGAGGCGGGTCCCGGTGGTGTTGGGCGGCACGATCACCCGCAGCGCCAGATCCTTCGCGCCCGCCAGGGAGACCGGGCGCGCCGGGCTCACCCGTACCGGGGTGCCCGCTCTCGACCAGCGCATCGCGACCGCGTCGCGGCCGGGTTCCGGGGCGAGCTCCCATGCCGCGAAGTGCGGTGACCCGCCCGACGTGTTGGGCGGCAGACAGGCTTTGGCGTCGTCGGGAGCGACCTGCGCACAGACACGGCCGCCCTCGACCTTGGTGGAGGGGCCGGGCAGCAGCGCCTGTGTGCGGTGCGCGCCCACCGCGTGGGTCAGCACTCGCGCGGGGTCGGCCGACGGAGCACGTCGGCCGGAGCCGTCGAGGAGGGGGCGCACCCGGTCGTCGCCCGCGACGAACAGCCGGGCCGCCGCGGCTGTGTACACGGCACCGGCGGTCTGCTGACGCGACGCCGTGAGCCGGGTCCTCGTGCCCTTCGAGCAGACCGGGTCGGGGGCGTCGGAGGAGAAGTCGTCAACGGAGGGTGCCGTCGACTGGCCCGGCGTCCACTCGCTGTTGAAGAAGTTGTGGTTGGCGCCGACCATGTACACCGCGCTGTGCAGGGCGGTGCCGCGGCTGACACCGCGCGTCCCGTCGGCGTAGAGCTCGCCCTGGAGGTCGGACACGTCTCCGTCGCAGCCCGGCAGGATCGTCACGGACGGCACGTCGGGGGCCGGGTTCTGGCTGAAGAGGGTCGGGCCGATGAGGACGTTGCCGCGTATCTTCCAGCGGACCGGGCCGCGGTGGCCGTCCTGCGCCGCGGGCGGGCGGTAGAGGCTGTCCAGAGCGGCGCGGTCGACGCCCTCGCCGCCGCGGGAGTGGCCGACGAGGAGGACGCGGGACGGGTCGGCCGGGGCGACGTCGCGCACCGCGTCCGGAGCGGTGGACCGGTTGCCCGCCCAGTCGGCCCAGCGGGCGAGGTGCAGCCGCACCAGCGACGAGCGGGCCTGCGCGCCGCCGTCCTCGGCGAGGTGGTCCTGGCCGTTGATGCCGTTGGCGGCGATGGACACGGTGACGTACCCCTGGGAGGCCAGGAGTTTCTGGGCGCGCTGATAGCCCTTCTGGCTCGGCACCGGCTTCAGGCCGGACGCGCAGGGCCAGTTCATGGCCTCCTCGCCGTCCGGCCCGTAGCAGGTGTAGTGGCGGCCGTGCAGGAAGAGGGCCAGGGGCCGCTTGCCGGGGGCGTCGGCGGGGCCGACCACGTGGGCCTTCATCTCCACCGGCGCGGGGAACCCGGGCAGGCGCACCGACTTGAGCGTGTACGAGCCGGTGACGGTGCGGTAGCGGCCCGGGACTCCGGGGTCGACCGGGTTGGCGGGCAGGGGCGCCTCAGGGCGGGCGGCCCGGCCTGGCCGCGGGGTGCGCGACTCGGCGCCGGACCCGGCCTCGTCCAGGCGGCGCCCGGCCGCCAGCACCTTCAGCTCTCGCGCGGAGCCGATGCGTGCGCCGCGCAGCGGCAGCCGGAAGGAACGCCCGTCCCGCGCCGCCACGGGCCGGCCCAGGAGCCGGTCCCCGGCATGGAACTCGACCCTCGCGTCACCCATCGGCACCGGGTCGGACGAGGTCCACACGAGTTCCTTGCCCTCGCCCTTGCCGGTCAGCCGCCAGCCCTCCGGCAGTCCCGCACCGCCCTGTCCGTCGCTCGACGCCGACGCCGGGGGCGGCCCGGTCGGCGGGGGTTCGGCGGCCGACCCGGCATGGGCGACGCCCGGCGACACCGCCGCGAGCGCGAGCACCGCTAACGCGGCGGTCGCCCCTTTCAGCACACGTCTCAACGTGATTCTCCTTGCCATCAAGCACATCGGGGCACGCCCACGGGCACTGAAGTCCCATGGGTCACACCGAACTCACGTGCCCCGCCTACTCCTTCGATGACGGGAATCGACGGCCGGGAGTTGCCTGCCGGTACGTGTGGGGAACCCCCCGCCGGACGCCGCGCGGTTGCCTGCCAGGATGCGGTCATGCACATCTACGAAGAGCGGCTGAGCGTCCCCCGCTCCTGGTGGGGGCTGGTGGCGCTCGGCGGCGCGGGGCTGGCCGTGGCGGCGATTCCCTTCGGCGCGCTCGCCGCGGTGATCGCGGCCGCGCTCGGCATCGCCGTGTCCGCGACACTCGTGCACCTGCACGGCAGGGTGCGCATCCTCGTGACGCCGGGGTCCCTCGTCGTCGGCAAGCGGGTCATCCCCATCGAGGCGCTCGGCGCGACGGAGATCCTCGACGAGCGGGAGGCCTTCGAGTGGCGCACGGCACGGGCGAACCCGTACGCGCTGCTGCTCCTGCGCTCCTACGTCCCCACCGCGCTCCGCATCGAGCTGCCCGGCGCCTGGGGCGGTGCGCCCTACGTCTATGTGTCGACGCGGCAGCCGATGAACCTCGCCGCCGTCCTGGCGTTCGCCCGGGGATGACCACCGCGGGAGCGGTCACCAATCCAGGGGTGCAGATGCTGAAATGCCAACGATTCGTAAGGATGGCGGGCGATTCAGCGACGATTTCCGGACGATGCGAGTAGTCGAAGAGAGAACCAATTTTACGTTTCCGCAGGTCAAACGGTCGTTTCTGGTTATACCATTACCGTTCGTCCATATGCTGGACAGGCGCCACGGAACCGCTCCCACCACCCCTGAGCTGCCCGAACGAGCGTGCGGTCACCGCTCACCGGAACGCCACATCCGGAAATCGACCATCCGGATGGCACTCACTCTCCGCACCGGCAAGACTCCTCACCGCAGTCACCAACCGCATCGATCGAAGGAGAGTTCACCATGCGTCGCACCCTCAAGGCCGTGGGAGCAGCCGCGGCGGCGGCCACCTGCGTCCTCGCCGCGACGGCAGGCACCGCGCAGGCCGAGGCCCCCAAGGCGGAGAGCCTCTACGCACCGTCCGCCCTCGTGCTGACGGTCGGCCAGGGCGAGAACGCCGAGTCGGCGGCGGTGGAGCGCGCCGTGACGCTCACCTGTGCGCCCCGTCCCGGGGGAACCCACCCGTCGGCGGCGGCGGCCTGCGCCGAACTCGCCAAGGTCAACGGGCAGTTCGCCCGGCTCGTCGGCGCCTCGTCCGACGCCATCTGTACCAAGGAGTGGCGTCCGGTCACCGTGTCCGTCGTCGGCGCCTGGAACGGCAAGCACGTCAACTGGACGAGCACCTTCGCCAACCAGTGCACGATGAAGGCGGGTCTCGGGGAGGGTGCGGCACTGACCTTCTGACGGGATCACAGACCCTGACCACACTCAGGGGATGTCCCGGTGACCTTTCGTGGGGGAAGGCGGCCGGGACGCGGGGCGGCCCCCGGTGTCGGGCGACACCGGGGGCCGTAGTGTTTCCACCGGTATCCGACCCGGCGACGTCGCGAGGAGTCCATGGTGAACCGACCGCCCCGAGCGCAAGCGATGCCCGTCCCGTACGAGGGGCTCCCCGGCGGCATCGGGGTCTCCCGGCTGAGCGTCTACAACTGGCCGGCCGGCGACGGCAGGCGCGGCGGAACTTCCCATCTGCACCTGACCTGCTCGGAGGGGTACGCGGTCACCGGCGGGAGCGGCGCCGTGCAGACCCTGACCGCGGACGGTTTCCGCGAGACTCCCCTCTCCCCCGGCGCCCTGGTCTGGTTCACCCCCGGAACCATCCACCGCCTGGTCAACGACGGCGGACTGACCATCAACGTGCTCATGCAGAACTGCGGGCTCCCCGAAGCCGGGGATGCCGTCCTGACGCTGCCGCCGCCGCTCCTCGCCGACCCCGGGACCTACCGCGCCGCCGTCGCCCTGCCCTCCGGCGGCAGCGAGGCCGAGCTGGCGGCAGCGACCCGGCGCCGCCGCGACCTGGCCGTCGAGGGGTTCACGGCACTCCGCGAGGCGACCGAGACAGGGGACCCGGAGCCGCTCGCCGCCTTCCACCGTGCCGCCGTCGCCCTGGCCCAGCCGCCGGCGGCGGCGTGGCGGGAGCGCTGGCGTGCGGGTGCGGCCGCCGCGGCGGAGGCGACCGGCGACCAGCTCGACCGCCTGGAGCGCGGCGACGCCGGCTATCTGGCGCGGGCGGCGGTGCGAGCCGAACGGCCCGTGATCCGGGGCCGGTTCGGGATGTGCGGGCGGCTGGACGTCTACGACGTGGCGTGAGCGGGCACCGGGTCCGGGTTCCCGGCGCGTTCGGCGAGTCTGCGGAGCACGCGGGCGCGCAGCAGTTCGTACTCCTCGCGGCAGCGGCGGATCTCCGGCGGGCGCGCCATGACGGCGCCCTCCGTCACGATCTCCTCCGGCGCGAACTGCTCACGGGTGAGGTCGATCTCCACGCCCGCGCCCAGGCGGTTCCACCAGTGGTAGTCCGTGCGGACGCCGTCGACGAGCACCTCGCCCCGCATGAGCTCTCCGCCCAGCAGGTCGTGCAGCACCAGTGCCGTCACACCGCACTGGCCCCGCGCCGGGTTCTCCGGAGGCCAGTTGTTCGTCGAGTCCGGCGGATAGGTGTCCGCGCCCCAACTGTCCCGCAGGGCCGCCTCGATGTCCGTGAGTCGCAGTGGTGTCATGCCGGACACCCTCGCACCCGCCACTGACAATCAGGCGTCGTCCCTGGTCACGGCCGCCCGCACCACCCCGCGTCCGACCGCCCCCTCGATCGCCTCCTCGTCGAACCCGCGGGCGGCGAGCACCTCGCGCGTGTCCGCCCCCGCGTCCCGCACCTCGGCCCGCACCGGGGCCGGTGTCCGGGACAGGGAGACGGGCGAGGCGAGACCGCGGTAGTCGCCGTCCTCGACGACGAGGCCACGGTGGCGCACCTGGGGTGCGGTGAGTGCCTCGGCGACGTCGTGCACGGGCGAGGCCGGGATGCCGCGGGCCGTGAGGTGCGCGGTGAGTTCGGCGCGGGGGCGGTCCGCGATGGCCTGCTCCAACTCGGCGCGCAGCTCCCGCTGGTGGCGTACGCGGTCCTGGTTGGTGCCAAAGCGCGGGTCCTGGGCCAGCTCGGGCACGTCGAGTACGTCCGTGAGGGCGCCGAACTGCCGGTCGTTGCCGACGGCGACGAAGAGCGGGCCGTCCGCGGCGGCGAAGCAGTCGTAGGGAGCGATGCTCGGATGCGCGGAACCGGTGCGGCGCGGCACGGCACCGTCGGCGAGCCATGACGCGGAGTGCGGGTGGAGGAGGCTGATCACGGTGTCCAGAAGCGCGCAGTCGACGAGTTGGCCGAGTCCGGAGCGGTGGCGTTCGTGCAGGGCCAGCAGGATGCCGGAGAAGGCGAGGATGCCGGTGACCTGGTCGACGACGGGCACGCCGACGCGCAGCGGCGGCCCCTCCGCCTCGCCGTTGACGCTCATGAGGCCGCCGTAGGCCTGGAGGACCGCGTCGTATCCGGGCTGCCCGCCGAGTGGCCCGTCGGTGCCGAAGCCGGTGACGCGGCAGTGGACGAGGGCGGGGAACCGGCGGCGCAACTCGTCGTCCGGGTAACCCCACTTGGCGAGGGTGCCCGCCTTGAAGTTCTCCACGAGCACGTCGGTGCCGAGCAGCAGGGTGTCGAGGATGTCGCGCCCCTCGGGAACGGACAGGTCGACGACGATGTTCTTCTTGCCGCGGTTGAGGTTCCGGTAGTAGGCGGAGGTGCCGGGCGCGACGAACGGCGGGCCCCAGCCGCGGGTCTCGTCGCCGGCGGGGGGTTCGACCTTGATGACGTCGGCTCCGTGGTCGGCGAGCAGCTGGGCGCAGTAGGGCCCGGCGAGGACGCGGGACAGGTCGAGCACCTTGACTCCGGCGAGGGCGCCGCCGCGTGTGCCGGGGCCGGAGGGCGGAGGTGTCATCGGCTGCTCCCAGTTCGGTCGCGTGGGCGGGGGGGGTCCGCTCAGTACGGCAGGTCACCCGCGATCGCGACGCGCTCCGCGACCCGCCGGTGCGGGGCGTAGTCGTCGACGGCGTAGTGCTGCGTGGCACGGTTGTCCCAGAAGGCGACGTCGCCCGCCTGCCAGTGGAACCGGACCTGGTACTCCGGCACGTGGGCCTGACGCACGAGGTGGCCGAGGAGCCGGTCGCTCTCCTCGCGGTCCATGCCGACGATGTGCGTGGTGAAGGACGTGTTCACGAAGAGCATGCGCCGCCCGGTCTCCGGGTGCGTGCGCACCACGGGGTGGGTGACGGGCGGGAAGCGGTCCTGGAGCGGGGCGAGCCGGTCCGGGCCGTAGAAGCGGGCGAAGCCCGGGATGAAGTCGTGCACGGCACGGGCTCCGTCGATGCGCGCCTTGATGGTATCGGGAAGGTTGTCGTACGCCGCCGCCATGTCCGCCCACATCGTGTCGCCGCCGACCGGCGGCACCTCGTGCAGCTGCAACACGGCGCCCAGCGCGGGCCGTTCGCGGAAGGTGACGTCCGCGTGCCAGACATTCTCGAACGTGGGCGTGGCGCTGCCGCCCTTGTCGAAGCGGACGACGTCGTCGGCGGAGCCGCGCGCGAGCAGCGGGTTGGTCTCGAGCTCGCCCCAGTTGAGGGCGAAGGCGCGCTGCTGCTCGGACGTGATGCGGGCGCCGCGGAAGAACAGGACCTTCCACTCCAGCAGGGCCCGGTTCAACTCCTCGCGCAGGGCGGCCGTCAGCGGGCGGGCGAGGTCGACGCCGCGGATCTCGGCGCCGATGACGCGCCCCTGGGGCACGACGTCGAAGAGCTCGTAGGGGCGCTCCTGCCAGTCGTCGGGCAGGCGGCGCAGGGTGCGGCGGCCCTCGTACATGCCGTCGGCGGGGACGCGCGCTTCGCGAAGAGCGGTGGTGGCGGCGGGCTGGGGTGCGACAGTCATCGGGTCTGATCCTTCGGATGCGGGAGCGGACGGGCGTGCAGGGCGGCGCGGAGCGCGGCTCCGTACAGCTAGCGGCCCGATCGCTCGCACCCGCGCCGCCACGGGACGTCGAATGTCCGTACGGCGGCGGTCAGGTGCTGGATCATGATCGTCATTGTGGGGCGTCCACCCCCGCGGGTCAACCGTCCGCTACGGCTTGCGCAGCACTCCGCCGTACTCGTAGATCCCCTTGTTGGCCTCGGTCACGCCGAGGTACGGCACGAGGTCGGGGTCGACCGGCTCCAGAGCGGGCTGGTCCGGGTCGGGGCGCCAGTCGACGAGGTTGACCACGCCGGGCTCCACGGGCTCGAGACCTTCGAGGAGGACGTCGACCTCGGCGGGTGTCCGGGTCTGCCACGGCACGCCGCCGCCCGCGATGTGCTCGGTCATCCTCGCGCCGCGCACCGGGTCCTCGCAGATGACCTGCGAGAAGCCGACGAAACTGCCGGGGGCCGCGCGGTCGATGATGGTGCGCAGGACGCGGCGCGGGTCGTCGGCGTCGACGAGGTGGTGGCCGACGGACAGGAAGAGCGTGGCGACCGGCTCGTCGAAGTCGATGAGCCGCACCAGGTCGGGGTGGTTCAGGATGGCGTCCTGGTCCCGCATGTCCCCCATGATGACCGTCGTGGAGGAGTCGTCGGCGAGCAGCGCGCGGCCGTGCGCGAGGACGATCGGGTCGATGTCCACGTAGACGACGCGGGCGTCGGGTGCGAAGCGCTGGGCGACCTGGTGGACGTTGTTGTCGGTGGGCAGGCCGCAGCCCATGTCGATGAACTGGCGGATGCCCCGCTCACGGGTCAGGTATCGCACCGCCCGGTAGAGGAACTGGCGGTTCTGCCGACAGATGTCGACGACCTCGGGGAACGAGGGCACGGTGGAGAGAATGAACTTCCGGTCGATCTCGTAGTTGTCCTTGCCGCCCAGCATCCAGCCGTAGCCGCGTGCCGACGTCGGGACGTCGTAGGGGATGGACGGGTTGGACGGCCCGGACACCGTCTCGGACTGGTTGTCACTCGCCACAGCGCGCTCTCCACCTCTCCCGCAGGATTCACGGAACGTGTTCCTTGTCGCGACACTATCCGGTGATCCACGTTCGGGTGAATGAAGTACGGAAACTCAACGCCCCTGCGGGAGGCGCGGGTTGGCGGGGGTTCCTGGCCGTGCCCCCGGGCCGGGTCGGAGCGGGGTCTGTGGTGTCCCTCACCCGCCGACCGTCCTGGCCCGCTCATGACGGATGATCGGGGCAGAGCCATCCGCACCACCTGATCCGTACCACCCAGAGAGGACCTCCCCATGGAAGACCGCTTCGACGTCGTCGTACTCGGAGCAGGACCCGGCGGCTATGTGGCCGCCATCCGCGCCGCCCAGCTGGGCAAGCGGGTCGCGGTCGTCGAGGAGAAGTACTGGGGCGGTGTCTGCCTCAACGTCGGCTGCATCCCGACGAAGGCCCTGCTGCGCAACGCCGAGCTGGCCCACCTCTTCACGCACGAGCAGAAGACGTACGGCATCAAGGTCGACGGGCAGGTCTCCTTCGACTACGGCGAGGCGTTCAGCCGCAGCCGCACGGTCGCGGACGGCCGGGTCAAGGGCGTCCACTTCCTGATGAAGAAGAACGGCATCACGGAGTTCGACGGCCGGGGCACGTTCCTGGACGCGAACACGCTGCAGGTCGCGAAGTCCGACGGCACGACCGCCACGATCGGCTTCGAGAACTGCATCATCGCCACCGGGGCCACACCCCGCCTCCTGCCCGGCACGAGCCGCAGCGAGCGCGTGGTGACGTACGAGGAGCAGATCCTCGCCGACTCGCTGCCGCGCTCCATCGTGATCGCGGGCGCGGGTGCCATCGGCATCGAGTTCGCGTACGTCCTGCACAACTACGGCGTGAAGGTCACCATCGTCGAGTTCCTCGACCGGGTCGCGCCGCTGGAGGACGCGGACGTCTCCAAGGAGCTGGCGAAGCAGTACCGCAAGCTGGGCATCGACGTGATGACCTCCACGCGTGTGGAGTCCATCGACGAGTCGGGCGAGCAGGTGCGGGTGACCGTCACGGGCAAGGACGGCAAGCAGCAGGTCCTGGAGGCGGACAAGGTCCTCCAGGCGATCGGTTTCGCGCCGAACGTGTCCGGCTTCGGACTGGAGGCGACGGGCGTGGCGCTCACCGAGCGCGGCGCGATCGAGGTCGACGGCCGCTGCCGTACGAACGTGCCGCACATCTACGCCATCGGTGACGTCACCGCGAAGCTGATGCTCGCGCACACCGCCGAGGCCATGGGTGTGGTGGCCGCGGAGACCCTCGCGGACGCCGAGACGATGGAACTCGACTATCCGATGATCCCGCGCGCCACCTACTCGCAGCCGCAGATCGCCAGCTTCGGCTGGACGGAGGCGCAGGCCAAGGAGAAGGGCTTCGACGTCAAGGTCGCGAAGTTCCCGTTCCAGGCCAACGGCAAGGCGCACGGCCTGGGCGACACCGTCGGCTTCGTCAAGATCATCAGCGATGATACGCACGGTGAGATCATCGGCGCCCACCTGATCGGCCCCGACGTCACCGAGCTGCTGCCGGAGCTCACCCTCGCCCAGCAGTGGGACCTCACCGTCCACGAGGTGGCGCGGAACGTCCACGCGCACCCGACCCTCGGCGAGGCCGTCAAGGAAGCGGTGCACGGCCTGGCCGGACACATGATCAACTTCTGACCGGCCGTCGGCGCCACGGGCGCCCCGCCGCGGCACGAGTGGCCGGAAACGAGTCACTCGGGTGGCGGGGCCGCCCGCTCCGGTCGATCCTGGGCGGAACACGACTGTTTGCCTCGGGGGCGAGGAGAGGCAGTAGCCGATGTTCTCTGGCCTGGGTCGATTCGTGGTGCGCCGCCCCTGGTGGATCATCCTCGCGTGGGTGATCGCCGCGGGCGCCGTCATCTCGCTGGCGCCGAAGCTCACCTCCAGCAGCGACGAGGCGAGTTTCCTTCCGGACCACTACGAGTCCATTCGCGCGGCCGACGTCCAGGAGAAGGACTTCCCCCAACAGCAGAACGTCGGCGCGATCATCGTCTTCCAGCGCTCGGACGGCGGGAAGCTGACCGCCGCCGACTCCGCCGACGTGGCACGCGTCTCCAAGGATCTCCAGAACCGGAGGATCCCCGAGGTGCAAGCCGTCGTGCCGGGCGAGGTCTCGCCCAACAAGCAGGTGCAGACCTCCGTCGTCGCCATGCCGAAGCTCACCGACCCCGAGGACACCGCGCAGCAGGACGCCGTGAAAGAGCTGCGGGACGACCTGAAGCCGGAGTTGAAGGGCACGGACCTCTCCGCCGGTATCACCGGCTCGGCGGCGCAGGCGCTCGACGAGAGCGACGCCTCGAAGAAGGCAGGGCTGCTCGTCGGCGTCGGCACGATCGTCATCATCGTGGTGCTGCTGCTCGTGATCTTCCGCAGCCCCATCATCGCGCTGCTGCCCGTCGTTCTCATCGGTCTGATCTCACCGATGGCGACCGGTCTGATCGCCTCCGCCAACAAGGCGTTCGACATGAAGGCCGACTCATCCATCCAGGAGCTGCTGACCGTCGTCCTGTTCGGCGTCGGCACGGACTACATCCTGTTCCTGCTGTTCCGCTACCGGGAGGCGCTGCGCGCGGGCGAGGACCCCAAGGGCGGCATGGTGCACGCCGTGGAGCGGGTCGGTGAGGCGATCACGTCGGCGGCCGGTGCGGTCATCGTCGCCTTCGCCGCGCTGACGCTGTCCTCGCTCGGCATGCTGCGGTCGATGGGCCCCGCCCTGGCCATCGCCGTGTTCGTGACCCTCCTCGCCGGCCTCACCCTCGTCCCCGCCGTGGTGTCGCTCCTCGGTACGAAGGTGTTCTGGCCCTCGAAGTCCTGGCAGCGGGAGCCGCACGGCACGGGGTTCGCCAAGCTCGGCACCTCCATCGCCCGCAGGCCAGCCGTCTGGGCGGTGGTGTCCGCGCTGTTCATGGGCGCCCTCGCGCTCGGCGCGCTCGGCTACAAGGCCAACTTCGACCTGGCCGGGTCCTCGCTGCCCAAGGACAAGGAGTCGATGGTCGCCCTGGACGACCTCCAGAAGGGCTTCCCTGCGGGCAGTACCGACCCGACGTCGGTGTACCTCACCTCCACGAACGGCAAGCCGGTCGCGGAGCCCCGGGCCGCCGCCTTCCGCAAGCAGCTCGCCGACGTCCGCGGCGTGGGCGAGGTGGCGGCGCCGCGGCTGAACCCGGACCGCACGACGGCCTCGTACTCCGTGATCCTCTCGGACCCGCCCGCCTCCGACAAGGCCCTGGAGACCCTCAAGGACCGGCTGCGCCCCGCCGCGCACGAGGACGCCCCGGCCGGCACGGAGGCGCTGGTCGGCGGCACCACGGCGGTGTACGTCGACATCAACAAGGCGGTCGACCGCGACTATTCGGTGGTCTTCCCGGTGGCCGCGCTCGCCATCATGGTGATCCTCGGGCTGCTGCTGCGCAGCCTGGTCGCGCCCTGGTACCTGATGCTGTCCGTCGCGCTCGGCTTCGGCGCGACGCTCGGCGCGACCTCTCTGATCTTCCAGCAGATCGGCAGCCAGCCGGGCCTGATGTTCATGCTGCCCGTGATCATGTACCTGTTCGTGGTCGCGCTCGGCACGGACTACAACATCCTCATGGTGTCGCGGCTGCGCGAGGAAGCCCGTGAGGGGCGTTCACCGCACGACGCGGCGGGCACGGCGGTCCGCCACTCGGGGCCGACGATCGGTTCGGCGGGCGTAATCCTCGCGGGTACGTTCGCGACACTGATGCTCGCGGGCAACTCGACGCTCTCCCAGATGGGTTTCTCGCTCTCGTTCGGCATCCTCGTCGCCGCGTTCGTCATGGCACTGATCTTCACTCCGGCGCTGACGGCGCTCATAGGGCACGCGGCGTGGTGGCCGGGGCACGGGGACGAGAAGCGGAACGGGCGGGGCGGTGCGCGCCCGTCGGACGAGGAGACCGTCGGCGGCGCGACCCGCTCCCGGTAGGCCCACCCTCGCCCCCTGCGTCAGGCGGTCTCCGTCGCCGACTCGGGTGTGCCCGACGCCGCCGTACGGGACGACGCCTCCGGCGACTCCGCCCGCACGATCCCCGTCAGCGTCCCGCTCAGCGCCACGCACACCACGCCCGCGCCGACGGACAGGCATACCTCGGCCACCCCGAACCCGGCGGCGGCCGCGGTGACGGCGGCGGCTCCGAGAGGGCCGAGCGAGTAGTGGGTGGTCCAGAACGCGGCGGTGACCCGGCCCAGCAGATGCCCCGGAGTCACCTCCTGTCGCAGCGACATGGAGCAGATCCCGGCGACGCCGGTGGCCAGCAGCATCGTCGCCGAGAGCGCACCGATCACCGGCACGCTCCCGGTCAGTCCGAGGCAGGCGACGGCGATGCCGGCGAGCGCGACGGCGCCGGCCCAACTCGTCCCGAAGCCGAGGCGCTTGCGCACTCGGGTGACCAGGAACGAGGCGAGGAACGTACCGATCGTGCCCGCGCTCAGCACATAGCCCACCGTGCCGTCGCCGTGCCCGAGGTCCTCCTTGATCCGGAAGATGAGGACGTCGGTCATGCCGTGCGTGAGGAAGATGAACAGGGACAGCAGCACGGTCAGCGGGCGCAGCACGGGGTGCGCCCACAGGAAGCGGAATCCCGCGAGGAACTCGCCGCGCACACCGCCGCGTTCGGCGCCCCGCTCCCGCTCCGCCCCCTTGTCCCCGATCGGCCGCGGGGTGGGCCGCAGCTTGACGAGGAGGAGCCCCGCTGCCGACACGGCGAACGTCGCGGCGTCGATCCCGATGGCGACCACGGGCCCGAACGCCGCCG